>NZ_JAMYUQ010000006.1:0-366802 GCF_040323095.1 Mesorhizobium sp. M0058
AAAGCCCCCGCGCAGCGGGGCTTCATTTGGGCGCCCCCTACAGGCCCATGGTTTCACAAAGCGCTCGGGCGCCGCTTTTGGTGTTGAGGTGCCCCCCATCCGGGGCTTTGCGTTGTTGGGGTCGCACGGCGATGCCTTGGGAGGCGAAGGCTTCGTTGAGTTCGATGACATCGAATTGGTGCGGTGTCAGGCCGAGGCGAGCGCAGAGCTTTTGTGTCGCCGGAGCAGGGCCGATGCCCATGATGCGCGGCGCCACGCCGGCGGCAGCGCCGCCGAGGATGCGGGCGATCGGCGTCAGGCCGTGTTTTTTCACAGCCGCTTCGGAGGCGATGATCAGCGCCGCCGCGCCATCGTTGACGCCCGATGCGTTGCCGGCGGTGACCGTGCCGTCTTGCCGGAACGGCGTCGGCAATTTGGCCAGCGACTCGACCGTGGTGCCGGCGCGGGGATGCTCATCCTTCGATACGATAGTCGCATCGCCCTTTTTCTGCGGGACCGTCACCGGGGTAATCTCCTTCGCCAGCCGGCCATTGGCCTGTGCCGCGACGGCCTTGTCCTGGCTGCGCACGGCAAAGGCGTCCTGGTCGGCGCGCGACACTGAAAAATCCTCGGCGACGTTCTCGCCGGTCTCCGGCATGGAATCGACGCCATATTGTTTCTTCATCAGCGGGTTGATGAAACGCCAGCCGATGGTGGTGTCATGGATCTCGGCATGGCGTGAAAAGGCGGTCTCGGCCTTGGGCATGACGAAGGGCGCGCGGCTCATCGATTCGACGCCGCCGGCGATCATCAACTCGGCTTCGCCCGCCTTGATGGCGCGGGCGGCAATGGTGAGCGCGTCCATGCCGGACCCGCAGAGGCGATTGACGGTCGAGCCTGAAATTTCCTTCGGCAGTCCGGCCAGGAGCAGCGACATGCGGGCTACATTGCGGTTGTCCTCGCCGGCCTGATTGGCGCAGCCATAGACGACGTCGTCGACAGCCTGCCAGTCGATGCCGGCATTGCGCTCGACCAGCGCCTTCAGCGGGATGGCGCCAAGATCGTCGGCCCGCACCGACGACAGCGAGCCGCCGAAACGGCCGATCGGGGTGCGGATGTAATCGCAGATGAATGCCTCGGTCATGTCATGCGGCCTTTTCTTTTCCGCTTCCCTCATGCGCCGCCTTGGTGCGGGCCTGCAGGTCACGCAATGTCGTCAGCTCGAGTTCCGTCGGCGCCGGCGTTTCGTCAAGCGCCTCGGCGAACTTTACGATCCAGCCGCAGCTGTCCTGCACCTGCTGCCGCGTCACGCCGGGATGCAGCGACACCACGGTGAATTCCTTGCTCATCGGGTCGGGCTTCCAGATGGCGAGGTCGGTGATCAGCAGCGTCGGTCCAGCGGTCTCGATGCCGAGGCGCTGGCGATGGTCGCCGCCATTGCCATGGCCGAAGGAGGTGAAGAAGTCGATCTTCTCGACCATGCCGCGCTTGGACTGCGCCATGGTGATGTAGATCTCCTTCGACGAGGTGGCGATCTCCGGCGCGCCGCCGCCGCCGGGCAGGCGGGTCTTGGGATGCGCATAGTCGCCGATGATGGTGGTGTTGATGTTGCCGAACTTGTCGAGCTGGGCGGCACCGAGGAAACCGATCGAAATGCGACCGCCCTGCAGCCAGTAGCGAAACATCTCCGGCACCGAGACGGTCGTGACGGCGGTGTCGCAAAGTTCGCCGTCACCGATCGACAGCGGCAAAACATCGGGCGCGGTGCCGATGGTGCCGCTTTCATAGATCAGCGTGATGTCGGGCGCATGCGTCAGTCGCGCGACGTTGCAGGCGGCCGACGGCGCGCCAATGCCGACGAAGCAGACATCGTCGTTTTTCAGGGCTCGGCTGGCGGCAATCGTCATCATCTCATTGGGAGTAAAGCCGCTCATGCCGCGCTCCTCAGATGCTTTACGCGGCCGGCGAAATCGTCCGCCGTGCGCTCAAGGACATTGGCCTGCATCCAGGTCTGGAATTTTTCACGGTCGGCGGCGATGTCGTCCCATTCGAGATAGGCGGCGTTGTCCCTGGCATAGTAGCCGTGCGTGTAGGAGGGATGCGAACCGCCTGATACCACCGAGATCGCAGCGATGGTCCAGCGCGGCAGCACGGTGAGGTTGGGATGCAGGTCGTCGAAATTGTCGACGACTTCCTCTACCGTCACCACGGCGCGCTTGGCCGCGAGCACCGCTTCCTTCTGGATGCCGATAATGCCTTCGACCAGCACATTGCCTTTTTTGTCGGCCTTCTGAGCGTGGATGAAGGTCACGTCCGGTCGGATGGAAGGAACGGCGGCAAGCACCTCGCCGGTGAACGGGCAGGTGACCGAGCGGATGTTGGGATTGACTGCCGCCAGCCCGGCGCCGCGATAGCCGCGGAACACCGCGCAAGGCAGGCCGGCAGCTCCCGCCTCGTAGGCGTTGGCCATGCCGGCATGGCTGTGCTCCTCGATCTCGATCGACCGGGGGAAGCCGTTCTCGATGGCGTCGCGGGCGCGGCGCAGCAGGCCGACGCCGGGATTGCCGACATAGGAGAAGATGATCTTCTTGGCCATGCCCATGCCGATCATCTGGTCGTAGATCAGGTCGGGGGTCATGCGGATGAGCGTCAGGTCGCGAAAGCCCTGGCGGATGGCCTCATGCGCCGCCGCCGTCGGGATCAGATGCGTGAAGCCTTCGAAGGCGACCGTATCGCCATCATGCAGGTTCTCAGCCACGGCCTGTTTGAGCGGCAGGAAATTGACCATCGCCAAGAACTCCGAAGTTCAAAAAGTTCGTATTGCGAACATTTGTTTTGTATGAGATATTTTTACATCGCGCCGCCGAGACGAGTCAAGGCGGCGCATTGTCTTGCGGAGGCCGCATGGAGGACGAGGCAACGACACGCGACCATGTCGGCTCGCTGGAGCGCGGCCTTGCAGTCATGGAGATACTGGCCCGGCATCCGGCCGGGATGACGCTGACCGAAATGGCGGAGGAGGCGGGGCTGACCCGCGCCGGCGCGCGTCGCTTCCTGCTGACGCTGACCGCGACCGGCTATGCCACGCAATCCGGCCGGCAGTTTTCGCTATCGCCGCGCCTGCTCACCATCGTGCGCTCCTGGCTCGGCGGCGCCTCGCTGTGGACATTCGCCGCACCCATCATGCGCGACGTGGCCGCCCAGTTCGACGAGGCCTGTAACGCGGCGGTGCTGTCGGGCGAGGAAGTCGTCTATGTCGCGCGCATTCCTGGCCGCCGCATCCTCAGCGTTTCGCTCGATGTCGGCACCAGGCTGCCGGCGCATTGCACCTCGATGGGGCGCGTCCTGCTTGCGGGGCTGGGCGCGGATGAGCTGAAGGCCTTGCTTGCAGAGGCGAGGATCGAGCGGCGCACGCCGAAGACGATCACCAGCCGCGCCGCGCTGGCCAAGGCCATCGACGCGGCGAGGGCGGATGGCTTTGCCGTCGTCGATGAAGAGCTGGAACTTGGCCTGCGCTCGATAGCGGTGCCGATCTATGACCGCGCCGGCAAGACCGTGGCGGCGATCAACGTCTCGACGCAGTCGGCGCGGCTCTCCGTCGAGGCGATGGAGCGGGATATCCTGCCAGCGCTGCGGACGGCCAAGCAACGGATCGAGGAATTTTTCTTCGTGTGAGCGCAAGGCTAATCGCCTGAGGGAAGCGCTGCCCCCGCTCTGTCTCGGAGACGGGAGCGCCCTACGCGGTTAGCGTCGCCATGCGAACAAACGATGCCTTGGGGCACCTGAGCACAACGCATATGCGTGAATCCAAATATATCGTTGACGTCGCCCTTCAACTCCAATATCGAACAGGACTATACAGGCTTACTGAACAGGTACCCATATGAAGCGGCGCGCGGTTCAACTTTCTCCCGGCACGGGCAAGCCCGAGCAGATCGCCACCGTTCTCGAACATGAGATCCGCTCCGGCGTGCTTGGCTTCGGCGACCGCCTGCAAAGCGAGAACGAACTCGTCCAGCGCTTTTCCGTCAGCCGCAACACGGTCCGCAAGGGCCTCGAGGAGTTGTCCAGCCGTGGGCTGATCACGACCAAGGTCGGCATCGGCTCCTTCGTCACTTTCGACGGCAAGCCGGTCGATGACAGCATTGGCTGGTCGCGGGCGCTGGCCAATGCCGGCGCCAATGCCGAGACGCGGACGCTGCGGCTTGAAGTGATCGAGGATGCCGATCTTGCCGCGCTGCTTGGCATCG
Organism: Mesorhizobium sp. M0058; assembly: GCF_040323095.1. NCBI lineage: Bacteria > Pseudomonadati > Pseudomonadota > Alphaproteobacteria > Hyphomicrobiales > Phyllobacteriaceae > Mesorhizobium > Mesorhizobium sp. M0058. Next base: position 4,230 of record NZ_JAMYUQ010000006.1, read on the forward strand.
AAAGCCCGTTCTTCATCGCCGTCGACCGGGTGCGCACCAATGCCAGCGACGGCCATGCGATCTCCATCGAACGCAGCCGCCTGCCGCTGTCGCCCGAACTGGAGGACGTGCCGCTGCGCGGTCTGCGCGAAGGCTCGCTGCACCAGACGCTGCGCGGCGCCGGCCTCATCCCAGACCATGGCGAGGAATGGGTCGGCATCGAGATGCTGAATGCCGAAGACGCCGCCATTCTCGGCTGCCCGCAAGGCACGCCGTTCCTGCGCGGACGCCGGCTGACGCGTGCGGCTGACGACCGGCCGATCGAATATGTAACCAGCCTGCTCAACCCGGCGCATTTCGCGCTGCATATGAGGTTTTGAGCGATGCCGGACAGAACCAACGACACGCTCGATCGCGCCATGGGCGCGCTTGTCGGTGGGGCGCTCGGTGATGCGCTGGGCATGCCGACGCAGCTTCTGTCGCCGGCGCGGATCGCCGAGCTATACGGCCATGTCGAGGATTTCGTGGCGCCGTTTGCCGATCATCCGGTGTCGAAGGGGCTCGTTGCCGGCACCATCACCGACGATACCGAACAGGCGCTGCTGCTTGGTCGCATTCTCGTCGAGTCCGGCGACCGCTTCGATCATGCGCGCTGGGTGAACGCACTGCTCGACTGGGAGCGCGAGGTCAAGGCGCGCGGCAGCTATGACCTGCTGGGACCATCGACCAAGCGCGCCATCGACGCCATCAATGACGGCGTGCCGGCGGAAGAGGCGGGAAGCCGGGGCGACACCAATGGCGCGGCCATGCGCATCGCGCCGGTCGGCATCATGATGCCGCTGGAACCGCTCGACGCTTTTATCGCCAAGGTGGCGGAGACCTGCCGCGCGACGCACAACACCTCGATCGCCATTGCCACGGCTGCCGCCGTCGCCGCCGCCGTCAGCCGTGGCGTCGCCGGCGGCGACTGGCGTGCCGCTTCCGACAGCGCGGTAGCAGCCGCGCGGCGAGGCGCCAGGCTCGGACATTGGGTGACTGGTGGCGATATCGCCGCGCGTATCGCCTGGGCGCAGGAGCTCGTGCGCGGCAAGACCACGCGGGATGCGATCGGGCTCATCACCGATCTCGTCGGCACCGGTGTGGCCAGCCAGGAGTCCGTGCCGGCAGCTTTCGCCGTGCTTGAAGTCGCGCAGGGCGATCCCTGGCAAGCGGCAATCATCAGCGCCAATCTCGGCGGCGACACCGACACGATCGGCGCGATTGCCTCAGGCATGGCCGGCGCCTGCGTCGGCTTTTCGCAACTGCCGCAACAACACATTGCCGGGCTCGTCGGCATAGATATGGGGGAGGTGCGCTCGCTTGCCGAAGACCTCGTCGCGGCGCGCACGGCAAAGGCCAGCAAGGATGCCGCGGCATGAGTGGGCGTCTGGTCCATATCGGCAGCGCCGTCGTCGACTATGTCTACCGCATCGACGCCTTGCCGGCGCCGGGCTGCGAGAAGACCGCGTCGAGCTTTGCGCAGGTCGCCGGCGGCGGCTTCAACATGATGGTCGCGGCCAGCCGCACCGGCATGACGGTTGTGTTCGGCGGCCAGCTCGGCAGCGGACCGAATGGCGATTTCTTGCGCGCCGCGTTTGCGGCCGAAGGCATCATAACGCTGACGTCGCCATCGCCGGTCATGGACAGCGGCAATTGCGTCGCCATGATCTCCGGGGATGCCGAGCGCACCTTCGTGTCGTGGCCCGGTGCGGAGAGCTTTCTCAGCCTCGAGATGATGAGGCCCGTGGTGGTCGCGCCTGATGATTGGGTGTTCACGTCGGGCTATACGCTGAGCTATTCCGGCAGCCGCGACGCGCTGACCGACTGGATCGAGGCGCTGCCAGAAAACATTCCCTTCGTTTTCGATCCAACGCCGGTCATCGCGGATATCCCACGTCCCATCCTTTCGCGGGTGCTTGCCCGTACGACATGGCTGAGCTGCAACATGACGGAAGCGGTCGAGATCGCTGGGCAAGGCGATGTCGAGGCACTCGCCGCCCGGCTGCTCGCCGACCACTGCCCAAAGGCCGAAGGCGTCGTTATCCGCGCCGGCGCCAAGGGCTGTTTCGTGAGGTTGGTCAATGGCGAGACGCAGACCATTGCCGGCTTCAAGGTCGATGCCATCGACACCAATGGCGCCGGCGACACCCATATCGGCGGTTTCGTCAGTGCACTCTCGCGCGGCGTGCATCCCTTCGAGGCGGCGCGCTATGCCAATGCGGCGGCAGCACTTTCCGTCACCCGCCATGGCGGCTCATCGGCGCCGACCGACAGCGAGATCCAGACTTTCCTGAGCCAGGCCGCCACGGGCGAGCCGGGCCAGAACCAGAAGGCCCATCAGACAGCCTGACCCGCCAAGCGGGCAAACAAGAGAGGAACGAACATGCGCATGCCAAGACTGACTGCCCTGCTGACGGCGACCGCCGTCATCACCTCCGCGCTCACGCTGGCCGCCAGTGCCGCCGAAGTGCATGTGCTCAACTGGAAGGGCTACGGCGCCGACGAGCCGTGGGCGATCGAAGCCTTCGAAAAGGCGACCAGCAACAAGGTCGTCAACGACTTCTTCAATTCCGAACAGGAAATGCTGACCAAGATCCGCACCAATCCGGGCCTCTATGACGTGGTCATGATCAACGCCGCCTTCAACGATCAGGCGATGGCGGAAAAGCTGATCCAGCCGATCGATGTCTCGAAGCTGCCGAACTATGCCGACATCAGCAAGGACAAGGCGCAATCTCCGATGCTCGACCATGACGGCAAGGTCTATGGCGTGCCGTGGGTGTGGGGCCTGACGGCGCTGGCAATCAACGAAAAGTCCTTCGACAAGCCACCGACCTCGATCGCCGAAATGTGGGACCCAGCGCATAAGGGCCGGGTCGTCATTCGCGACGACGCTGTCGAAGCGGTGCAGTTCGGCGCCATCGCCACCGGTCAGAATATCAACGACATCAAGGATATGGAAGCGGTCAAGGCGAAGCTGACCTCGCTGATGCCGCAGATCAAGACGTTCTGGAGTTCGGAGAACGACTGGAACCAGATGGTCGCCTCCAACCAGATCGACATCGGCACCTATTGGAGCGGCTCGGCCGATCGCGCCAAGACCCACTTCAAGCTGCCGGTCTCGCTGGTCGTTCCGCAGGAAGGCGCCGTCGCCTGGCTCGACGCGTTCTCGATCCCGGTGGGCTCGAAGAATGTCGAAGGTGCGCAGGCCTTCATCAACTGGATGATCGATCCGAAATTCTATGTCGAATGGGTCACCAAGGTCGGCGCTCCGGTGTCGGCCAACACCAAGGCGGTGGAAGCGCTGCCTGAAGACTCCTTCAACCGCAAGGTGATGGGCGATCCCGAGGTGGCCAAGCGCATCCAGTTCCAGGCGCCGATCACCGACGCGCAGCGCGAGGCCTATCTGGCGCTGTGGCAGCAGCTCAAAGTCGACGTGAAGTAACGCTCACGTCCGGACCAGCCGGCGGTTGGCGCCGGCTGGCCTTCAATCCTGGGGAGGAGGGTATCATGGCGGTACAGGGTGCGGTCGCGTCGCGCAGCGGGCTGAGATCGGCCCTGCCGCTGCTGGCGCCGGCCTATCTCTGGCTGACGGTGGCGATCTTCCTGCCGCTCTCGGCCATGGTGTTCTTCTCCTTCATGACCGACCTGCCGCTGTCGGGAAAGCCGTGGGCCTTGACCCTTGGCAATTACGCCGCCTTCTTCTCGCAGAGCCTGTACCTGACGCTGCTGCTCGCTTCGCTGCGGCTCGGCCTCGAAGTGACTTTGTGGTGCGTCGTCATCGGTTATCCCGCAGCCTATGTGTTGGCCAAGGTGCTGAAGGGGCGCAGCCGCGAGGCGATCTTCCTGCTGGTCATCCTGCCGTTCTGGTCGAACGGGCTGGTGCGCATCTTCTCCTGGGCGATGGTGCTGCGCGAGGGCGGCATCCTCGACACGGCGCTCAACGCCGTGCTGCCGTTCAATATCAACATCGACCTGATGTATTCCTACCCCGCAGTCATCATCGGCCTGGTGCACTCCTACGTGCCCTACATGGTGCTGACCTGTTACCTCACTTTGCAGGCCATCGACGACTCGCTGATCGAGGCCGGACGTTCGCTGGGCGCCTCGCGGCTGCAGGTGCTGAAGCGGGTGATCATCCCGCTGTCTATGCCCGGCCTGGTGGCAGGTGCGGCACTGATCTTCGTGCCGGTCGTCGGCTCGTTCATGGAGCCGCGCATTCTCGGCGGCCGCACCGGCACGTTCTATGGCACGGTGATCGAGGACCAGTTCGTCGCCGTCTTCAACTGGCCGCTGGGGGCGGCGCTTTCCTTCATCCTGCTGGCGGTGGTGCTGGTGATCCTGGCGGTTGCCTCGCCGGTGCTGCGGAGGGCTGCTTGATGATGACGACCCGCATAATCGAAGGACTAGGCCGCTTCTACATCGGACTGCTGCTCGTCTTCCTCTATCTGCCGATCATCATCATGGCGCTGATGTCGTTCAACGTCTCGCCCTTCTACCAATTGCCGTTCGAATGGACGACGGAATGGTATGCCTCGCTCTGGCAGAACGACCAGCTGATCGCGGCGACCTGGAACAGCCTCGAGATCGCGGTCATCACCACGCTCATCTCAGTGGTGCTTGGCTCGGCCGCTTCGCTGGCGCTCTTCCGCTACGACTTCCGCGGCAAGAAAGTGCTGCAGGCGCTGCTGTTTCCGCCGATCGCCATTCCGTGGCTGATCACCGGCACGGCGATGCTGATCTTCTTCTTCGGCGTCGGCATTGGCCGCGGCCTGTTAGCCATCCTGCTCGGCCATGTGGCGCTGGCGCTGCCCTATGTCATCGTCGTCGTCTCGGCCCGGCTGCAGACTTTTGCACCGGAGCTGGAAGAGGCGGCGCGCTCGCTCGGCGCCAACCAGTGGCAGGTGACCGCGCGTGTGACGCTGCCGTGGATCATGCCCGGCGTCATTGCCGGCGGCTTGTTCGCATTTGCCGTGTCGTTCGACCAGTTTGTCGTCTCCTACTTCCTGGCGACGCCGGGGCAGACGACGCTGCCGGTCGAAATCTACGCCGCGATCCGCAAGGGGTTCACGCCCGAGATCAACGCGGTCTCGACCATCATCATTGTCGTGTCGATGGCGCTGATGCTGTTCACGGCGCGCTTCTTCAAATTCGGCGGAGAGAAATAATGGCCGGCGTGCAGGTATCGAACGTCTCCCGCAGTTTTGGCGCGCACAAGGCGCTGGACCACGTCTCCATCGATTTCGCCGATGGCGGTTTCTATGGGCTGCTTGGCCCCTCGGGCAGCGGCAAGACCACGGTGCTCAGGCAAATCGCCGGCTTCGACTTTCCCGACTCCGGCCGCATCGCCATTGGCGGCGAGAGCGTCGAACGGGTGCCGGTCGAAAAGCGGCGCATCGGCATGGTGTTCCAGAACTATGCGCTGTTTCCCAATATGAGCGTCGCCGATAATGTCGCCTTCGGCCTGTCGGTGCGCGGCGAAACGAAAGCGACGATCGCCACCGAAGTGCAGCGCGCGCTCGATCTGGTTCAGCTCGGCAAGCTCGGCGAGCGCCGGCCGCACCAGCTCTCCGGCGGCCAACGCCAGCGTGTGGCGCTGGCGCGCGCCATCGTCACCAAGCCGCGCGTGCTGTTGCTCGACGAGCCGCTCGGCGCGCTCGACAAGGCGCTGCGCGTCGACATGCAGATCGAGCTGAAGCGCATCCAGCGCGAGATCGGCATCACCACCATCTTCGTCACCCACGACCAGGAAGAGGCGCTGACGATGAGCGACCGCATCGGCATATTGCGGGACGGCAGGCTCGTGCAGGAAGGGCCGCCGGAGGAAATCTACGACCGGCCGAAGAGCGAATTCGCCGCCACCTTCCTTGGCGACGCAAACATTTTTCGCGGCGATGCGACCGGCAACGGCATCCGGCTGCCTGACGGCACGGCGATCGCCGCCGGGGTGGGTGATCGGCTTGCCGCCGGTACGAAGGCCAGCTGCGCCGTGCGTCCCGAACGCATTCGCATCGCGACCGATGCCGGGGTTGCGGATGCGGCCAATGCCAACGCTCTGAAGGGCCAGATCTCCAAGCGCATTTTCGCCGGCAACAACAGCACCTATTTCGTCGAGCGTGCCGGCCAGACGTTGAAAGTCATCGTCCAGAATACCGGCAGTGACCGGCTGGCCGAGGGCCAGAATGTAATGCTCAGCTGGTCGCCGGAAAGCACCGTGCTGATTGCCGCAAACTAGTTCGCACCGTCACCCCGGCATGGTTCTGATGGGAATTGATGGAGCGGACCTTGGCTGATGGGCCGGCCATGGCGTTATATCCTGTCGTCCAAGGGAGGAATGGATGGCAGGCCAGGGTTTCGAGCCGGATGTGAGGGTTCGCACCAGCGAATACCGGATCGGTTGCATCGGCGCCGGCATGATCATGGCCGAATGCCATCTTGCCGCCTATGCGCAGGCCGGTTTCCCAGTCGTCGCCATCGCCTCGCGCACCAAGACCAGCGCCGAGAAGGTGGCGAAGCGCTGGAGCATTGCGACCGTCCACGACACACCGGAACAGCTGATCGAGGATTCTGAGGTCGAGATCGTCGACCTTGCCTTTCCGCCCGACCAGCAGCCGGCGCTGATCCGCCATGCGCTGAAGCAGCCTCACATCAAGGCGATCCTGGCGCAGAAGCCACTGGCGCTGTCGGTCGATGAAGCCGTGAAGCTGCGCGACGAGGCAGCCAAGTCAGGCAAGATCCTCTCGGTCAACCAGAACATGCGCTACGACCAGTCGATGCGCGTCCTGAAGCAGATCATCGACAGCGGCGCGCTGGGCGACATCGTCTTTGCGCAGATCGACATGCATGCGATCCCGCACTGGCAGACTTTCCTTCAGGACTACGACCGGCTGACGCTCGCCAATATGAGCGTGCATCATCTGGACGTGCTGCGCTTCCTGTTCGGCGATCCCTCGGAAATCACCACGCTGACGCGCAAGGATCCGCGCACGACATTCGACCATTCAGACGGCATCACCGTCTCGACGCTGCGCTTTCCCTCCGGCGTGCTCGCCGTGTCGCTGGAGGATGTCTGGTCCGGACCGCGCCAGGAGGGCTATGAGGACGACCAGCACATCAACTGGCGCGTCGACGGCATCAAGGGTGTCGCCAAAGGCACGATCGGCTGGCCGAAAGGCGTGGCCTCGACGCTGACCTATGCGTCGACCAAGACGACCGGCGGCGAATGGGTCAGCCCGAGCTGGGACACGATGTGGTTCCCGCATGCCTTCATCGGCGTGATGGAGCAATTGCAGCATGCGGTGAAGACAGGCGCGCCGCCGGCGCTCTCCGTCGCCGATAACGTCAAGACAATGGCACTGGTCGAGGCGGGCTACCGCTCGATGGCGCAAGGCCGCACCGTCAAACTGTCCGAGATATCGATCGACTGAACATGCCGCCGAATAGTGTGGCGGCTGAATCGCTTACCGGGAGGAGTTCACATCATGATGCAGGCAGGTATCTTCACCGGCTATTTCCCCTATGAGCTCGCGGAGGCCGCCCGCCGCATCCGTGCACTCGGCTTCAACACAGTGCAGCTCGACATGCATTTCAGGGATGTCGATCTCACGGCCGGGCAGATCACCGGGGACAAGGCGAGGACAGTGCGCGACACGTTTCGCGACCACAATCTGCCGGTCTGCTGCATCTCGGGCTACACCAACATCATCCATCCCGACAAATCCGAGCGCGAGAAGCGCGTCGGCTATCTCAAGGAAATCATCCGCAATGCGCGCGACTTCGGCTCGCCCTACGTGATCTCGGAGACCGGCACCTACAACACCGAATCCGACTGGGTGCATCATCCCAAAAACAAGACCGAGGAAGGCTTCGAGGAATGCCGCAAGGTGATCTCGGATCTTGCCCAGACGGCTTACGACCATGGCGCGGTGTTCCTGCTCGAAACCTATGTCAACAATGTCGTCGGTTCGGTCGAGGAGACGGTCAAAATGTTCGCGCAGGTCGACCATCCGGGCCTCGGCCTGCTGATGGATCCGACCAATTATTTCGAGGCGCACAATATCGACCGCATGGACCAGGTGCTGAACCAGGTGTTCGACACGCTGGCCGACAAGATCCGCATCGCGCACGCCAAGGACGTCAAGCGCTCAGGCAGCGACAAGACCGAGAAGCATGCCGATATCGGCGACGCGGACGCGCATGAGGGGCTGACCTTCCGCGGCGTCGGCGAGATCGAGCTGCCGGCGCCCGGGCTGGGATCGCTGAATTACGATCTCTATCTGCAGCGGCTCAGTGAGAAGCACCCGAACATCCCTGTTATCATCGAGCATCTGACCGAGGACGACGTGCCGCGGGCGAAAACATTTCTCGACGGGAAGTTCCGCGCCAACGGGCTTTGAGGTAGGCGAGACGGTGATGGCGACGGCGGCCAAGACAAAGCGCGATTACGGCCTGGTCGGCGAAAGCACCCGCCGGGCGATCGAGACCGGGCTGGCCTCGGCCGAGTGGTATCACACCGACGTGCCGCGCAAGGCAATGAAGGAAATGATGCAGCGCTCCGACGGGCCGGCGATCCGCGATACAGTGATCTGGATCGCAGCCATCCTGGGCTCGGCCGCCGGCATCGTGTGGTTCTGGGGCACGTGGTGGGTGGTGCCGTTCCTGCTCGTCTATGGCGTGCTCTATGGATCGTCGAGCGATTCGCGCTGGCACGAATGCGGCCATGGCACCGCCTTCCGCACACGCTGGATGAACGATGCGATCTACGAAATCGCCAGCTTCATGGTGGTGCGCAATCCGGTGCAATGGCGCTGGAGCCATGCGCGGCATCACACCGACACGATCATCGTCGGCCGTGACGCCGAGATCGCGGTAATGCGGCCGCCAAATCTGGTCAAGGCGGCGCTTGCCTTCACCGGCATTCTCGATTTCCGTTATTCGCTGCCGATCCTGGCGCGCCAGACGTTGGGCAAGCTGTCGGACGACGAAAAGAGCTACATTCCTGAGACCGAACAGGGCAAGGCCATCACGGCGGCGCGCTGGCATGTCGCCGTGTACGTTGCGACGATCGCCCTCGCGATCGCGCTGGGTTCATGGCTGCCGCTGGTGCTGATCGGCCTGCCGCGTTTTTATGGCAGCTGGCACATGGTTCTGACCGGCCTGCTGCAGCATATCGGGTTGGCCGACAATGTCGTCGACCACCGGCTGAACACGCGCACCGTCTACATGAACCCGGTCAGCCGCTTCATCTACTGGAACATGAATTACCACGTCGAGCATCACATGTTTCCGATGGTGCCCTACCATGCGCTGCCGAGGCTGCACGAGCTGGTCAAGCACGACCTGCCGGCGGCGAACCCGTCCATGTGGCATGCCTATCGCGAGGTCTGGCCGGTGCTGCTGAAGCAGCTGCGGTACGAGGATTATTTCCTCAAGCGCGAATTGCCGCCGACGGCGCGGCCCTATCGCGGTGAATTTCACGAGCTCGATATGTCGGCGGCGGCCGAGTAGCGAATAAACCACCCGCCTTCTATCCGGCCTGTCACGGGGCCGGTAAGGTGACCGGGAAAAGCAACCAGCCAACAGGGACATCCCGATGAGCCGAAAGAGACCGACCGTCGCCGATCTACGCGCCATGAAGGGCAAGCGCCAGCTGACCATGCTGCGCGTCCTGACCATGGACGAGGCCGAGGCTGCCGAGCGGGCAGGGGTCGATATCGTCTCGGTGCCGCCCGAGCTGGTGCTCAACCCTGAGTATCGCGATGCGGCGCCCAGCCTGTTCACCATGCCGGGCGAGAATTTTTATGAGATCGGCACGGCGGACGATTTCCTGCGCTGGGCGTTCCGGCTCTACAAGGCCGGCGCCGACGCCGTTTATTGCAGCGCCGGTTTCGCCACCGTGAAGCGGCTCGCCGACGACGCGATCCCCGTCATCGGCCATGTCGGCCTCATTCCGTCCCGCGCCACCTGGACCGGCGGCTTCAAGGCCGTCGGCAAGACCGCCGACACCGCCATGCAGATTTTTGAGGCGGTCAAGCAGTATGAGGCCGTTGGAGCTCTCGGCGCCGAGATCGAAGTGGTGCCGATCGAGGTGGCGAAGGCGATCTCGGAACGGACCTCGCTGATCATGCTGTCGATGGGTGCGGGCACCGGCTGCGACGCGCAATATCTGTTTGCCGACGATATTCTTGGCCAGAACCGGGGCCACATGCCGCGCCATTCCAAGGTCTACCGCAACTTCGCCGCCGAGTACGATCGTCTGCAGGCGGAACGCGTCGCGGCGTTTTCCGAGTACGTTGCCGACGTCGATAGCGGCGCCTATCCGGAAGACAGGCATGTCGTGCGCATGGATCCGGCCGAGCTCAGCCTGTTCATGAAACGGGTGGACGCAAAGGGCTAACTACTCGGCCTCCTTGCCGATCATCGCTGCACCTTGCCATGTTCCGTCAGCGAGCATGGCATGGAGCACCTCGGCATCCGTTCCCAGCGGCCGGTCCTCCCTGAGCATCGCTACATGCGCGCGCACCGCGGTATGGACCGCTGCTGTGCCGGGCGCCAGCTTAAGGCCATCGCGCAGATCGACTGCCTGGGCGGCGGCCATCAATTCGAAGGCGATCAGCCGTCGCCACAACGCGATCATTTCGGCGCATTTCGACACCGCCAGAGGGGTCTGCGTCGCATGGTCCTCGACGCCTTCGGATACGGCCAAGAAATCCAGCATCACCGGATTGGCCTTGTGGCGGATGCCGGCCAGGATTGCCGTTGCGGTCTTTTGCAGCGGCACGAAACCGGCCGAGGCGCCGCCGACCGGTGACAAATATTTTGGCAGGCCGTTGCGGCAGGAGCCGGCGAGCTGGATCAAGCGGGCAACGCTTGCCGCGGCACATTGCGCGATCGCCAGGCCGAGCGTCTCGAAGGCAAGCGCCAGCGATGCGGTGTGGAAATTGCCGGTCGACAGAACCAGCCCGTCATCGCCCAGCACCAGCGGATTGTCGGCGGCGGCATTGAGTTCGATCTCCAGCGCCAGCCGCGCCTGATCGATCGCCTGGATCAATGCACCATGGATCGACGGCATGCAGCGGATCGACAACGGGTCCTGCAAGGTGGTCGGCGCCGGCTCCTCGTCACGGGCAAGCAGGTCGCGCAGGCCCTTGGCCGCGAGTTGCTGGCAGGCTGCCGGCCGCGCCAGATGCAGGCGCGGATCGAGGATGGTGCGGTTGGCGCCAAACCCTTCCATGGTCAGCGCTCCCGCCTGCTGCTGTTGCGCAAAGGCCGACAGCGCGTCGGCCAGTACCAACGCGCCAGTGCCGGCTGATACCGCCGAGGCGTTGATCAGCGACAGGCCGTCTTTCGGCGCCAGGCTGATCGGAGCCAACCGCGCCATCATCAACGCCTTGGCCGCCGGCATGCGCCGACCCTGATAGTCAGCTTCGCCGTCGCCGGTCAGCAGACGGGCGAGCGCCGCCATCAGCACGAGATCGCCGGCGCCGATCGAGCCCAACTGCGGCATTACCGGATGCACGCCTGCATTGAGCGCATCGACAAGGGCGGTGAAAGCCGCCGGCGAAATGCCGGAGCCGCCGACTGCCAGCATCGCTGCGCGCGCAAGCATGGTCGCCCGCACCGCCTCTTGGGGCAACGGTTCGCCGACAGCGCCGCTTCGCCCTTCCAGCAACTGGCGCTGGAAGGCGCTGGCATCGCCCTCGACCGATGTGCCGAGATTGGCGCCGAGCCCGGTGTTGAGCCCATAGATTTGCTGACCGGACGCGGCGACCTGATCGAGCACTTTTCGCGCTTTGTCGAGCCTCTCGATGACTGTCGGTTCAACCTCGACCTTGCGGCCGCCGCGGGCGACCTGCGCAACGTCCTCGACGCTGACGCCGGCGCCGGTGAGGACGAGCGCGCTCATGCGAAGCGCAGCCTCTGGCCGATGCCTTTATCAGCAGCCTTGGCCAGCATCGCCTTGCCCAGCGCAATGTCGGACAGCGACAGGCCGCGATGCCAGAACAGGATCGTCTCGTCGTCGCTCTGGCGTCCCGGCTTGAGACCGGCAGCGATCTGGCCGAGCTCGGCGTGCAGCGTCGCTTCGCCCAGCCGCCCGGTCTCGACATGGGCGCGCAGCGAGCCGAACTTGCCGCCTTTGCACTGGCCCCAGTCGTCGACGACCATTTTCTGCATGATGTCGGTCAATGACAGCTCCACCGCGCTCATCGTACCATAGGGCACGACCAGCGCACCGGGCTTGATCCATTCGGTCTTGAGCAGCGGCTGCGGCTCCGGCAGCCGCGAGGCCTCGACGACGATGTCGGCGCCCTTGATGCAGCTTTCCCAGTCGGCAACCGCGGTAACTTTCTTGCCGAGATCGGCCGAGAGTTTGGCGGCGAAGCCGTCGCGGCTTTCCGGGCGGCGCGAATGGACGCGGATCTCGTCGAAGTCGAAGAGATGGTCGAGCAGGCGCACATTCCAATAGGCGGTGCCGCGCGCGCCGATATGGGCCAGCACCTTGGAGTTCTTGCGCGCCAGATGTTTGGCGCCAATGGCGGTGACGGCGCCGGTGCGCATGTCGGTGATGACGGTGGCGTCGAGAATGGCGCGCGGCGTGCCGGTGCGCGGATCGAACAGGTTCAAAATGCCAAATTCTGAAGGGAGCCCGTGCAGATAGTTGTCGACATAGTCGCCGACGATTTTCACGCCCGCCGTATCGAGCGGCGCAACGTAGCCGCGCAGAACGTTGAAATGGCCATGGAAGGAAGGGGCGGGTTCAAGATGGACGCGCGGCTCGATCACCGTCTGGCCATTGCCTTGCGCGATAAGCCCGGCTTCGACAGCGGCAATGATTTCGCCGTCGGTCATCTCCAGGGCTTCGATATCGAGGCCATTGAGGTAGTCGATATAGATAGGCTTCATGCAATGTCCTTGGCCGCCCGCCCATCCATAACAGGCTGCGAGCCGACACGGAAGTTTGTTGGATAAGCTCTGGACGGGGCCAGCCATATGCTGTTCAACGCGGTTCGCCATGACTGCCGTTCCCGACACCGAGGCCTCCGCCGTAACCGCCAGCAATGCGCGGCGCGTGGCGTTGATCGTTGCCATCGCCTTTTTCATGCAGCTGCTGGATTCGACGATCATCTCGACCTCGCTGCCGCAGATGGGACAATCCTTCGGCGTGCCGGCGGTGGCGATGAGCATCGGCATCACCGCCTATATGCTGACCATGGCAGTGTTCGTGCCGCTGTCGGGCTGGCTTGCCGACCGCTTCGGCGCGCGCAACATCTTCCTGCTGGCGATCGTACTGTTCACGCTGGCCTCGCTGGCCTGCGGCTTCTCGCAAAGTCTGCCTCAGTTCGTTGCCGCTCGCGTCGTGCAAGGCCTTGGCAGCGCGCTGATGACGCCGGTCGGGCGAATTCTGGTGCTGCGCAGTGCGTCGAAATCGGAGCTGCTCAACGCCACGGCGCTGATCACCTGGCCGGCGTTGTTTGCGCCCGTGGTCGGGCCGGTGCTTGGCGGCTTCATCACAACCTATCTCTCCTGGCACTGGAATTTCTTCATCAACTTCCCGCTTGGGCTCGTCGGGCTGGCGCTGGTCGCGCGCTTCATTCCGGGCGACCGCGCGGCCGATCCCAAGCCGCTGGATTGGCCGGGGTTTTTCCTCACGTCGCTGGGGCTCGCGCTGCTGCTCTACGGCCTTGAGCGCATCGCACATCCGGAAGACGGCGCCTTGCCCGCCGTGCTGCTGGTTGCCGCCGGCATCGTCATCGGCTGGCTGGCGGTGCGGCATCTCCGGCGCGCGCCGCATCCGCTGCTCGATCTCAGCGCGTTCAGGGTGCAGACCTTCGCCATCTCGACGCTTGCCGCCGGCACCATTTTTCGCGTGGCGATCAACGCCACGCCGTTCCTTTTGCCGCTGCTGTTTCAGGTCGGCTTTGGCCTTTCGCCGGTCGATGCCGGCTTGATGATCCTGGCCTACTTCCTCGGCAATCTCGGCATGAAGACGGTGACGACGCCGACGCTGCGGCGCTTTGGTTTTCGCACGGTCATGGTCGTCAACGGCCTGATCGCCTCGGCCTCGATCATGGCCTGCGCGGCGATCTCGCCCGAAACGCCGCAGGCGCTGGTAGTGATGCTGATGCTGATCGCCGGCCTGACGCGCTCGATGCAGTTCACGGCGCTGAATACTCTGGCTTTCGCCGACATCGATGCCGCGCAGCGCAACTCGGCGGCGACTTTGTCGTCCATGCTGCAGCAGATGTCGATGCTGTTCGGCGTGGCGGTGGCGGCTGCCATCCTCAACCTGTCGCAGATCGTCAGGGACCGGCCGGCGCTCGACCTCGTCGATTTTCGCACCGCCTTCCTGGTCATCGGCGCCATCGGGCTGGTGGCGGCGTTGCGGTTCCTCGTGCTGCCGCCCGGTGCAGGCGCCGAAGTTTCAGGCCACATGACCAGGACCTGAATTCGCGATTTTCGCCGCTCAGGCGGCAATTAAATTCCGCCTTGTGCTTTCGCCTCAGAACGGCACCTTCGCGCATACGCGCAATGGCGCAACGGAATGCCAAAAGCGCAGCCTTTTCCTAGGATTGCGCCAGTTCTAGCAATCGGTGCGTCCACTGGAAGATTATCACTGCCAACGGGCGTTCCGAGCGCGGATTCATTTGACGAAGCGGCGCCGGGCCGATTAGCTTTCTTCGGAAGGGGTGGCAGAGCTGCCATCGGGGCGAATGCAGACATGAACACGATTGGCTGGCCAAATGTCAGGAGCCTGAATCAGGAAGGCATTGTCTTTGCCATCGCCGTGGTGCTGTTCGTCGCCGCTGCCATTGGGCTGCCTGGTTTCATCGCTGCCAACAATCTCGTTGCCATCGTCCGCTCGGTGTCGGTGCTGGGCATTTTGGCGCTCGGCATGGCGGTCGTCATAATCGGCAGGGGCATCGACCTGTCGGCGGTGGCGATCATGGCGATGTCGGTCGCCTGGTATCTACAATTGCTCAACGCCGGAACGCCTGATGGGCTCGCCTTCGCCTATGTGCTGGCAGGCGTGCTCGCCATCGGCCTGCTCAACGGTTTTCTCGTCGCTTATGCCGACGTGCCGGCGATCTTCGTGACGCTGGCGACCGGCTCCTTCGTCTTCGGCTATGTCCGCTCGCAACTGATCACACAGGATGCGGTGCCGGTGCCTCAGGGCCATTGGGTGGAGTTGCTCGGCGGCCTGCGTTTCCTCGACATTCCGATCGAAGTGTTCGTCTTCGCCGGGCTCGCCTTCCTGTTCTTCCTGTTCCTGCGCTACACCAAATGGGGCCGCTACATCTATTTCGCCGGCGACAATCCGGTCGCCGCGCGCAACATCGGCATTCCGGTGCGGCCAATGCTGGTGCTGCGTTATGTGGTTTCGGCCTTCGTCGCGCTGATCGCCGGCCTGCTGACGGCGTCGAGCCTGCACTCGATCAACACCCGCGTCGTCAACTCGACGCTGCTCTATGACATCGTGCTGGTGGCGGTGATCGGCGGCATCGGCCTGTCCGGCGGGCGGGGCGGAGTGCGCAACGTGCTGGTGGGCGCTGCACTTATCGGCATCCTGTCGAACGCGATGACCATCATCGACATTCCGCTGCTCTATCAAAACCTGATCAAGGCGGCGATCCTGCTCGGAGCCATCATCGTCGACGGCATCATCAATCCGCGCGACGAACAGACCGCGCAGCAGGGCGACATCTAAGGGGTACCCGACGGGTCATGCGGACCGGCCGGCAATAAGTGAAAAACAGAGGATGTGACATGAAACTGATCAGAACACTGATGGCGGCCGCCACGGCGCTTGCCGCTGCCGCCTTCGTCGCGCCGACCTTCGCCGCCGACGATCCGGGCCCGGCCGCTTACGCGCAGGCGCTCAAGGGCAAGCGCGTCATGCTGGTGCCGCTGGCGATGGGCTTCGACCTTGCGCAGGGCTGGTCGCACTATCTGAAGACGGAAGTCGAAGCCTGGGGCGGCACCTTCGAAACACGCGATCCGAACTGGGTCGTCGATGCCGGCGCACAGGCGATCACCGACGCGATCTCGTCCGACACAAGGCCGGACGTGCTGATCATCCATGCGCCGGACCTCAACTCCTATTCCAAGCTGATGAAGAAGGCGCAGGCTGCCGGAACCTACGTCATACTGGTCGACAACCCCGCCAACTTCCCGGCCGACGCCTTTGTCGGCAGTGACTGGGACCGGCTCGGCCAACTCGAGGCCGAAGCGGCGATCAAGGGCTGCGGCGAGAATTCGTCGAAGAAGATCGGCCTTGTGCAGGGTGATCAGGCCAACTCGTCCAGTCTCTACCAGTATGCCGGCATCATGAAGGTGCTGGAGAAGCACCCCGACTTCAAAGTCGTGGCCAAGCCCGACTCCAACTGGGATCCGACGACGTCGCGCAACGTGACGACGACAATGCTGCAGCAGAACCCTGACATCTGCTCGATCATCGACTTCTGGGATGGCGACGCCACCGGCGCATCCGCCGCCATCCGCGACGCCAAGCTCGACGGCAAGGTCTTTTTGGTCACCACCGGCGGCGGCGAGAAGGCGGCCGATTGCGACAAATTGCAGGACGGAACTTACGGCGCCGTGGTGATGACCGATCTGGCTCGCCAGTCCGGCGACATGAACGCTATCATCAAGTTCCTGCTGCAGAGCGGCCAGCCGGCCGGCACGTCGCACACCTACATCTACACGCTGGAGAAGGCTACGACCAAGGCCGACCTCAAGCCCGACAGCTGCTGGGACCTGAAGGCGCTGCAGGCCGAAGCGGCGGCGAAGTAAGCCGCGCTTTTTCGACTGAAATAAACGAGGTGGCTGGACAATCCGGTCACCTCGTTCCCTCATGGAATAGCAGCCGCCGATGTCCTTTCGCGAACGCCTCCAGTCCTGGCGCTACAATCTCGTGCCCGACCATCTGGTCGGCGAGATCCTGACAAAACGCTGGACCGACAACGCCATTCCGTTCCTGGCGCTGGTGGCGACGCTCAGCGTGTTCGGCTCGATCATTCCCGGCTTCTTCAAGCTGACCTCGCTGCAGGAATCGACCCGCCAGCTCGGCGAGTTCTCGATGGTGGTCACCGGCATGACGGTGGTGATGCTGGGCGGCGGCATCGATCTGTCCGTCGGTTCGATCTTCGCGCTGTCCTGCTTCTCCGCCGTCTATGTCTTCTTCATTCTCGAACAGTCTATCTGGCTGGCGGTGGCGGCATCGCTCGCCACCGGCCTCATCTTCGGCGCCGTCAACGGCTACCTCGTCGGCTATCTCAGGCTGCGCGCCTTTCTGACTACGCTGGTCACCTTCATTTTTGGCCGGGCGCTGTTCGATATTCTCGTCACCACCTATGCCGCAGACGTGCAGCTTTCCCAGGCGACATCCGATGTGCTCGACTTCATCGGCGACAGCACCTTCTGGGGGCTTTCGGTCTCGGTGTGGCTGGCGATCATTCTTGCCATCGTCACCCATATCGCGCTGACGCGCTCACGGCCGGGCTGGCATGTGCTGGCGGTCGGCGGATCTAGGCGCTCGGCGCACAATGCCGGCATTCGCGTGCGCCGCACCGTGTTCATGACCTATGTCTTTTCCGGCTTCTGCGCCTCGATCGGCGGCTTCCTGATCGCTTGCCGCCTGAGTGGGGCAGGGCCGGGCACCGGCCTCAACCTTGAGATCATGGCGCTGACGGCGGCGGTGGTCGGCGGCGTCAGCCTGGGTGGTGGCCGCGGCTCGGTCATCAAGGGGCTGATGGGCGCCATCATCGTGCTGACCATGACCAACGGGCTGATCCGGCTGGGCTATGGCACCGGCACCAACCAGATGGTGCTGGGCATCATGCTGGCGGTGGCAGTGACGATCGACATTCGCTGGCTGAAGAACCGCCATAAGGTGCTCAACGAAGTCTATGTCGCGCCGGTCTATCTCAAGATGGGCGAGACACAGTCTGCGGTGCCGGGCTCAGGCACGCCCTACGCGCTCGACAACCGGCTGTCGGCGGCCGACCATATCGGGCTCGGCGAGTTGGAAGGGCCGGAAGACGTCATCCTCGACCGCGACGATCACCTCTATTGCGGCACGCGCCATGGCGAGATCGTCCGCTTCTTCGCGCCGGATTACGTTAAGTCGGAGGTGTTTGCCCACATCGGCGGCTTTCCGCTGGGCCTGGCCTTCGACAAATCGGGCAATCTGATCAGCTGCGTCGGCGCCATGGGGCTCTATTCCGTCTCGCCGGATCGGGAAGTGAAGCGCCTGTCGGCCGAGACGTCGCGTTCCTGGACCTCGATCGTCGACGATGCGCGGCTGCGCGACCCCAACGATTGCGACATCGCGCCGGACGGGCGGATCTATTTCACTGACTCCACCAAGCGCTATGACGCCCACGATTGGGCGCTGGACTCGATCGAGAACCGCGCCACCGGCCGGCTGCTGGTTTATGACCCGAAGGACGGTTCGACGAAGACACTGCTCGACGGCTACCGCTACACCAATGGCGTGTGCATGGCGCATGACGGGAAGTCGCTGTTCTTCGCTGAGAGCTGGGCCTGCCGTGTGCATCGATACTGGCTGGAAGGGCCGAAAGCAGGCACCGCCGAATGCGTCATCCGCGACATGCCGGGCTATCCCGACAACATCAACCGGGCGTCGGACGGCAATTACTGGATGGCATGGCTCGGCATGCGCACGCCGAGCTTCGACCTGTCGCTGCGCCATCCCGATATGCGCAAGCGCATGACGCGCCGGCTGCCGCAGGACGAGTGGCTGTTCCCCAACATCAACACCGGCGGCGTGGTGAAATTCAACGACAAGGGCGGCATTGTCGAGGCGATGGGCGACCTCACCGGCGGCGCGCATCCGATGGTCACCTCGATGCGCGAGCACAAGGGTTTCCTGTTCGTCGGCGGCATCCTTAACAACCGCATCGGCCGCTACAAGATTGCGGGCGCCGACCCGAACTGGACCAGCTCCGCTTCTTACTGGGGAGCGAAGCCATGATCCTCGATCCTGTGCTCGACCTGTTTCGTGGCAAGGCGGTGACCATCCCACCGCTCGACGGTGCCTTCCGTCCCAACACGCGGCTGGACGAGGCGCCAGTGTTCGCCGATTTGACGGAGCCCGACAATCTTCTGGTTGCCGATGGCCGGCTGCTCGTTTCCAGCGGCAATGCGGTATATTCGCTTGCCGCAGGGGTGGAGCCGAAAGTTGTCGGGACCTTTCTTTCCCCCATCACGGCGCTGGCTCTATCACTGTCGGGCGAACTGACGGTGGGGTTGGAAAGCGGCAAGCTGCTGGTTGCCGGCAAGGAGGTTTCGCTGCCGGCCGGCGTCAGCTGCATCACCGCGCTTGCCTATGCAGACGACGGCACGTTGTGGCTGGCCAATGGCTCGGCTGAGCACACGTCGTCGCAATGGGCCGCCGACCTGATGAAGAAGGGCGCGTCCGGTTCGCTTTGGAGGCGGGACGCGGCCGCCGCCGAGTTCCGCAAAGTGGCCGGCGATATCGCCTTTCCCTATGGGCTGCATCCCATTGGGCGGGATGTGCTGGTCAGCGAAAGCTGGCGCCATCAGCTCGTTCGCTTCGATGGTGCGACCGGTAGCCGCTCGACCGTGCTGACGCATCTGCCCGGCTATCCCGCGCGCCTCGCGCCGGCCGGCGAGGGCGGCGCGTGGCTGGCTCTGTTCGCGCCACGCAACCGGCTGATCGAATTCGTTCTCCAGGAAACCCACTATCGGCGCGACATGCTAGACCAGGTGGCGCCGGCCTACTGGATCGCGCCGGCTTTGGCCTCCAATCGCAGCTTCCTCGAACCGCTGCAATGCGGCGGCATCCGCACCATGGGCATCCACAAGCCCTGGTCGCCGAGCCGCTCCTATGGGCTGGTGGTCAGGCTCGATCAGAACATGCAGCCGCAATTCAGCCTGCACAGCCGCGCCGACGGCACGCGCCATGGCATCTGCAGCGTGGCGGAAACGGACGGCCGCCTGTTCATCGCCTCCAGGGGCGGCGATTGCGTGCTGGCCATCGACGCAGGAGGTCTCTGATGGAACCGATCGTGCGCCTGGAAAATGTCACCAAGAACTATCGCGGCGTGCCCGCGGTCAGACAAGTCAGCTTCGAACTGCGCAAGGGCGAAATCCACGCGCTGCTCGGCGAGAATGGCGCCGGAAAATCGACGCTGACCAAGATCATTGCCGGCGTCGTCGACGCCACTTCCGGCAAGATGTTCCACAAAGGCGGCGAGATCGCCTACGCCTCGCCGCATGCGGCGCTCGAGGCCGGCATCGCCATGGTGTTCCAGGAGACCAGCCTGGTGCCGTCGATGACAGTGGCGCAGAACCTCTATCTCGGCACCGAAAAGTTTCTCAACCGGCTGCGCGGCACCTACATTTCGGCGCAACAGTTTTTGCAATCGCTGAACTTCCCGGTCGACCCGAACGCCATGGTGGCAACGCTCGGCGCGGCCAAGCGTCAGATGGTCGAGATCGCGCGCGCCGTTCACCACAATGCCGAGATCATCATCTTCGACGAGCCTACGGCGACGCTGACGCCGGAGGAGAAGCGGCACTTTTTCGCACTGATCCGGCGGCTGAAGGCGAACGGCGTCTCGATCGTCTTCATCAGCCATGCATTGGAAGAGGCGCTGATGATCGCCGACCGCATCACAATCCTGCGCGATGGCGAACTGGTGATCACCGACGACACATCGGCCTTCGACCGCGACAAGATCGTCGCCGCCATGGTCGGGCGTACGTTGTCGGGACAGATCTACCGCCAGCGCGACGAGGCCAGGCTGCGCAAGGCCGGCAAGAAGGTGCTGTCGGTGCAGGACATTTCGATGAGCAATGTCGTGCGCAACACCTCCTTCTCGATCTTTCAGGGACAGATCACCGGCGTGTTCGGGCTGATCGGCTCCGGCCGCACCGAGACCTTCAAGATCGTCTCCGGCATCTACAAGCGCGATTTTTTGCGCGGTGGCGCGATTGAACTCGACGACAGGCCGGTGCGCTATCTCGTGCCCAGTGAGGCGGTCGCCGACGGCATCGTCTATGTTACCGAGGACCGCAAGAGCGAGGGCATTTTCGAGACGATGGGCATCGCCGAGAACCTGTTCGGCGGGCTGCTGGCAGCGGGCCGCGAAAAGGCCTGGGTGATCAACCAGCAGGAGATGCGCACGCTTTCCGCTGAATGGACGAAGACGCTGAACATCAAGGCGATCAACGACAATGCCCGCGTGGTCGAGCTTTCCGGCGGCAACCAGCAAAAGGTGGTGATCGGCAAGGGGCTGGTGCAGCAGCCGCGTATCGTGATCTTCGACGAGCCGACGCGCGGCGTCGATGTCGGCGCCATCGCCGAGATCCACCAGATCATCAACCGGCTGGCCGATGAGGGGCTGGCCGTGGTCGTGATCTCGTCCTACCTGCCGGAAATCATGAACCTGTCGGACCGGATTCTGGTGTGCCGGCAGGGCCGCATCGTGGAGGAGTTCTCGCCGGCGGAGGCGACGGAGGAGAAGATCATGTATGCCGCGGTTCATTAGGGTGTTGAAGCAGGAAGCGAAAGGGGTGTGCTGCTGGGTTGAACAATGTGGAGATTAGCCGAGCCGTCCATCCCTTCGTCATCCACGGGCGGAGCAAGGAGCGTAGCGACGCAGCGCAGACCGGAGGATCGATGCCGGGACTCCTGAGCGTTTCTTCGGTCCAGAATTTTGCGCCGCTGCATCCCTCGCGCGAGGTCGCAGAATGGATCCTCGGGTCTCCGCGACGGCGCTTCGCGCCTGCTTCGCCCGTGGATGACGACGCTGAGATGCTTCGGCCAATCGCCATGGTTCTGTGTCATTCCGTATGACTGAATTGGAATAGCCGGTTAGCCGCCTTTTCTCGACATCTGATTCAACGACCTGATCCATCGATTCAACGAAAGGAAACACCATGGCTGCCACCAGACTCCTGACCGACGCCGAGGTCGAAAAAATCCCGGCCGTGAACGCGGTCTTCGACGACATCCGCGCGACGCGCAAATCGGATTTCGTCAACAATTTCTGGCGTGGGCTCGCCAACGATCCGGCCTTGCTGAAACGGACATGGGAACAGGTGAAGGTGGTGATGGCCACGGAGAGCGCCATCGACCCGCTGACCAAGGAAATGATCTATATCGCGGTGTCGACCGCCAATGGCTGCTCCTACTGCGTCCACTCGCATACGGCAGCTGCCCGCGCCAAAGGCATGACCGATGCGCAGCATGGCGAGATGGTGTCGATCATCGGGCTGGCCGGGCAGACCAACCATCTGGTGACGGCGATGCAGATTCCGGTCGATCCCGAGTTCGAGGTGAAGTGAGGGGTGCTCTTCCGGATTAGGGTTTCATGGACAAGACGACAAGATTTCCAATTTCGCTCGCCGGCTACGAGATCGAAGGGCTAATTGGAAACGACGCGCCGCGGCTGGTGCGGTTATATCAGGCTTGCTCGGATTACGTCTTGCTTGAGCGAGGCGAGTTGCCCACAGCCGACAGCGCAAGGGAGGAGTTCGAAAGCTTTCCGCCCAACCGGACGGAGGCGGACAAATTCGTGTTCGGATTGAAAGCCGTCGATGGCGAGTTTGTCGGCTTGCTGTCTTGCGACCGCGACTATCCGCAAGCGGGGTGCTGGTGGATCGCCTTGCTGATGATCGACAAGGCCCTTCGCGGACAAGGCGTTGGGCGCACCCTTTGCACCGACTTTTTCAACCGGCTGAAATCGCAACAGATCAAGCGCGTGGAGCTCGGTGTGCTCACCGAAAACGAGCAGGGGCTTCGGTTCTGGCAGGCGCAGGGCTTCGGACCGGCGCGGATCGCAGGCCCGGTCAGCTTCGGCGCCAAACGGCACATGGTCCAGATTCTGGGGCGGGCATTGTGAAGGCACCACGCTTACACCGGCCGATAAACCTTCTCGGCCGTGTTCCAGAAGATATCCGCCTCGGCGGCCGCGCCATGCTTGCCTACCGCGGCACGATGCGCCTTGATCAGTTCGGCGTGGCTGGTCCAGAGTTTTTCGATCGGGAAGTTGGAGCCGAACATCAGGTGGTCAGCGCCCAGAATGTCGATGGCATTGTCGACGATGTAGGCAACCAACGCCGGATCGTTGCGGTGGGCGAAGGTGCCGAGGCCCGACAGCTTGGCGTAGAAGTTCGGCGCTGTTGATAGCGTACTCAGGCCGGCTTTCCAGGCCTCGGTGGTTTCCGGCTCCATGCCGGTCAGCATGCCGGCATGGGTGAGGATGAAGTTGATCTGCGGGTTCTCGCCGACCAGCGTCAGCCCGTCCTTCATCTGGGCAGGGAAAAGCTGCAGGTCGAAGGACAGGCCATAGTCTTTAAGCCGCGCGACATTGGCCCGCACCTTGGGGTCGATGACCTGATCGGCCGAGGCAGCGAAGCGGAAGGCCGGCGTCTCGTGCCAATGCAGCTGCATGCGCACGCCGCGCAGCAGCGGGTACTTTTTCAATCGATCGATCTGGGGCCGGACATCGTCGACAGTCATATCGGTATAGCCGACGATAGCGTGCGGCCAGCCGGTCTCGTCGGCAGTCTTCTGCAGGAAGGCGACTTCTTTTTCGAAATCCTCCTTGGCCCAGTTGGTCTGGACATAGACGGCCTTCTCGACACCTGCGCCTTGCTGATCGGCGAGAAATTCCTCGATCGGATAGTCGCGGCGGATCGGCTCGTAGGGGCCGAAAATGCGTGGCACCATCGGCCCGACCAGCCATGGCTGGTCCTGCTGGCGCCAGATGTGGAAATGCGCGTCGATGGCTTTCTGCATCACGATACCCTTTTCCAGATTGCCGACGCCGCCGGGGCCGGGCGGGCGAGCGACAGGATGAAATCGGTGAGGCTCCCGAGCGACGAGCCGTCGATGAGATCGTCGAGATCGGGCAAGATGGCGCGGAGTGCTGCCGTGGCGGGAAGGAAACGCGGGTCACCGGCCAGCGGTGTGGCCAGCGACAGGCGAAAGGCGCGGGCGCTCAGCCGGCGCATTGCGGTCTCGAGATCGGCATGGTCGCCGCGCTCCAGCGCGTCCGACAGGATGATCACAGCAGCGCCGCGGGCGAAGGCTGAGAAACGGGGCACCGAGAGGAAGGCGAGCAGGGTCGGTCCCATCCGCGTGCCGCCGTCCCAGTCGTCGACGAGTGCCGCCGCTCGGGCGAGAGCCTGGTCGCGATCGCGGATACGCAGTGCGGACGTGATGCGGGTGAGCCGCGTGCCGAAGGTGAAGATTTCGGCACGGTCAGCACCTTGTACGGCGGCGTGCGCCAGTTTGAGATAATCCGATGTATGCAGCTTCATCGAGCCGGAAACATCGATCAGGATCAGCAGCTTGCGCGAAACGGTTTGGCGGCGGCGGAGCTGCGGCGAGGGGATATCGCCATCGGCGCTGACGATTTCCCTGAGCGAGCGGCGCAGATCGAGCTTGCCGCGCGAATGGGTGCGCACGGTGCGGAATGAGCGGCGGGCGGGGAGGGCTGAAGCGAGCTTGCGGCGGAAGGGCCCAAGGCCATCGTTGTCGCGGAGGAAGTCGCGGCTGCTGAGCTGTTCGATTGCCGACGACAGCTCGCCGCCTTTCTCCTGGCGCGTGGTCTGTTTCTCCTCCTGGCGCGTGCCGTGATCGTCCTTGATGCGGGTTTCCTCGTCTTCCTCGCCTTCGATCGAGGGTTGGCCATCGCCATGGAAGTGATTGCGAAAATGCGCCTCGAATTCGCCGCGGCGATCGGGCGGGGGGGCAAGCGTTGCGAGCGCCGCCTCGCGGATGTCGGCCATGGAGCGCGGGCCGAGCAGGGTTATGGCCTGCATGAAGCTGCAGACCTGCTCGGGGGCGACGGCAAAGGCGTGGCGGCGCAGCAGCCGGGCGAAGTCGAGGAAGGGCGCGGAGGCGAGAGGAAGGGTTCCCTGACGCATCATTCCTTCGCGCCCCCCTCTGTCCTGCCGGACATCTCCCCCACAAGGGGGGAGATCAGCAGCTTTGGCGCTTCGGTTCTTTCTGCGCCGCTGGAGATTGGCGAAAGCCAGGATGACGGCTGATCTCCCCCCTTGTGGGGGAGATGTCCGGCAGGACAGAGGGGGGCGCTGTCCCGCCAGCGTTGCAGAGTGCCCAGGTGAGGCCACCTCGCTGTGAACGAGCTGTTGACCTCACACGTCACCCCAGCGCCTCCTCGACGATGGCACCAAGCTCCGGCGCGATCGCGGACAAATCCTCCTCGTCCTTGATCAGCACGCCGATGGCGCGGCGGAAGGCTTGCGGCCATGGGCTGCCGCCTTTCTCCAGTATGGTGGCGGCGTTGGCCCATTCGACGGCCTCGGAGATGCCGGGCGGCTTGGCCAGTGGCCGCGCGCGGATCGACTGCACGGCATTCGCCACGGCGCGCGCGGTGGTCTCGGCGACATCGCCGGCGCGCAGCATGATGATGGCGGCTTCGCGCTCGGCGTCGGGATAGCCGATCCAGTGATAGACGCAACGCCGACGCAGCGCCTCCGCCAGTTCGCGGGTTCGGTTCGAGGTCAGGATGACGATCGGCTGCGCCTCGGCGCGGATCGTGCCGCGCTCAGGGATGCTGATCTGGAAGTCGGAGAGGAATTCGAGAAGCAGCGCTTCGAATTCGTGGTCGGAGCGGTCGATCTCGTCGACCAGCAGCACGCGCTGCTCCGGCGCCCGCAGCACCTGCAGCAATGGCCGCGCGATCAGAAAGCGGTCGTCATAGATGTCGATCTCATGCTCGCCGGCATGGCGGATGGCAAGCAGCTGGCGCTGGTAGTTCCATTCGTAGAGCGCGTGTGCTGCGTCGATGCCTTCATAGCATTGCAGCCGCACCAGATCGCGGCCAAGCAGTTGCGCGATCGCCTTCGCAGCTTCGGTCTTGCCAACGCCGGGCGCGCCTTCCAGCAGCAGCGGCTTGCCGAGCCGTATGGCCAGGAAGATGGCGGTGGCCAGGCTGTCGTCGGCGAGGTAGCGCGATCCAGCGAGGTGGCGTGCCACCGCCTCCGGCGAGGTCGCGACAGTCTCGGCATTCGGCTCCTGCATGTCGTCCTCAGTTCGCCGCTTGCGCCTTCAGCGCGCGCAATATGCGCTCCGGTGTGATCGGCAGCGTGTCGATGCGCACGCCGACGGCGTCGAAGACGGCATTGGCAACCGCGGGGATCTGCGGGTTCGCGCACATTTCGCCTGGTCCTTTGGCACCGTAAGGACCATCCGCCGACGGCCGCTCCAGCACGATGATCTCGGTTTGGGCGAGATCGCCCGGTCCCGGCATCAGATACTGGTTGAAGTCGGTGCCGCCATGGTCGCGGTTGGGATAATAGGGCTCGGTCGTTTCGTAGAGCGCGTGGCTGATGCCCATCCAGGAACCGCCGACCAGTTGCTGCTCGACCATTTTCGGGTTCAGCGCGCGGCCGATCTCAAAGACGTTCTTGACGGTCAGCACCGTAACCTCGCCCGTCTCGTCATCGACCTCGACCTCGGCCACCGTGCAGGCATGGGCGTAGCAGGTCGACGGCTTCATCGCGCCGGTCTCTTTCTCCGGATAGGAGCGCGGGATCAGGAACATGCCGCGGCCTGAGATCGAGCGGCCACGCTTGAAATGAGCCGACAGCGCGACATCGAAGATCGAGATCGACTTTTGCGGCGCGCCCTTGACCAGAATGTTGCCCTCGCCATCAGTTTCGAGATCGGAGGCGTTCACCTCCAGCTCTTCCGCCGCCACTTCCAGCATCACCTGGCGCGCTTCCTTGGCCGCCTGGATGACGGCGTTGCCGGCGCGGTGGGTGCCGCGCGAGGCGAAGGTGCCCATGCAGTGCGGACCGGTGTCGGTGTCGGCGGTGTCGATGGTAACCCGGTCCGTCGGCACGCCGATGGTCTCGGCGCAGATCTGCGCCATGATCTGCTTCAGGCCCTGGCCAAGATCGACCGACGAAAGTGTGACCATAAAATTGCCGGTCGGCGTCGAATGCACCAGCGCCTGCGTCGGGTCGCCGCCAAGGTTCATGCCCGTCGGGTAGTTGATCGCGGCGACGCCGCGTCCGCGCCTTATCGCCATCTCAAGCTCCTTTCGTGTAGGAGGACATCGCCATATACTTCTCCGCCACCGGCCAGTTGGCGGCGCGCGACGCCTCCTGCATGCACTCGATCAGCGCCGCTCCTTCGGTCGGCTGGCGATGCGCCTTCATGTCGCCATCGCGATAGGCGTTGATGAAGCGGAATTCGAGGGGGTCCATGCCGATCAGCCGCGCCAGCTTGTCCATCTGCACCTCAAGCGCGAAGTCGCCGATGGTGACGCCGAAGCCGCGCATCGCGGAGGAGGGAGTGCGGTTGGTGTAGACGCAATAAGTGTCGATCCAGACATTGGGAATGGTGTAGGGCCCGGGATAGTGCGCCGCTCCCTTCTGCGCGCCATAAGGCGAATGGCGCGAATAGGCGCCGGCATCGGTATAGCCGGTCACCTTGCGCGCAACGATGCGGCCATCGTTCATCACGCCGTCCTTGATGATTATCTTTTCGGCGGCGCGCGGCGAGGAGATCTGCATCTCCTCCTCGCGGCTATAGACGAAACAGACTGGGCGTCCGGTTTGTTTAGCGCCAAGAATGGCGATCGGCTCGACGATGACGTCGACCTTGCCGCCAAAGCCGCCGCCGACAGTGCCGCCGACGAAATGCAGTTTTGAGCCGGGCATCTGCAGGATGATCGAGGCGTTGTCGAGGGTGAAGAACATCGCCTGGGTGTTGGTGTAGCAGGTGAAGCGATCATTGCCTTCGGGCACCACGACGCAACCCGTGGTCTCGGTCGGCGCATGCTCGATGGGCGAGGATTGATAACTCTGTTCGAGGATGTGGTCGGCGCCGGCGAAGCTCGCCTCGACATCGCCGAAGCGCACCTTGCGGCATTCGCCGCTGTCATAGAGATAATAGTTCTGGCCGTGATATTCATTGACCAAAGGCGCGCCAGGCTTCAGCGCTTCTTCCATGTCGAAGACGGCCGGCAGCACCTCGTAGTCGACCTTGACCTTGGCTGCCGCTTCCTGAGCCGCGCGCTCG
This sequence comes from Mesorhizobium sp. M0058, assembly GCF_040323095.1. Classification (NCBI taxonomy): domain Bacteria; kingdom Pseudomonadati; phylum Pseudomonadota; class Alphaproteobacteria; order Hyphomicrobiales; family Phyllobacteriaceae; genus Mesorhizobium; species Mesorhizobium sp. M0058. Next base: position 32,299 of record NZ_JAMYUQ010000006.1, read on the forward strand.
GTCTCGGCCAGCACCGCCACCACCGCCTCGCCCTTCCAGCGTACCTTGCCGTCGGCCAGCACCGTCTCGTCTTCCGGTCCGACCTGGATCAGGATCAGGATGGTGTAGACATTGTGCGGCACATCCTTGGCGGTGAGGATTTTCACCACGCCGGGATGCTTCTCCGCTTCGGAAGTGTCGATCGAACGGATGCGGGCATGGTGGTGCGGACTGCGCACCATTTTCAGGTGAAGCATATTCGGGAAGTTGCGGTCGGCGAAATAGGCGGTCTTGCCCGTCACATGTCCCGGCGAATCCAGCCGAGGCCGCCCATGGCCGATCTCGTGCAGGCCGTCCTTGCGCTGATCGGCGAAATAGTTTTTGCGCAGTTCCATTCTTTTGATCCTTAGGCCGCGTTCTGCGAATTGGCTCGGGCCGCCGTCAGCACCGCCTGGATGATCGGCTCGTAGCCGGTGCAGCGGCAGATATTGCCGGACAGCGCCTCGACCACATCCTCGCGGCTCGGATTGGGCGTGTGGTCGAGCAGCACCTTGGCGGCCATGATCATGCCCGGCGTGCAGAAGCCGCATTGCGTAGCGAAGGCATCGAGGAAGGCACGCTGCAGCGGATGCAGGACGCCGGCCTCAGCGAGGCCCGATGTGGTGCGGATGTCGGCGCCGCTGCAGGTCTCGGCCAGCGTCAGGCAAGAGAGCCGGAGTTCGCCGTCGATGATGACCGAACAGGCGCCGCAGGTGCCCTGGTGGCAGCCGCCCTTGGGCGAGGTGTCGCCGATCTTGTCGCGCAGCGCGTGCAGCAGCGTCGTGCCGCTGTCGACAAATTCGGCCTTCTCCGAGCCGTTGAGCGTGAACTGAACCGGAACCTTTGCCATGTTTTCCTCCCAGCGCGCCTGCCCGATTGATCGGACAGACGCGCGCCCCCCAAAGCGGTGGTTAAGTAAGCAGCAGCCGGCCGAGATGGACCGGCAGAACCTCGGCGCGATACCAGGCGCTGGCGATCGGGTCGGTGATTGGCGAAGTGCCTTCACCGGCTGCAGCCAGCGCCGCTGCGACGCCGTCCTGGTCAAGCCTGCTGCCGATCAGTGCCTTTTCCGCAGCACGGGCGCGCATCGGCCGGTCTGCCACGCAGCCGAGCGCGATCCGCGCCGAGGAGACAGTGCCGTCGCCGGCCTGTTCGAGAACGGCGGCGATGCTGAGCACCGAGACGCCCTTCGGCTTGACCCGCGACACTTTCAGGAAGCGGAAATTCTCGGCCTTCGGCAACGCGAAGGCGACTGACGTGACGATGGCGCGGCTGCCGTCCCGCCTGGCCAGAAAATCCTCGATAGGCAATTCCCCATCATCGGTGCCAACCGTCGCATCCAGCGCCAGCAACACCACGGCGAAATCGCCATAGGGCGCCGGCGCAAACAAATTGCCGCCGACGGTCGCCATATTGCGGATCGCCGGGCCGCCGACGGCGCGCGCGGCCTTGGACAGCGCCGCAAGCTCGGGATGGCGGGCGATAGCCGCCATTGTCACCGAAGCGCCGATGCGGACCTTGCCGCCGGCAACGGTAATCCCGGAAAGGGTCGGATCGGTCGAGCGGACAAGACCGGTGACGGAGACATCGCCTTCATTGGCGGCACGCACGACCAGCGTGCCGCCGCCGAGATAGCGGGTGCCGGGCGCCTTCAGCGCCGCGTTGGCATCCCTTACGGCCGAAAAGGTCTGGAGGGCAAGCGCCATGACAGTCTCCCCTGACTCAGCTTTGGCCAGAAAAATGGCTCTTCAACGCATTGAAGCCACCCTGGAAGACATTGGCGGCCATGCCGGCGGCGATCTTGTCGGCCTCGTCGGGTGCCGCGTCGAAGCTCGCGGTCCATTCGGCATAGGTGCGGTCGCCGTCTGTCACGCGGCGCAATTGCAGCGTCGCCTTGTGATTGGTCAGCGGTTGCGGCGTTTCGAGGATCGAGTAGCTGACGCGGAAATTCGCGTCGGAGAAGTCGAGCAGTTTTTCGCGGATACGCGCGCCGCTGGCGAGCTCGAAATTACGCACGCAGCCGATGGTTTCGGCGCTCTTGCCGTCTTCGATATGGCTCTTGACCATGCGCGGATGCCAGCCCGGCAGGTCGTTGAAGTCGCGTATGCGCGCCCAGACCTTTTCGACCGGCGCGTCGATGACGCTGGAGACGGTGACTTCAGCCATATGATCATTCCCCTACGAATTCGATACGCTGCAGGGTAGGGCGGCGGCCGGCGCTGCGCTTATCAATGGGTCTTGCGGCCCTATCAAGGAGTCTGAAAAAGAACGGCCCGTTCAGGCCATGGCACGCGCCGCTTCGCGGTAAAGCGTCGGCGGCACGCCGACATGGTCGCGGAAGAACCGCGAGAAATTGCCCTGGGTGGTGAAGCCGAGATTGCAGGCGACCGAGATCAGCGGCTCCTGCGACCACTGCAGCTGCCGCACGGCTTCCTCCATGCGCAGCGTGTTCCAGTAGACGTTGGGCGTCAGATTGGTCTGTTCCTTGAATAAAGCGAAGAAGTGCGGCCGCGACAGGCCGACGCTGCGGGCGACGTCGTCGAACGAGATGCGCTCGCAGACATTGGCCTTCATCAGCTGGATCGCCTTGCGGACGCGGAAATCCTGCATGGTGTTGACGCGGATGCGCGTCTCCTGCGGCGCCGAGGCGTCGGCGGCGTCGAGCACGCTATCGATGAAGCGCTCGATCTCGTAATTGGCGACGTCGTCGATGCTTTCATTCTCGCTCAAATGGTCAAGCAGATTGGCGGCGGCCTGGTGCAGCCATGGTTCGAGCGTGATTGCCGCCTGTGCAAACAACGGCGCCGACGAAGGCAGGTCGCGGCGCCGACGCGCCCAATCCGGATCGATGTAGAAGGCGAGGAACAGGCCGGGCCTGCCGTTCTGCGACAGAATGTGGCTGTGTGGCTGGTAGGAATTGATGCCGGCGGCGGTGCCGGGACCCAGCGGCACCGTCTCGCGGCCGACAGTCATCTCGCCGGCCGTGCCCTCCAGCCAGATGATGATGTGGGCCTCGACATGCGCATGGGTGACGAAGTCGCTGGCGACATTCAGGACAGAAACATGTCCGAACCGGCCCCAATAGAGCCTGATCGCGTCCGTCATGGGTTATACCTCCCGCAGACGACTGGCCTCCCTTCGCCTGCGACGGGATTGTGCGGCTCAGTTCGGGCTCGCGTCAAGGCGCGGGGCGAAAGCCGCTGTGTGCTGCCGGCCGTAGTGGTGGATTTTCAGACTGAGCGATAGGGTTTCCCGTCAAACCGAAGCCGTCATGCCGCCGTCGACATAGAGCGTATGGCCGTTGACGAAGGACGAGGCGTCGGAAGCGAGGAACACGGCGGCGCCGATCAGTTCGTCGACATACCCCCAGCGGCCAGCCGGCGTGCGCTTTTCCAGCCAGGCGGAGAATTCCTGGTTGTCGACCAGCGCCTGGTTCATCTCGGTGCGGAAATAGCCGGGGGCGATGGCATTGATCTGCAAGCCGTATTTCGCCCAGTCGGTGCACATGCCACGGGTCAAATTGCGGATCGCGCCCTTGGTCGCCGTGTACGGCGCGATGTTAGGCCGGGCGAGTTCGCTCTGCACCGAGCCGATGTTGATGATCTTGCCTTTGCCGCGCGCGATCATGTTGCGGGCGACCGCCTTGCCGGCATGGAAGGCGCCGGAGACATTGGTCTTGAACAGCCGCTCCCACTGCTCCTCGGGAAAGTCCTCGAGCGGGGCGCGAAACTGCACGCCGGCATTGTTGATCAGGATGTCGATGGCGCCGATCTCGGCCTCGATGCGGGCGACATCGGCATCGACCGCGCGAAAATCCGTCACGTCGAAGGTCGAGGGGTGCGCTTTGAAGCCGGCATCGCGCAAGCCGGCGGCGGCACCGGCAACCTTGCCGGCATCGCGGCCGTTGAGTACGACACTTGCGCCATGCTCGGCAAGGCCGCGCGCCAGCGCCAGGCCGATGCCCTGGCCGGAACCGGTGATCAGCGCCAGCCGTCCGTTGAGGTCGAACAGGGATTTCGATGTCAAAGCAACGGTTTCCAGCCGGAAGATTCAGTCCAAAAACATTCAGTCATTGCGCCTGAAGTTGCGGATCCGGTCGAACAGCACCGCGAGCAGGATGGCGCCGCCGATGAACACGCCTTGCCAGAAAGCATTGATGCCGAGCAGACCAAGGCTGTTGCGGATCACTTCGATGAGCGCGGCACCGACAATGGCGCCGAAAGCGGTGCCGACGCCGCCGGCGAGATTGGCGCCGCCGATCACGGTGGCGGCGATGACCTGCAGTTCCATGCCGGTGCCGAGATTGGTGGTGACGGCGCCAAGCCATCCGGTCTGGATGATGCCGGCAATGCCCGCCGCCAGCGCCGAGATCATATAGACGGCGACCTTGATCTGCTTGACGGGAACGCCGGTCAGCGTCGCCGCGTGCTCATTGCCGCCAATGGCGAAGATGTGGCGGCCAAACTTGGTCCAGCGCAGCGTGAATCCGGTGATCAGCGCCAGAAGGATCATGTAGAGGACCGGATTGGCGATGCCGAACACCCACGCGCCGCCGCCCAGCGCCAGAAGCTTGTCGTGATCCGGGCCGAACTGGAAGACGACGGTGTTGTTGGAGGCGACCATGGCCAGGCTGCGGGCAATCGACAGCATACCGAGCGTCACCACGAAGGGTGGAAAGCCGAGATAGGCGATCATGATGCCGTTGAAGGCCCCTATGGCGAGCGCGGTGGCGATCGAGGCGAGGATGCCGACCTCGATGGAGTAGCCGGCATGCATGGTAACGGCCAGCACCATCGACGACAGGCAGAGCACCGAACCGACCGACAGGTCGATGCCGCCGGTGATGATAACGAAGGTCATGCCGAGCGCGATGATGGCGACGAAGGTGATGTTGCGGGTGATGTTGTAAAGGTTCTTCGACGTGGCGAAGGCGTCGGTGGCAAAAGACAGGAACAGGCAGGCCAGGATGACCGCGATCACCACCCAGAAGGTCTGGCTGGCAAACAGTCTTGCCGGCAAGGATTGCTGTTTTTGTTCGATCGGCTGGTCAATTGTCAGTGCCATCGTCGACCTTCATGTGCTGTGCGTGGTGAAATTCGCTGAGATCAAACCTGTTCGATGGCGCCGGTGATCAGCCCGGTGACTTCCTCGGGCGAACTTGACGCAATCGTCTTGTCGGCGACCTTGCGGCCACGCCGCATGACGATGACGCGGTCGGCGACGGTGAACACGTCAGGCATGCGGTGGCTGATCAGCACCACTGCGATGCCCTGGTCGCGCAAATGGCGGATCAGGTTCAGCACTTCGGCGACCTGGCGCACCGAGATCGCGGCCGTCGGTTCGTCCATCAACACGATCTTGGCCTGCGACAGCATGGTGCGGGCAATCGCTACTGCCTGGCGCTGGCCGCCCGACATCTGCTTGACGAGGTCGCGCGGACGGGTCTCGGACTTCAACTCGGCGAAGAGCTGGCCGGCGCGCTTGTACATGGCGGCATAGTCGAGGATGCGTAAAGGGCCGAGGCCGCGGCGCAGTTCACGGCCGAGATAGACATTGGCGGCAGCGGTCAGATTGTTGCACAGCGCCAGGTCCTGGTGGACGATCTCGATGCCGTGCTGGCGAGCTTCGGCCGGCTTGTGCAGGATCAACTCCTTGCCGTCCATGCGCATGACGCCATGGCTGGGGCGGAAATTGCCGGCGATCATCTTGACCAGTGTCGACTTGCCGGCGCCGTTGTCGCCCATCAGGCCGACCACCTGTCCGGGCTCGATCGACAGCGATACGTCGTTGACCGCCTGGATGGCGCCGAAATGCCTCGAGATGTTGGTGAGTTCGAGAACCGCCACCAGTCTTTGCCTCCCCGTGTTTTGCGACCCGCTGCTGTTCCCGGCGTGCATGCCGGCGCTGCTTTGGCCCCGCTCTCCCCATCTCCTCCCGGAAACAGCGTCAGCGTTCTTTTACGCAAAAGCCGGCGCTCGTCAATCAATTGTCGGACGAATTGAAGCCTTGGCTATCCAAAAATCCGTTTTGTAGGACAAATAGCATTGACGTTGGCCGCAAGCCGATATTAGCTAAGCGTCGGAGGAGATTATGCCGATGCCGCTGGCGGTTAGCCGGGCGGAATCGGCGGAGGTTTATCGGTCGAGGTTGCGGCGCCACCCATGTGTTGAGCCGGGCCAATGCCGCATCTGGAAATGCTTATCGATCTGTCTTGGCGACACGAGTGCTCGTGAAACGAACCTCGGTCATTAAGCATCCGGTCGATCTGTGTGGCGGGCACGCCGTGTCCGTCTGTTTCAAGGGAGGACTGACATGAGGAAAACACTTTTGCTCGCCGCCGTCGCCGCCATGGCGCTGGGCGCCGGGCCGGCTTTGGCCAAGAAACAGCTCGTCATCGTGGTGAAGGGTCTCGACAATCCATTCTTCGAAGCCATCCACCAGGGTTGCGAGAAATGGAACAAGGAAAATGCCAGCTCGGAATATGAATGCTTCTACACCGGCCCGGCGTCGACCTCCGACGAGGCCGGCGAGGCGCAGATCGTCCAGGACATGCTGAGCAAGGCCGACACGGTGGCAATGGCGATTTCGCCATCCAACGCGCCGCTGATCGCGCAGACGATCAAGACCGCCAATCCGACGATCCCGATCATGACGCTCGACGCCGATCTCAGCAAGGAAGATGCCGCGCTGCGCAAGACCTATCTCGGCACCGACAACTATTTGATGGGTCACAAGATCGGCGAGTACATCAAGAAGGGCAAGCCGAACGGCGGCACGATCTGTACCATCGAAGGCAATCCCGCGGCCGACAACATCCTGCGCCGCGCGCAGGGCATGCGTGACGCGCTGTCGGGCAAGGAAGGCCTGGCGGCACTTGCCGGCGAAGGCGGCTGGACCGAAGTCGCCGGTTGCCCGGTGTTCACCAATGACGATGGCGCCAAGGGCGTTCAGGCGATGACCGACATCCTCGCCGCCAATCCCAAGCTCGACGCCTTCGGCATCATGGGCGGCTGGCCGCTGTTTGGCGCACCGCAGCCCTATCGCGACCTGTTCGGGCCGCTCAAGGACCGGATCGCCAGCAACGACTTCGTCATCGGCGCCGCCGATACGATCGGCGATGAAGTGGCGATCGCCCGTGACGGCCTTGTGACCGCTCTGGTCGGTCAGCGGCCGTTCGAAATGGGCTACAAGGCACCATCGGTGATGATCGATCTGGTCGAAGGCAAGGCCGTCGCCGATCCGGTGTTCACCGGCCTCGACGAATGCACCAAGGACACGGTCGACACCTGCATCCAGAAGTAGGTTCTCGATTTCGGGGCGCCCTTTGACGGGCGCCCCGTCTCTTCCCGAACGGACGCAACGGGGTGGGGCAGCAGGCTCTGGCTTTGACGCGCTTGTAGTTTGGATTTTCGGCAACGAGATCGGCGCGCCGTGCAGGTTCGGACCAGTCCGGACGCAGACGGCCGACGCATTGGAACGTGAATGCCGGACGAGAAATCAAAGAAGCGAGCCGAGCGGGCCAAGGCACAAGCCAGCCGCGGTCCGGCTGTCATGCGCAGGGCCGGTGCCGCGCATTTTCCGGGAGCGAGCGTCCATGTCTCGCTGGCCGGCGAGATCGGCCTCAGAATCGTGCGTGGCGACTATCCGCCCGGCACCATTCTGCCCAACGAGGCCAAATGGGCCGAGACCTTCGATGTCAGTCGTTCGGCGGTGCGCGAAGCCATCAAGATGCTGATGGCCAAAAGCCTGCTGGCTTCACGGCCCAAGATCGGCAGCTGGGTCGAGCCCAGGGAACGCTGGAACCTGCTCGACCGCGATGTGCTGGCCTGGTACGCGACCGGGCCGGACCGGGAGGCCTTCCTGCGCACGGTGCAGGAGTTCCGTCACATCATCGAGCCGGAAGCGTCGGCCTTTGCCGCCACGCGGCGCAGCGACGAGCAGATGGACGAGATCAGCCAGGCCTGTCGTGAGATGGGCGAGGCTCTGAACCTGCAGGAGCGTATCCGCGCCGATACGCGTTTTCACCTCGCCATACTACGCGCCTCGGGCAACGATCTGCTGGTGCCGCTTGGCGTTCTGATCGAGTCGGCGCTCGATCATCTCTTTGTCTTCGTCACACGCGAGACCAGCGATCAGCGGCGGGCGCAGGCGCTGCATGAGGCGATCGAGAAGAACATCCGCCTGCAGCGCCCTGCGGCCGCGCGCAATGCGGTGCACAAACTGCTCGCCAACACCGACGATGTTATCGGCCGGTCGAGGCGCTGACACAGGCTTTTCGCCGCCTTCAAATCGTCTGCTTCTTGCCGTCCTTGCTGGGCATCAGGTCGACGCCGTTGACCTTGCCGATATATGTCGCCAGCATCGGCACGAATTGCTCGGCCGGGCCAGTGGCATAGGCACCGGCGAAGGAGTTCTTGGTGGCGTTGCCGAGCGGGTTGGCGATGCCGGCCGCACCCGCCATCGATTCCAGATAGGTCAGGTCCTTGAAGGCGTTGGCGATGGTGAATTTATGTGCGTCGCGGTCGCCCTCCAGCGTCCAGCGCATGAAGGTCTGGTAGAACCCGCAATCCATGCGGCCGTTGCGGATGACGCTGTCGAAACGCGGTGGCGAGATGCCGACCTTTTCGGCCAGCGCCAGCGCCTCGGAATAGATCGCGGCATAGCCCAGCGAGATGAAGTTGTTGAGCAGCTTCATGCGGTGGCCGTCACCGGTATCGCCAATATGGACGATGCGGCCGGCCCAGGTTTCGATGACCGGCTTCACACGGGCAAACAGCGCGTCGGGCGCGCCGACCATGGCGTCGAGCGTGCCTTCCCAGGCTTCCTTCGGGGTGCGGCTGAGCGGTGCATCGACGAAGTCGACGCCGATCTCCTTCAGTTCCGCCGCCAGCGCCACCGTCGAGACCGGATCGGCGGTCGAGCAGTCGACGACGACCGAACCCTTCTTCAAGCCCTCCTTGAGGCCGCCGGGGCCGCGGATGATGGCTTCCACTTCGCGCGAGCCGGTGACGCAGATGAAGACGATGTCGGACGCCGCCGCCACGTCGCGCGAAGTCGCCGCCTCCTTGGCGCCCCGGCCAATCAGGTCCTCCGCCGGCTTGCGGTTCTTGCGGCCGAGGAAGGTCAGGCCATAGCCCTTGTCGACGATGTTCTTGGCAATGCCGTGCCCCATCAGGCCAAGGCCGATAAAGCCGATCTTTTCGCTCGCGGCGGTCGTGGTCATGTCTTGAAGTCCTGTTGCGATGATTGATATTGGGCGCCGCCGTCTGGCGGGCGAGGGTGGTTGCGGAATGCCATATTGTCTGACAATACACGGAAATCCTAGGCATTGGAGACGAAAATGACGAAGCGGATCATGTTCACCGGCGGCAGCGGCAAGGCCGGTCGCCATGTCGTGCAATATCTGGTCGAACAGGGCTGCCAGGTGCTCAACATCGACACCAAGCCGCTCGACAATCCCAAGGTGCGCACGCTGATCACCGACATCACCGACAGCGGCCAGGTGTTCAACGCGCTGTCGAGCTATATGGGCCTGCATGAATTCGACCCGTCGCTGCGGCCGCAGCCGGTCGATGCCGTGGTGCATTTCGCCGCCATACCGCGCATCATGATCACGACCGACAATGAGGTGTTCCGCATCAATGCGATGGGCACCTACAACGTCATCGAGGCGGCGGTGAAGCTTGGCATCCCCAAGGTGGTGATCGCGTCCAGCGAGACCACCTACGGCGTGGTGTTCGCCAATGAACCGCGCGACCCCAAATATTTTCCCCTCGATGAAGAATACGACGTCGATCCGATGGACAGCTATGCTCTGTCCAAGGTCGTCAACGAGCACACGGCGCGCGCCTTTGCGCAGCGCAACGGCACCGATATCTATGCCTTGCGCATCGGCAACGTCATCGAGCCGCACGAATATTCGCTGTTTCCGAAGTGGTTTGCCGATCCGGGCTTTCGCAAGCGCATCGCCTGGAGCTATGTCGACGCGCGCGATCTCGGCCAGATCACGCTGCGCGCCGTTGAAACGGACGGGCTCGGCTTCCAGGTGTTCAACGCCGCCAATGACGACACCTCGTCCGACCTGCCGACGGCCGAACTTTTGAAGCGGTTTTACCCCGACGTGCCGGTCAAAGCGGATCTCGGCGAATATGAAACGCTGCTCTCGAACCGCAAGGCCAGGGACATGCTCGGCTTCCGTCCCGAGCACAGCTGGCGCAAATACGTCAAATAGGGCTGGCAAATTGGGCTTTGGGGCAAGGGTGTAACCTGATCTGTGCACAGGCGCAGGCTTTGCCGTCTGCGCCCGGCACTCTGCTTGACAGCTTTCGAAATCCGGACTTTGTGGAGGCATGAGGGACGGAAAGCCGAATAAGGGAACGAAGCCTGAAAAGGGGGCATCCGCCGAGCGCCCGGCGGCCCTTCGCCGGGCTGACGCGACCCGGATGCCCGGCACCAGCGTGCATGCGTCACTGGCCAGCGAAATCGGGCTTCGGATCGTGCGCGGCGACTATCCGCCGGGCACCATCCTGCCCAATGAAGCCAAATGGTCCGAAACCTTCAACGTCAGCCGCTCGGCGGTGCGTGAGGCGATCAAGATGCTGATGGCCAAAAGCCTTCTGGCATCGCGCCCCAAGATCGGCAGCTGGGTGGAGCCCAGGGAGCGCTGGAACCTGCTCGATCGCGATGTGCTCGCCTGGTACGCGACCGCGCCCGACCGTGAGGTGTTCCTGAAGACGGTGCAGGAATTCCGCCATATCATCGAGCCAGAAGCGACTGCCTTCGCCGCCATGCGACGCACCGAGGAGCAGATGGCCGAGATCAGCCAGGCCTGCCGCGAGATGGGCGAGGCGCCGAGCCTGCAGGAGCGCACGCGCGCCGATACGCGTTTCCATCTGGCCATCCTGCGCGCCTCCGGCAACGATCTGCTGGTGCCGCTCGGCGTGCTGATCGAATCCGCCTTCGATCATCTGTTCACCTATACGACGCGCGAACTCGACGATCTGCAGCATGCACAGCAACTGCACGAGGCGATCGAGAAGGCCATCCGCCTGCAGCGGCCGGAGGCGGCCCGCAACGCGGTGCGCAAGCTGCTCGCCAATACCGACGGCGTCATCAACACCCGGTAGGATATGCTGATATTCAGGTGAGGCCGGCCTGCAAACGCCGGCTTGCGCGCTTCACGTACTTAAGTACGCTCCGCTCCGGTTCTCGAAATCCAACGTTTTCGGCGCGGCCTGACCTGAATCTCAACACATCCTGCGAGCGCTCAGCCGGCCTGCGAAGTGGCCAGGTGCTGCCTGGTCAGCGCGACCAGCAGCGCCTGGTCGCGGGCGGCGTGCTCGGGGCGGTTGACCACCTCGTCGCCATTGACGATCGCACCCCAGAAGCCGCGCAGTTCCTCGACGAAGGCTTCGCCGTAGCCGGCACGCAGATCCCTTGTCGACAGTGTGTGGCCGTCCGAGGTCTTCACAGTCAGCCGGGTCGGATGATGGTTGAGCCAGGGCGAGGGGAATTCGAGCTCAAGGCTGGCATCGTCGAAGAAGAGCGTGATGCGTTCCTTGTAGTCGGCGAGCTTCGGCACGGTGAGATGCGTCATCGTCCACAGCGCCTGGCCGTCGAGCAGTTTTACCGCGCCCTGGCCGCCATCGCCATTGGCGAAGATCTGCGCGCCGACAACCTCGCCCTCCGGCACGCTGAGCGCGTCGAGCAGGCCGTGCACGGCATTCACATCGTGAATCAAGGCGGAGCTGTAAGCGCCGGTAAACCCACGGAAAGCCAGATCGGTCATGGGCTGGCCGATGGCGCGCTCGACCTGTTGTTTCTGCTTGCTTTGCGCGGCGGCAATCAGCTCCTCGGGAATGTCGTTGCCGCGCTTGTAGCGCTGGTGGGCGATGAACGGCCAGGCATCGGGATCGTTGACCTCGACCGAGACGGACCGCAACGTCTTTGCCGTGCCGGGCAGCGAGGCCAGCGCCAGCCGGTAGCTCGGATCGAAGCGCTTCATATAGCCGACCTGCATGACCTTGCCGGCCTTGTCCCGCGCGGCGATGATCTCGGCGATTTCCGCCGGGGAATAGCAGAGCGGCTTTTCGCAGAAGACATGCAGGCCGCGCCCGAGTGCGGCCAGTACCTGCTCGTGATGCAGCGGGTCGGGCGAGCCGATGACGACGGCGTCGAGCTTCTGGCCGAACAGTTGCTCCGGCGTTTCGAAATTGGCGATGCCGTGAATTTCGCTGACATATTCCCGCGAAATCCTTGACGGGTCGGCAACGCCGACCAGTTCGAACAGGTCGCCGAGCCGCAACAGGTTTGGAATATGCTCGACCTGCGAAATCATGCCGGCGCCGATGACGCCGACGCGTATCCTGCTCATGCTGTTAATACTCTCTGCAAAAGTGTTCCAGGCTCAGGGTGCGGCGGCCGGCCGGTTGCCGATCTGCGCCAACAGCCCGGCAATCTCAGCTTCCACCGCCTTCAGATCCTCGCCGCCCGACATGATGGAAATCACCTCGTCGCGCGAGATCTCGGACTTTGCGTATGTGCCGCGATTGCGGCCGCGGTTGAGCAGCGTGAAAGTGTCACCGACAGGGTAGGCGTGGTGGATGTTGTGGCTGATGAAGATCACCGCCAGCCCGCGCATGCGCGCCTCGATGATGAATTTCAGCACCATGGCCGCCTGATGCACGCCGAGCGCCGAGGTCGGCTCGTCAAGGATCAGCACCTTTGCGCCGAAGTGGACTGCGCGCGCGATTGCCACCGATTGGCGCTCGCCGCCCGACAGCGTGCCGACGGCCTGCGTCGGGTCGCGCACGTCGATGCCGATATCGGCCATCGCCTGGCGGGCAATTGTGTTGGCGCGCTCCTTGTCGAAGCGCGAGAAGGGCAGGCGGCTTCTGGTCGGCTCGCGGCCGAGGAAGAAATTGCGCGTGATCGACATCAGCGAGATCATGCCGAGGTCCTGGAAGACCGTCGCGACGCCGAGGTCCTGCGCGTCGCGCGGGCTGCGGAACGTGACGGGCTTGCCGTCGACGAAAATCTCGCCCTTGGTCGGCCGGTGCACGCCCGACAGAACCTTGATCAGCGTCGACTTGCCGGCGCCGTTGTCGCCCAGCAAGCAGTGCACCTCGCCGGGATAGACCTTGATGTCGATATCCTGCAGCGCGCGCACCGAGCCGAAATTGACCGACACACCACGCAATTCCATGGCTGGCTGGATGGCCGGGGACGGGTTTGGGTAGGTCATTTGCCGCCTCCGCGTCCGAGCGCCTTGAGGCGGATGTAGTTGTTGACCAGCACGGCCATCAAAATGACGATGCCGAGGAAGACCTTGAACCAGTCGGTGTCGATGCCGGTGTAGAAGATGCCCATCTGCACCAGGCCGAAGATCAGCGCGCCGAACAGCACGCCATAGACGGTGCCGTAGCCGCCGGTGAGCAGCACGCCGCCGATGACCGCGGCGATGATCGCCTCGAATTCCTTGAGCAGGCCGCGCGTGGTGTCGGCGGAGCCGGCCTCCATCACCTGGATGGTGGCAAGCAAGGTCGCGGCACAGGCGGTGTAGATGAACAGCGCGATCTTAACCCGGTCGACCGGCACGCCGACATTGCGGGCGGCATTGAGGTCGCCGCCGGTGGCGAAGATCCAGTTGCCGTATTTGGTCTGGGTCAAGACATAGCCGGCAAGCGCTGTCAGTCCGAGCCACCAGACGATCGACATCGGAATGCCGACGACGAAGGGAATGCCGTCGGTGCGGGTGGCGATCCAACCTTGCGTGCCCATCCATTGGAAGAAGCCGGTCAGGAGATGGCCGTTGAACAGGCCCGCGGTTGCCGGGTCCGGCGCGCCGTCGAGGATGTAGGGGATCTGCGTGCGGCCGGTGACGGCGCGGGTGATGCCGATCGACAGGCCGCGCAGGATGTAGAGCGACGCCAGCGTCACGATGAAGGAGGGCAGGCGGGTCTTCACCACGATCAGGCCGTTGACGTAGCCGGTGAGGATGGCGACAGCGAAGGCGCAGGCGATGCCGCCCCACAGCGGCAAGCCCCAGTATTTGACGGTCAGGCCGATGACGACGCCGGCGAAGCCGACCATCGAGCCGACGGAGAGATCGAACTCGCCGGCGATGATGAGAAGGGCTGCGGCCGTGGCGATGATGCCGAGTTCGGCTGCCAGCGTCAGGAAGGTCATCGACCCCTGTAGCGAATAGAGGTTCGACGCACCCGGCAGCAGGGCGAAGATGATGACGGTGGCGATGAGGCCGCCGGCGGCACCGGCTTCGGGCCGGCGCAGCCATTGCGTCAGCCGGCCGGTGCTGGCCAGCCGCTCGTCAGTGCCGGCAGCCCGTTTCGACGTCATGCCGAAACGGTCCTTGCCCAGTACCCCGGGGGCCGGCGCTTCTGGAGGTATCGCCTTGTCTTCCACAACAGCCATTAGGCTCCCCAATCGCTCACTTCGCAATCTCGACCAGAGACGGGGAGCGCATGGCGGCTCCCCGATCCGTTTTGGTCTTGCCTTAGCGGATGCCGTCCTTGGCGAGCGCCAGGATCGCCTTGGCCTTGTCGGGCGAGTCGATGAACAGCGGCCCGGTGTAGGCGTTGTTCTGCGGCCAGAAGCCATGTGTGGCATGCTCGACCAGATAGATCACCGGCAGGTATCCCATCAGATATTGCTGGGCGTCCATGCCGAAGCCCATTTCGCCGGCGACGACGGAATCCAGGACTTCGGGGCTGATGTCGAAGGTGTAGAGCTTGATCTTGCCGAACAGTTCCTTCTGCCGGAAGAACGGGATCAGCGGATTGGCGGCGGTGGCGCCGAGCGCAAACACCGCCTGGGTGTCGGGATGCGCCGACAGATAGGCCTCGGTGCGGCGCTGGATGTCGGCCGGATCGGGCGACACGGTAAGCACCTCGGTGCCGCCGCCTGACGGCTTCAGCCCGTCATTCAACCCCTGGCAGCGCTGGTCGAGGCTGACATTGCCGACCTCGTGGTTGATGCAGACGACCTTGAGCGTGCCTTCCTTGGCCAGCCGCTCGCCCGCCTTCTTGCCGGAATCATATTCGGAGACTGTGCCGACGTAGAGAGAGGTGCCGAGTTCGGCGCCTTCCTTCTCGCCGGAATCCAGGACGACCATCGGAATGTTGGCGGCAAGGCCGGCCTTGACCGATTTACCAAGCGCATTGGCGTCGGCAATGGAGACGGCGATGCCGTCGGGATTGGTGGCGATGGCCGCGTCGAGCAGGCGGGCCTGTTCGACCACGTCGAACACTTGCGGCGCATAATATTCGACCTTGGCGCCGGTGAGCGCCGCCGCATCGTCGACGCCGCGCTTGACCACCGACCAGTAGGGATCGGAGGCCGAGCCATGCACCACGAAGGTGATGCGGACATCCTTCGGGTCCTTCAGGCCCGCGGCCTGCACGACGCCCGCCAGCATACTCATCGAGACAAGCGCGCCGAGCGCCAGTTTCAGAACAGTCTTCATGTCATTCTCCCATTGTCGTTGCAGTTCCAAATCCCTCTTTGCGCTGTTGGCCGACGGATCGGCTTACGGCGCTGACCGGGTGGCCGCTTTGCGGGCCTTTGCCGGTGTCGATGCCCCGAGCCGTGCACGCAGTTCCTCGCGCAACGGCTTCATGCCGATGATGTCGATGTCCTGCGCGCCGAGCCAGTCGCGAAAAGCCTGGTCGCGGAAGAGTTCATATTCCTCGGTGCGGATATAGGCGGAGCGCGGCTCGATCAGTTCGAGCTCGCCCGGCGCGTTGAAGTGCAGGCAAAAGAAGGTCAGGCCTTCACGGACCCCTTCGACCAATGCCTTGTAGGCTGGCTCTATCGGCTTGGAGCGTGGACGGCCCCAGGTCGTCTGAATGGCGGCGTCGAAGATGACAAAGCCTTTGGCGCGGGCTCCAGTGACGCCGCGCTGGAACGCCGCTTCGGTGACGCCGACCAGATTGTCGTTGGGCGAATAGGCCGACAGCGTTTTGGTCAACAGCACCGGCAGCCGATATTCCAGGCCGAGCTTGATGTAGACGTCGCAAAACTCCGGCGACAGCGCTGCCCCCATATGGGCGTCAAGATGAGTGACGTCGATGCCGGCGCGGTAGGCGGTGTCGATCTGCGCGCGAAGCTCGGTTTCCACCGCTTGCGGTGCTGCCTTGCGGCGGGTGGTCGCTACATCGGGCCAGAAATAGCCGAACTCGTCCGTCAGGCCGGCCGCGCGCGACGGCGACGTCAGCGGCCGCCATTTGTAGTGCTGCTTTTCGCTGTTCAGCGTCAGGTGGACGCCGAGATCGAGCCGGGGATCGGCGGCTGCCGCTTCGGCCATCTCAGGGAACCATGGGCACGGCACCATCACGGCGCCGGAGCTGCAGGCGCCGTGTGCGGTCAGTTCGAGGAAGGCGCTGTTGGCGCCATGGCACATGCCGACATCGTCTTCATGCAGGACGAGCTGTCGCGTCATGGACGGCCACCGTCTTGCCGGCCACCATCTTGCCGGCCACCATCTTGCCGGCACGCCGGTTTCGAGGGTCTTCCAAAGTGTGTCCCGTGCTGCATGGAACCGACCGTTTGCCCAACTGGACGCGATGGAACGCCCAATGCCGGCTTTCCGACAGGGCCACTTCGACGAATTCGGATGGGTACGATTTTTCCGCGGGCCTGCATTCTGGAATGTCGATTTCATTCGATATGCCCACATTCGGCGTCAAACCCGGCCATCAAGCAACCGGGATGGCTTGGTCAGATCGCAGCGGAGTGGTTCTTTCAAACAGCGGCCGCAGGCGTACTGCTTTCATACCATCAGCGATGTGGAGACTTGCCATGTACACTGCCGGCGAAGAAGAGATCGAAGCCATTGCCAGGGTGATCCGCTCGGGTGCGCTGTTTCGCTATGGCGAGAACAGCGAGTGCAACCGCTTCGAGGCCCGCTATGCCAGGCATCTCGGCGTCGAGCATTTTGCGCTGGCCGCCAGCGGCACCTATGGGCTCGCCGCCGGCCTGATCGGCCTCGGCATCGGCCCGGGCGATGAGGTGCTGGTGCCGGCGCACACCTATATGGCGACCGCAACGGCAGTGCTGTCGGTCGGCGCCATTCCGGTCATTGTCGACATCGACGAGAGCCTGACCATTGACCCGGCCGCTCTGCGCGACGCCATCGGCCCGCGCACCAAGGCGGTCATCCCGGTGCATATGTGGGGTGCGGCCTGCAACATGAACGCGATCATGGATATCGCTAAAAAACGCGGTCTGCTCGTGCTGGAAGATGTCTGCCAGGGCATTGGCGGCGGCTATGAGGGCAAGAAGCTCGGCTCCATCGGCCATGCCGGCGCCTACTCCTTCAACTACTTCAAGAACATCACGTCGGGCGAGGGCGGCGGCATCGCCACCAGCGATCCGAAAGTGGCCGAGCGCGCGCGCTGCGCCATCGACCCCTGCCACTTCTACTGGCAGGGCCGCAGCGACAGCATCAAGCCGTTCGCCGGCATCGGGGCGCGCGCCTCGGAACTGATGGGTGCAATGCTCAATGTCCAGCTCGACCGTCTGGACGGCATCATCGAGGCGATGCGGGCGGAGAAGAAGAAGGTGCTGGCCGGCACGCGCCATCTCGGCAATCTCGGCCTGACGCCGTCGCCGATGAACAGCCCCGACGACGATTGCGCGGCACAGGTAATGTATCTGCTGCCCAGCGAACAGGCGGCGCAGACTTTTTCGAAGACCATTCCGAGCGTCATTGCCGGCAAGACCGGCCGCCACAATTTCACCCAGTGGGACCAGGTGCTGATGCATGAGGGCGCGCATCATCCGGCGCTCAATCCGTACACGCTGCCGGAAAACAAGGGCCTGCGGCTGACCTATGCCGACGACCTCGGCAAGGGTTCTCTCGACATCCTCAACCGCACGGTGATGATCGCGATGAATCCGGCGCATGGCGACGCCGACATCGACGACATGATCCATAACATCGATGCGGCGGCCCGTGTGGCGCTGGAGAATGCCTCGCTGGACGATGTCGAGGTGCGCAAGGCAGCACCGGTGGACCTGCAGAAATTCGACAGCGTGAATTGAAGAGCCGCGTTGGACCGGCTTATTGCCGGTCCAGTCGCATAAAGGCGGCGCGCAGCGCCAGCACTGCGCGCAGGATCTGGCGTTCGTCCATCGCGGCATAGCCGAGCAGCAGGCCGTGTTCCGGCTCGCTCGAATGGTAGTTGATCGAGATGCCCTGCACGTCAAGGCCCTCCTTGACGGCAGCGGCGACGACGTCGCTGTCCTTGTAGGGTCGGATAAAACTGGCCAGCAGCTGCATGCCGGAATCGTTCTCGGTCACAGTCAGCCATTCGGCCAGATGCTCCTGGCACAGTTTTACGAAATTGGCCTGCCGGCGCGCATAGAGCCGGCGCATACGCTTCAGATGCGTGGCGAAATAGCCTTGCGTGATGAAGTCGTTGACCGTCGCCTGCAGGATCAGCGGCGCGAACTGGCCGGTGATCGAGACGGCGCGGTCGAAGGGGACCGACAGTTCGCGCGGCACGATGAGATAGCCGATGCGGAGCGCCGGGATCAGCGTCTTGCCGAAGGAGCCGATATAGACGACCCGGTCGGCGTGATCGAGGCCGCGCAGCGCCGGTACCGGCCGGCCACGGTACCGGTACTCGCCGTCATAATCATCCTCGACGATCCAGGCGCCGTGGCGCTCGGCGATGTCGAGCAGCTGCAGCCGTTCCTCGATGCGCATGATGGTGCCGAACGGCCACTGGCAGGATGGCGTCACATAGATCAGGCGCGGCGGCGGCAGCTCTGGGTCTGCGAGATGCCATCCAAGGCGATCGACCTTCAAGGGCGCAAGCTGCGCGCCGCTGGCGAGAAAGGCGCTCTTGGCGCCGAGATAGCCGGGCTCCTCCATCCAGACATGGTCGCCTTCGTCCATCAGCACGCGCGAAGCGAGGTCGAGTGCTGCCTGCGCGCCGGTGACGATGATGACCTGGTCGGCGGTGCAATTGATGCCGCGCGACAGGCTTATGGTCGAGGCGATGGCCTGGCGCAGGCCGGGATGGCCGGCAAAGGAGATATAGCCGAGCAAATTCTCATCGCGGCTGCGCGCATTGCGCACCAGAAGGCTCGACCAGATGGTGAAGGGAAAGGATGCCGATTCCGGCACGCCCGGATGGAAGTTGATGACGCCGGCATTGCGTGGCGGCTGCGGGCCGTTGACGATGGTCTGACCGCGCCGCGAGAGTTTTTGCGGGGCGGCGAGTCCGGCGCGCAGCGCGGCCGGCGGGCGTTTCTGCTGGATCGGCGCCACCCAGGTGCCGGACCCGGCGCGCGCCTCTATAAACCCTTCGGCGAGCAGCTGGTCGTAGGCGGCGATCACCGTGTTGCGGCCGACCTTGAGATCCTCGGCCAGCGAGCGTGTCGAAGGAAGCAGCGTGTTCTGCTGGATCTGGCCGTCGAGGATGAAGCGCCGCAAGGCGCCGTAGATCTGCCGGTGCATCGGTTCGTCCGAGCCGCGGTCGACCGACATGATGTCGAGGGAAAGGCGCATATGGTCGGCCAAGCTAGTCTCCGACCAACCTGGCGGCGCGGGCGATCTTCTCTTCGTTAAGCAGGCAGACAGTCTCCAGCACCAGCCGTCTGGTTTCGGGACGGACCTCGCGGCTGTTCTTCAGCGCGCGGTGAACGGTTGCCGCGCCGAGTTCCGCCTTCTCGGCGATCTCACGGATGGTGCAAAGCCGTTCCATGCCGAGTGCCGCCTCGAATGCCATGTCGCTCCTCCATCTGCATCAAGGCATGCCTCGTCCCCAGCCTCAAGCTGGAAACGCCGGGCCGGCAACTCGGGGGCAAAAATTTCGATGCCAAGAACTGTGCGATCCGCGCCGCCAAGGGAGGGCGGCGGCGCGGATCGCCGGGCGCTTTCGCGTCGCTACCCCTACCGAGGCGCGCGCCCAACCGGCCCAACCACCAGCCCCCCGGCGGTGGTTAGGCCATGTCTCGTATTGCCACGTCGAACCCGGCCGCGCAGGCCGTTTTGAGAAGCGAAGCGTAACCTTTCGTGGCATAGGTCAAGGGGTGTGCCTTGGCCGGATCCTGCTCGGCCTCGACGACGATCCAGCCTTCGAAGCCATGGCTGGCCAGAGGCTGCAGCAGCGACAGGAAATCGACGGAGCCATCGCCGGGCACGGTGAAGATTCCTTCCATCACTGCCGCCATGAAACTCATGTCCTCGCGCCGTGCCTTCTCCAGCACGGCCGCGCGGACGTCCTTGCAATGGAAATGCACGATGCGGTCGAGATGCCGGTTCAGGAGGGAGGCCGGGTCGCCGCCTGAGAACAGACAATGGCCGGTATCGAACAGCAGGCCGACGCTCTTGCCGGTTGCGGCCATCAGCCTGTCCACCTCGTCATCGCTCTCGACGATCGTGCCCATATGGTGATGGAAAGCCATGCCGACGCCGAAGGCAGCCATGCGGTCGGCGAGTTCGGTCAGCTTCTCGCCATAGGCGGTCCATTCGCCGTCAGCGAGGCGCGGACGCTGTGAGATCGGCGCGAAAATGCCGTCATGACGGCCGCGCGAGGTGTCGGCATAGACGACGACCTTGGCGCCGAGGTCGCGCAGCAGGGTCAGATGCGAGGTGAGGGCGGCGAATTCCTCGTCGACCGTGCGGTCCAGAATGCGGCCGTCATACCAGCCGGAGACGAGTTCCAGTCCGTAAGAAGACAGGATCGGTCCAAGCTCGTCGCTTCGCCTGGGGAATTTGCCGCCGAGTTCGGTGCCGCGATAGCCGGCCTGCCTGGTTTCCGACAGGCATGTCGCGAGCGGCGTATCGCCGCCGAGTGCGGGAACATCGTCATTGCTCCAGGTGATGGGATTGATGCCGATCTTGACCGTCATGCCGCTACTTCAAAGGGCTCGGGGAAACACAAAGCCGAGGCCGGCAAACTGAGGGGAAAGAGGACCTGTCACTAGGTCCAGTTGAGGTGAATTTGGTAGAGCCAATCGGGAGCGCTAAAGCGCGTCGACGCGCTTAGGTCTTTGCATGTCGTTGTCTCAAAACCGGCGCCACTTTTGAGCGACATGCATTAATCCTGCTGCGGCCTTCCGAAGGCCGCGCGCAGTTCGTCCTTGGCGTCCTCGAGCACTTTCCGGCGCGCCTGCGGCAGGTTCTTGCCGGCGCGGTTGATGTAGAAATTCAGCATCGACATGGCCGACTGAAACGGCTCGGCCTTGCGGCGGTCGCTGTGCTCGGCCGAGCGCTTGAGCGAGGCCGCGATCTTCCTGGCGTCGTCGGCTTCGAAGATGTGGTCCTCGAGGTCCATCGCATCGCTGTGCTCGGTCACCTCGGCCGACCATTTCTTTTTCGCGGTCATGACAAACTCCTTCCTGTCGCAAAAACTCGAGCAGGCCGCCGCCGGTTCCCGAGAAAGTCGCCGGGCCGCTGGAGCCACGGATCATGGCCCTGTGGCGCTGCCCGTCGCGGTGAATGCGCCGATAGTGGCGACACAACGGTCGACTTCCCAGGACCGTAAACAGGAAACGCCTTGACCCCGATCGTCGCCAATCAGGCGGATAGCCCCGGCATCGACAGCAGCTACGCCTGGATGCGGCTTGCCATCTCCATGCTGCTGGCGACGATCGGTGCGGTCGGCATGTGGGCCGTCGTCGTCGTGCTGCCGGCCGTGCAGGCCGAGTTCGGCGTTGACCGCGCCGCGGCATCGATGCCCTACACCGCAACCATGGTCGGCTTCGCCGCCGGCAATGTGCTGGTTGGCCGCGCGGTCGATCGCATGGGGTATTGGATCCCGGCACTGCTATCCTCGGTGGCTCTCGCCGCCGGCCTGCTGCTCGCCGCGCTGTCGACCTCTATCCTGCAATTCACCCTTGCCCAGGGCGTGCTGATTGGTGTCGGCACATCGGTGATCTTCGGGCCGCTGATCGCCGACATCTCGCACTGGTTCAACCGTCGGCGCGGCGTCGCCGTCACAGCTGCGGCGGCTGGCAACTATCTCGCCGGAGCGCTCTGGCCAACCATCATGCCGACACTGATCAAGGCGGAAGGCTGGCGCTTCACCTATGCCGGCATCGGTGTCTTCTGCCTGGTCACCATGGTGCCACTGGTGCTGTTGTTGCGGCGCGCTGCTCCGGCGGCGGCTGCCGCCGGTTCGCCCGGAAGCCGGCCAGTGCAGTCGATTTCGCTGTCGCCGGCGGCGTTACAGGTGCTGCTGATCGTTGCCGGTCTCGGCTGCTGCGTGGCGATGTCGATGCCGCAGGTGCACATCGTCGCCTATTGCATGGATCTTGGCTACGGCATTGCGCATGGCGCCGACATGCTGTCGATCATGATGGCGGCGGGTGTCGTCAGCCGGCTCGCCTCCGGCTTTGTCGCCGACCGCATCGGCGGCGTGAAAACCCTGCTTATCGGTTCCGTGCTGCAATGCCTGTCGCTTTTGTTTTACATCCCGTTCGATGGGCTTGCCTCGCTCTATGTCGTGTCGCTGGTGTTCGGCCTGTCGCAAGGCGGCATCGTGCCTTGCTATGCCATCATCGTGCGCGAATACCTGCCCGCCAGGGAGGCCGGCCAGCGTATCGGCATCGTCATGATGGCGACCATCTTCGGCATGGCGATCGGTGGCTGGATGTCGGGCTGGATCTACGACCTGACCGGCTCTTACGCCGCCGCGTTCCTCAACGGGATCGCGTGGAACTTGCTGAACATAGTGGCCATCGGGCTGCTGCTGTGGAAAGCAAAACGCAGTGCTGCCCTGATGGCTTAGGAAGGCAGGATTGCCCTGTTGCTTGACAAGGGCGATTGGCTGCGCGACGCCAGCAGGCGAGTGGGTGCGGCAGCAGCCGGTTGGCATGGTGGCAGTGGAAAAGCTGAACATGGTTTCGCAAGGGCGCAGCGGCCGGGGCCTGGCACGTGGAGGATGTCCATGACCAAGCCGCGCTCGCGTCGTGGGGGCGGCCGCCCGACCCTATCAGATGTGGCGCGCAAGGCCGGCGTCGGCGCCATTACCGTGTCGCGGGCGCTGCGCGAACCGGAACGCGTCAGCCAGGATCTGCGGCGCCAGATCCAGGCCGCTGTCGACGAACTTGGTTATGTCCCGGATCCCAATGCACGGGCACTGGCCTCGGCGCGCGCCGATGTGTTCGGCGTGCTGGTGCCGTCGCTGACCAACAACGTCTTCGCAGAAGTGGTGCGCGGCATCTATGACAGCCTGTCGGACGGCCCGTTCCGCGTCCAGCTCGGCAACACCCATTATTCCGGCCTCGAGGAGGAGCGCCTGCTGCAGGTGTTCGCACCGCAGCGCCCGGCGGCGCTGATCGTGGCCGGCATCGACCAGACGCCGACCTCGCGAAAGCTGCTGGAGAGCGCGGGCTGCCCGGTGGTGCAGGTGATGGAGACCGGGCCCGATCCGGTCGACATGCTGGTCGGCTTCTCGCATTTCGACGGCGGCCGCACCGCGACCGAGCATCTGATCGAGGCGGGCTGCCGGCGGATCGGCTTCATCGGCGCACGCATGGACCCGCGCTCGCAGCGGCGGCTTGCCGGCTATCGCGCGGCAATGGAGAAGGCCGGCCTGTTCGACCCGCGGCTCGTCACCACCACTCCGCTACTGTCCAGCGTGACGCTCGGCCGCGAGCTGCTTCGCGATGCGCTGGCCAAGATGCCGGCGCTCGACGGCGTTTTCTGCAACAATGACGACATCGCGCTCGGCGTTTTGTTCGAATGCCATAGCGCCGCGCTCAACGTGCCGAAAACAATCGGCATTGTCGGCTTCAACGACCTCGAAATGATGCAGGCGGCGTTCCCGCCGCTCACCAGTATCCGCACCCCTCGCTATGAAATCGGCCGTCGGTCTGTCGCCATGGCGCTGGCGGCGATCGCAGGACGAAGGCCTGAGCAGCGGGTCGTCGATCTCGGTTTCGAACTCAAGCCCCGCGAGAGCACCGCACGCTGAACACGCTTTGGCTGCCTCAGCAAATGGTGCTTTACACAACGTCATGGTAGCGCTACCATTTTCGTCGGGCAGACGTTTTGATGAAAGGCCGCCCCTGTTTATTATACATAAGCAACAGCTCATGCTTGTTTATTATGTATAATATGCTAGTTTCGTTTCTCGCCTGTGAAGCGGCGAGGGGGAGGGGATCGGGCCGGCTTCGGGCCCTTGAGACGTGGCGCCGGCCAGGCTGGAGGGCCTTCGGCAGGCGTGGAAAACACACCACGACAAACAGCATCAAATAAACAAGCAGCAGCAAACAAAACTACAACTGGGAGGAATATCGATGATCAAGTCACTTGTTGGTGGCATCGTTGCCGCCACTGCATTCGTCATGCTGAGTTCGTCGGCCATGGCCGACCCGGAAGTTGTCAAGGGACCGTCGGCTGAGCCGGATTGCTTTGCGCCCTGGGCGGCCGATACGCAGTTCTTCAAGTACCCCAAGAAAGACGGCCCATACCGCATCGCGCTCGCCAATGGCTATATCGCCAACACCTGGCGCATCCAGATGGTGCAGACCGCCAAGGCCTATGCGGCCCAGCCGGAGGTCGCCGCGAAACTGAAGGAATTCAAGGTCGTCTCGACCGGCGAGGACGTGCCGGCTCAGATTTCGGCGATCAACAACTTCATCGATTCCGGCTATGACGCGATCGTCGTCAACGCCCAGAACCCGACCGCTTTCGGGCCGGTCATCAAGCGCGCCAGGGAAGCTGGCGTCATCCTCGTCGCCTTCGACAATATTCTCGACACCAAGGACGCCATCAACGTCAATGTCGACCAGAAGGGCCTTGGCGAATTGTGGGGCAAATGGCTGGTCGGCCATGTGCCGAATGGCGGCAAGGTGCTCGAAGTGCGCGGCGTTGCCGGAACTTCCGTGGACACCGACCGTCACAACGGCATCCATGAAGCGCTCGATGCCTCCGGCAAGAAATGGGACGTCACCGAGGTGGTCGGCAAATGGGACGACGGCGTGGCGCAGAAAGCCACGGCCGACGCCATTGCCACCAACGGCCCGTTCGACGGCATCACCGGGCAAGGCGGCGACACCGGCATCGTGCAGGCGATGATCGATGCCAAGCATGCTTTCGTGCCGTTCGGCGGGGAGACCGAGAACGGTTTCCGCAAGTTCTGCGCGGCACATGCCGGTGACGGGCTGAAATGCTCATCGGCCGGCACCGGTCCGGCGCAGGTCGCGGTCGCCATCAAGACGGCGATTGCCGCGCTCGAAGGCAACGTCGTGCCGCAGGCGGTGAAACTGCCGCTGGCGATCGTCGAGGATCCGAACTTCAAGGCCGGTCAGGATTTCTTCCCCGACCAGTCCGACAATTTCTTCGTCGGCAATTCCTTCCCGACCTGCGGCATCAATTTCACCGCGCAGGAAATCATGGGCCAGACCAAAGCTGACCAATAGGGCTGACCAATAGGCGGCATATCCGGCGCCGCGGGATCTCCGCGGCGCCGGCCACTCGATATCCCTTGAAGTCAAACTGCCTCGGGAGGGCCGATGGACGGTGCGGTTCCGCTCTTCCGGATGGAAGGCATATCCAAGCGCTATGGTGGTGTGCGGGCGCTGGAAAAGGCCGAGCTTTCGGTCGCGTCCGGTAGCATCCACGCCATTCTCGGCGAAAACGGCGCCGGCAAATCGACGCTGATCAAGGTCATGGCGGGCGTCGTCGCGCCCGACGAAGGCCGCATGATGCTGAACGGCGGCGAGGTGACGTTCGCTTCGCCTGCTGCTGCAAACAAGTCCGGCATCGTCTGCATCTTCCAGGAGCTGTCGCTGGTTCCCGAACTCAGCGTTGCCGACAACATCGTCATCTCCGATCCGCCGAAGCGTTTCGGCATGATCGACCGCAAGGCGCAGCGCCGCATTGCCGAGGATGCGCTGGCACGCGCAGGTGCGGCCGATATCCATCCATTGGCGCTGGTCAAGGATCTTCCGCTTTCAAGAAGACAGATGGTCGAGATTGCCAAGGCATTGGCCAGGAAGCCGCGCATCCTGATCCTCGACGAGGCGACCTCGGCGCTGACCGCGACGGACGTCGCCAGGATATTCAGCGTGCTCAAGCGGTTGCGCTCGGAAGGGTTGGCGCTGCTTTACATTTCGCACCGCATGAACGAGATCGCCGAGCTTGCCGACCACTGCACGGTGTTTCGCAACGGCCGCAATGTCGCCAGCTACAAGGCAGGCACAAAGAGCGACAACGAAGTCGTCGAACTGATGATCGGGCGCGAATACAGCCATATTTTCCCGCCCAAACCCGCGCGCACCGCAGCCGCCGCCGTTCCTGTGCTGGAGGCGCGCAAGCTGTCCTGGACGGACCGGCTGGACAATGTCTCGCTGACGGTCGGGGCAGGCGAGGTCGTCGGCCTTGGCGGCCTGGACGGCCAGGGCCAGCGCGAATTGCTGCTTGCCTTTTTCGGTGTGCTGCGCGGCCTCGGCGGCCAGATCCTTATCGACGGCAAGCCTGTTTCGATCGCCAGCCCCCAAGCGGCGCGCGACGACCGCATCGGCATGGCGCTGATCCCGGAGGACCGCAAGACCGAAGGCCTGATGCTGCCGATGACGGTGCGCGAGAACCTCTCCTTTGCCGCCCTAGACCGGCTGTCCAAGGCCGGCATCATCGACCGCGCCGCCGAACAGCGGCTGATCGACGACATGGTCGGGCTGCTGGCGATCAAGACGGGCGGCCTCGACATTCCGGTCGGTGCGCTGTCGGGGGGCAACCAGCAGAAGGTGGTCATCGCCAAATGGCTGATGCGCCAGCCGCGTATCATCCTGCTCAACGATCCGACGCGCGGCATCGACGTCGGCACCAAGCAGGAACTCTATCAACTGATGCGCAAGCTGGCGGATGCGGGGGCGGCGATCCTGTTCTATTCGACCGACTATGACGAACTGATCGGCTGCTGCGACCGCGTGCTGGTGCTCTATGACGGCGCGGTCAAGCGCGAGCTGGTCGGGGCCGAGATCACCGAGCGGGCGCTCATTGCAAGCGCGCTCAACATCCACGGCGATGACGGCGCGAGAGACGATGCCGGCGCAAGACAGGGAGCGGACGCGTGAAAGAGTGGCGCTACTGGCTGGCCGAGCAGCGCGGAACACTGATGGCACTCGGCATATTCATTGTCATGTTCGTCATCTACACCTCGAACCATCCGGCGGGCTTCACCGCCAATGTCGTGCAGACGGCGTCCAACAAGGGCGTGCTGCTCGCCTTCGTCGCCATGGCGCAGACACTGGTCGTGATCACCGCCGGCATCGACCTCTCCGTCGGCATGATCTTCACGCTGACCAATTGCCTCGCCTCCTGGCTGGTCATCGGCACCGGCCTCGAGACCGCTTTCGGCGTCATCGCCGTGCTCGGCACCGGGCTCCTTTGCGGAGCGATCAACGGCGCCATCGTCATCTACGGCCGCCTGCAGCCGATCGTCGCCACGATCGCCACGGGTGCGGTCTATTTCGGCATCGCGCTGCTGCTGAGGCCGTTTCCCGGCGGTTCGGTCAACGAAGGTCTCGCCGACGCGCTGACCGGACGCCTGTTGGGCGTGGTGCCGGCGAGCCTGGTCGTGCTGCTCGCCGTCGTGCTCGTGGTCTGGGTACCGTTCAGCCGCTCGGTGCTCGGGCGCGCGGCCTATGCGGCCGGATCCTCGGAGACGGCGGCCTACATGTCCGGTGTGCCGATAAGGCGCGGCAAGTTCGCTGCCTACGCGCTCGCAGGCCTGTTGGCCGCGATCGGCGGACTGTTCCTGACCTTCTTCACCTATACCGGCGATGCAGCCTATGCCAGCGGCAACGCCTATACGCTGTTTTCGATCGCCGCGGTGGTGCTGGGCGGCGTCTCGCTGTTCGGCGGGAAAGGCAGCGCCATCGGCGCCATCTTCGGCGCGCTGGCCTTCCGCACCATCGGCGACCTGTTGTTCGTGTTCGATTTCGACCCGCTATGGCAGCCGCTGTTCCAGGGCGTGATCCTGCTGGTCGCGGTCAGCCTTGGCGCGTTTGCGCTGTTTCGGGTCCGCAACCGGCTGGAGTGGTTCCTGTGAGCGAAACGACATTGGGCGGTATCGCCGGCCGCGTGCCGAAATTCATCCGCCGCGCCGATCCGGCGGTGCTGACGGCCTTCGCCTGCATCGTGCTGTTGCTGTTCCTAGGCAGCCTCTATTCCAGGAGCTTTCTGTCGCCTGAATATCTCTTGCAGCAGCTCAAGGTGGCCTCGTTCCTCGGCGTCATCGCCACAGGCATGATGCTGGTCATCCTGCTAGGCCAAATCGACCTGTCGGTGCCGTGGGCGGTGGCGGCGGGCGCGATGATGGCGTGTGCGGCTGCCGCCTATGGCCCGATCGGTGTGGCGCTGGCCATCCCGTTCGGCATCTTTTGCGGGGTGCTGATCGGCATCGTCAACGGCTTTGGCGTCGCCTATCTGCGCATACCCTCGATGATCATCACGCTCGCCACCAACGCTGTCGCGCAAGGGCTCATGGTCGTTTATACCGGCGGCTACTCGCCACAGGATTCGGCCACCGGCGCCATGCGCTATCTTGCGACAGGTTTTACCATTCCTGGCGTGCCTAACGCCGTCATCATCTGGGCGCTGATTGGCGCTGCGATGGTGTTCGTGCTGTCCCGCACCAGCTTCGGCCGCACCGTCTACGGCATCGGCAACCGCGAGCGTGCCGCCTATCTCTCCGGCATCGATACAAGGCGCGTGGTGATGATCGCCTTCGCTATCTCAGGCGGGCTGTCCGCCTTTGGCGGGGTGCTTCTCGCCGGCTATGCCTCCAAGGCGGCGCAATCGATGGGCGATGCCTATCTCCTGCCGTCGATCGCCGCCGTGGTTCTGGGCGGCACCTCCATCCTGGGTGGCCGCGGCTCCTATCTCGGCACCGTCGCCGGTGTCATTCTGATCACCCTCCTGCAGTCCATACTCTCGGTCATGCAGATGCCGGAGGCGGGGCGGCAGATCGTCTATGGCCTGGTCATCGTCGCCATGCTCCTGCTCTACGGCCGCGCGCCGGCAAGCCGCTGACCGTGGACGAAGAGACGGCACAGGCGCCAATGGGCGCTACCGGCTCAGTGCCTCGGGCCATTGTGGTGATGGGCGTCGCCGGCTGCGGAAAGTCGGCTGTCGGCAAAGCATTGGCAGCAGAGGAAGGGGCCGTCTTTGTCGAGGGCGACAGGCTGCACCCGCCCGAAAACGTCGCCCGCATGGCGAGCGGTGAGCCGCTCACAGATCAACTGCGTGAGGGCTGGCTCGATGCCATCGGCGAGCGGATCGCCGACCTGACCGGCAGCGGCCAAAGCGTGGTTGCCGCCTGCTCGGCGCTGAAGCGCAGCTACCGCGATCGTCTGCGCGGCTTCCGCCGGGATATCGTTTTCATCTATCTGGAGATCGATCCCGCTACCGCCAAGCAGCGTGTCGCCAGCCGCAAGGGGCATTTCATGCCGGCAAGCCTGGTCGAAAGCCAGTTCGCCATCCTTGAACCGCCTGGCGCCGACGAGCGGGCGCTGACGGCCGACGCCACACTTCCAGTGGCTGAGATCGTCACCGCCGTTGCCAGCCTGCTGGCCGGCGCAAAATCATGAACCACCCTCGTCGGGCAAGGCGGTTTCCGGCCGTTCGGTGAACCGGTCATGGCCTGACCAGACCATCATTTGCTCGGGATAGAGTTTCAACGCCTCCAGCAAGCGGTCGCGCTTGAGCAATATGTACTCGGCCTGAAGCGCCGTGTTCTTGGCGCCGCCGGCTCTGGTCGCGGGCTCGCCGGCCTCTGCCGGGGCCGGCACCAGTTCGGGACTTAGGACGGCGCGGTATTGGCGGAACGGATCGGTCTCGAAGGTCGACATGGAAAACAGCGCCGCCTTGCCTCTGGCAGCGAAATTCGTCGGCGCCGAGGCGAGGTGGGTCCAGCCGCTCTCGCCAAGGCCGACTTCGGTGAATGTCGAGCCGGCATGCACCGTGTTGGTCACCAACACCACGCCGTTGCTGCCAAGGATCTTCTGGATCCGGCCGGTGACCTGGTAGGCGTCGCTGCGGTCGAACACGATCCGGCTTTTCAGGAAACGGTTCTCGACCCGAACCATCGGCGGGTTCAGGAAGCGCAAGCCGAAGGTCGAATCGGATATGCCGTGAGCCCTGACACTGAGCTGGTGTGTCTCGATTCCGGCTTCATGGAGAGCGCGTTTGCCGATTATGGTCTGGGCCGTGAACTGATCGCACCAGATGATAGCGCCGTGGCCGCGCTTCAGCGCCGCTTCCAGACCTTCCAGGCCTTCCAGCCGGATATCAGGCGACCACCGGCGGCCGATGAGATGCGCGGCAAGCAGCAGACGCCGACGGTGGTTGGCGCAGAGCAAGGCCCTGAACTGCCTTTGCGCATCGATGCCATTGCCGAGCACGGCGCGCGTCGCGGCGGCGTAGCGCACGAAATCCTTGCGGATGTGGCGCTTGAGGCGCAGTCCCGATACGCGGCTGCAGATCGCGGCCCACCAATTGACCGGCAGCAATGCCGCGACCCCGAGATAGAAGGCGGCCAGCAGCAGCTCGCGGAAATCCCTGTTGTTGAAGGTGCGCAACTTGCCGGCGCGGACCAGCTTGCGGCTGAAGAAGCGAACATTCTCGGCGCGTTGGGGCACCAGGATGTCGGCGATGATTTCCGTATGATAAATGACGGCGGACGATGGTGTCCGGTCGGCTTTCCGGGATTTTCCCAGCCACGGCAGCCTCATCCGATCGGTGTCCACCTGTTCTTGCGTGCGTCCGGAAATCGCTTTACTGCGTCTGCCACGGGCGCGCAATCGGCGCCGGCAAGGCCATGGTGAACGCCATTCAGGGTTCGAACTTGAAACAGGCCCTATCGGTAGCACTTCCTCAACTGGAGCCCTGGCAGCCGGCTGCTGTGGCGCTGATGGCGCCGGACCGGCCATCCCTGAGCTTTGCCGGCCTCGCCAATCTTGTCGACAAGCTCTGCGGCGATCTCGCCAGGCGTGGCGTTGCCCGCGGCACGGCCGTCGGCATCGTCTTGCCCAACGGCCCGGAAATGGCGGCCTGTTTCCTGGCGGTCTCGGCGTTGGCGACGGCTGCGCCGCTCAATCCGGCTTACGGCGAAGACGAATTCCGCTTCTATCTCGGCGATCTCGATGTGAAGCTGCTGCTGTGCGGACAAGGCATGGGCGATGCCGCGCGCAACACCGCAAAGGGGCTCGGCATTGCGGTGCTCGACGTCGTCGTGACTGACGGCGCCAAGGCCGGCGAGTTTCTCCTCTTGGGCGACGCCGAACTTGCGGCTGCCGGCGAGGCACGCCGCGACAAGGTGCAGCTCAACGGGCCCGACGATTTCGCGCTTGTCCTGCACACATCGGGAACCACGGCGCGGCCGAAGATCGTCGGCTTGCGGCAGCGCAATCTGCAGGCATCGATGGCCAACATCGCCAGCACCCTGGCGCTGTCGGCAAACGATATGTGTCTCAACGTGATGCCGCTGTTCCACATTCACGGGCTGATGGCGGCGCTCAGCGCACAGCTGGCAGTCGGCGGCGCTGTTGTCTGCACGCCGGGCTTCAACCCGCTCAAATTCTACGGCTGGCTGGGCGATTTCCGGCCGAGCTGGTACAGCGCGGTGCCGACCATGCATCAGGCGATCCTGGCGCGCGCCGCCCGCAATGGCGAAACCATCGCGGCTGCGCGGCTGCGCTTCATCCGCTCGTCTTCGGCAGCGCTTCCCGACACCGTGTTCCGCGACCTCGAGCGCGTCTTCGGCTGTCCGGTGGTCGAGGCCTATGGCATGACCGAGGCGGCGCACCAGATGACATCCAACGGCCTGCCGCCGGCACGCCGCAAGCCAGGCTCGGTCGGCCTGCCTGCGGGTCCGCAGGTGACGATCCTGGACGACAAGGGGACGATCCTGCCGGCGGGTGAAAAGGGCGAGATCGCGGTGCGCGGCGCCAACATCCATGATGGCTATCTCGACAATCCGGTGGCCAATGAAGCTGCCTTCAGCGATGGCTGGTTCCGCACCGGCGACCAGGGTCTCATCGACGAGGATGGCGATCTGAAGATCACCGGGCGGCTGAAGGAGATCATCAACCGCGGCGGCGAAAAGATCTCGCCGCTCGAGGTCGACAATGTGCTGCTCGATCATCCGCTGGTGGCGCAGGCGGTGACCTTCGCCGTGCCGCATGCCATGCTCGGCGAGGAGGTGGGTGCGGCTATCGTGCTGGCCGAGGGCGCCATCGCCGACGCCGATGAGATACGCGATTTCGCGCGCAGCCGCATTGTCGAGTTCAAGGTGCCGCGCCACATCTTGTTTCTTCAGGAGATACCCAAGGGTCCCACAGGCAAGATCCAGCGCGTCGGCCTGGCCGGCAAGCTCGGCCTGGTCTGAGGACTCTCATTTGAGCATGATCTTGTCCGAAAACCGGTTCCCACTTTTCGGGACCATGCTCTAATTTAGATCTGCGATGTCAGCTCGACCGGAAAATCATCATTGTCGGCGTCGCGCATGGCGGCGAGGCTGCGATTGTCCAGCACTTCGGCGATCGCCTGGCGCACTTCCAGCATCATGTGCCGGACCTGGCAGGTCGCCTCGTCGCAATCCTCGCAGCGCTGGTATTGCGTGCGGCTGGCGCAGGGTATGGGAGCGAGCGGGCCGTCCAGCACGCGCACGACGTGGCCGATCTTGATTTCGGAAGCCGGCCGGGCGAGGCGATAACCGCCTTCCTTGCCCTTGCGACTGAGGACGAAACCGGCATTGCGCAGCTCGCCCAGAATGGCATCCAGAAATTTCTTCGGGATGTTGTTGGCGATCGCGATGTCGTTGACGAATGCAAGCTGGCCGACCGGCAGGCCGGAAAGATGCACGAGGGCCTTGAGGCCGTATTTGCCTTTTTTGGTAAGCATGCCCGCTTCAGTTCATGAAAACCCCAACCACCCGCATCTGGCGGTTGTTTGTGTGCAAATCATGACGTTTCGCCTGAACAACCCGGTTTCGCGTAGAACAAGCCGCCCGGTTGAGATGTTAGGCACAAAGGCGTTGATTCTTTGTAACGTTTTCGCCGATCGCGACAGATTCCGCCTGAAAGCCGTTTGTCGGCGCGCGAAATCAAAAAAGCCGGCAAAGCGCCGGCTTTCTTGTGAGGTGAGGTCGAACGCTGCTGATATCAGCGGCTGCCATAGGTCTGGTCGAGCAGACCGCCGGCGGCGAAGTGCTCCTTCTGTACCTTGTCCCAGCCGCCAAAGACGTCTTCCACCGTCAGCAGGCGGACATCGGGGAAGTCGGCCTTGTATTTTGCCGCGACTTCAGCGTTGCGGGCGCGCAGGCCATTTTCAGCCGCGATGGTCTGGCCCTCGGGCGTGTAGAGGAAGTCGAGATAGGTCTTGGCGAGGTCACGGCTGCCGTGCTCGTCGGCGACCTTGTCGACGATCGCCACCGGGAATTCGGCGAGCAGGCTGACCGTTGGCGTGACCTGTTCGAACTTGTCGTTGCCATACTCCTTGCGGATGCCGCGCGTTTCCGACTCGAAGGTGATCAGCACGTCGCCGATCTCGCGCTGCACGAAGGTGGTGGTGGCGGCGCGCCCGCCGGTGTCGAAGATCGGCACGTTGTTGAACAGCTTGGTGACGAACTCCTTCACCTTGGCGTCGTCGCCCTTGAAGGCTTCCTTGGCGTAGGCGGTTGCGGCCAGATAGGTGTAGCGCGCATTGCCCGACGTCTTGGGGTTGGGGAAGATCACCTGCACGTCGTCGCGCACGAGGTCGTTCCAGTCCTTGATGTGCTTGGGGTTGCCCGCGCGGACGAGAAAGGATGGGAGCGAATAGAAGGGCGAGGCGTTGTCGGGGAAATCCTTCTGCCAGTCGGCGGAGACGAGGCCTTTCTTGACCAGAAAGTCGATGTCGGTGACCTGGTTGAAGGTGACGACATCTGCGCCGAGGCCTTCGGCAATGGCGCGCGCTTGCGCTGAGGTGCCGGCGTGCGACTGGTCGACGGTGAAGCCCGGATGGCCGGCGACGAAAGCCTTGTTCACCTGGGCGAACAATTCGCGGCCGACATCATAGGAAGCGTTGAGCAATTTGTCGGCCGACCAGGCCTGCGAACAGGCGAGGATCAGGCCGGCGACAGTGGCGACGCTGAGGAAAAATCGCTTCATGAAAACAGGCTCCGATGTGCAATGCGTTGCCAGAACATAGCTGGGCCGGAGGGTGTACTGCGAGGCACACGGGGCAGACGTATGGCGTTGCAGCGAAAAAGAAATCGCTGAAGCAGGTTATCGGCGAAATTTCATTCCAGCCGAAATGCCGATGCGTTGGGGTTTTCTGTGGTTTGCAATTCGAGGCCGAGTGGCATATACAAATGGCATATACAAGTGGAACAGACAGGGGAGGCTGCCATGCCGCAGCACCGTCACTCAATACCACCGTCCAGGGAGGCGAAGTTGTTTCGCAACAACCGCAGTCAGGCGGTTCGCATCCCTGTCGAATTCGAGCTGCCTGGCGAGAAGGTCCTGATCAGCCGCGATGGCGACCGGCTGATCATCGAGCCGGTCCGTCAACCAGGCCTCACCGCCTTGCTCACCCAATGGGCGAAAGAGCCGCCGCTTGGTCCTGAAGACGACTTTCCCGAGATCCATGATGCGCCCGTGGGGCCTGAGGATATCTTTTGATTCGGTTCATGCTGGACACCAACATTCTCAGCGACATGATCCGAAACCCTGCCGGCAAGGCTGCCAGTGCGGCGGTTCGCGCGGGAGACGGTGCCCTGTGCACCAGCATCGTTGTCGCCTCGGAGCTGCGTTATGGCTGCGCCCGCAAGAGATCGGCCAAGCTGCTCGCCAAGGTGGAGGAATTGCTCGCCGAGGTTCCTGTGTTGCCGCTCGATGTGCCGATGGATAACGAATACGGAGCACTTCGTGCCGAGCTGGAGGCCAGAGGCCAGCCAATCGGCCACAATGATCTTTTCATTGCTGCCCATGCCTGTGTGTTGGGGACGACACTGGTGACGGCCAACACCGAGTTCCGTCGGATCAAGGGCCTGACGGTCGAGAACTGGCTGGAGTAGCGCCGGATCGATGTCTATGCCGCCGGGAAAAGCTTCCAGCGCCTCGGCCTGAACGCCACCCGGCTCTTCTGCGCCGCAGGATGGTCCACAGGCAGTTCGATCTCGACGCGCTGGCGCTCGCCGCCGATTTCCAGTTCGACGCGTCTTGTGCCGGCGACGCGGCGGCTGGCGGCGACCGTGCCGGCGATGCAGCCGCTGCAGCCGTCGAGCAGTTCGATATCGTGCGGGCGGAAGTACAGCGTCGCATCGCCCTCGGGTGCGTGCGGCGCCGACACGCCGATCGGACGGTCGGCGAGCCAGATCTCGCCATTCTCAACCTTGACCGGCAGCATGCTCGATTCGCCGATGAAGGAGTAGACGAAGGGCGAGTTCGGCGTGTCGTAGATCTCGTCGGCGGAGCCGACCTGCTCGATGCGGCCCTGGCTCATCACCACGACGCGGTCGGCAAGCTCGAGCGCCTCTTCCTGGTCGTGGGTGACGAAGACGGTGGTGTGGCCGGTACGGTCATGGATCTCGCGCAGCCAGCGGCGCAGTTCCCGGCGCACCTGCGCATCGAGCGCGCCGAACGGCTCGTCGAGCAACAGCACCTTGGGCTCGATGGCCATGGCCCGGGCGAGCGCCACGCGCTGGCGCTGGCCACCCGAAAGTTGCGCCGGATAGCGCTTTTCCAGGCCGGAAAGCTGAACGAGATCGAGCAGTTCGGAGGCGCGTCGGCGGATTTCGGCCGCCGGTGGTCGCGACGGTCCATGCCGCACCTTGAGGCCGAAGCCGATATTGTCGGCGACCGTCATGTGCCGGAAGAGCGCATAGTGCTGGAAGACGAAGCCGACATTGCGCTCCTGGATCGAGCGGTGCGAGGCGTCCTCGTCGCCGAAGAAGATCTTTCCGCGCGTCGGCCGCTCCAGGCCGGCGATAAGCCTCAGCAGCGTCGTCTTGCCGGAGCCGGATGGCCCAAGCAGCGCGATCAGCTCACCCGATTTGATGTCAAGCGATACGTCATGGAGGGCCGGAAACCGGTCAAACTCCTTGCGTACGTTGGCAACGCGAACTTCCATCAAATGTCCCTTTTTAGTGGATGCATGTCGTTATCCCAAAACCGCTTCACACTTTTGGGCGACATGCATCTAATGTCCGCGCGTCGCGGCGATCTCGGCGCCGTAGCGCATCTCAAGAAGTGTTTTCAAGACCAGCGTGACCAGCGCCAGGCCGGCAAGCAGCGAAGCGACGGCAAAAGCGCCGACGGCGTTGTACTCGTTGTAGAGGATTTCGACATGCAACGGCATGGTGTTGGTCAGCCCGCGTATGTGGCCCGACACGACCGAGACCGCGCCGAATTCGCCCATCGAGCGGGCGTTGCACAGAAGCACGCCGTAGAGCAATCCCCATTTGACGTTGGGCAGCGTCACGTACCAGAAGGTCTGCCAGCCATTGGCGCCGAGAGAGAGCGCGGCTTCCTCGTCGCCGTTGCCCTGTTCCTGCATCAGCGGGATCAGTTCGCGGGCAACGAAGGGGAAGGTGACGAAGATGGTCGCGAGCACGATGCCGGGCACGGCGAACAAGATCTGGATGCCGTGCGCCTTCAGCCATTCACCGAACAGTCCCTGAGCGCCAAACAAAAGCACATAGACCAGGCCGGAAATGACCGGCGAGACCGAGAAGGGCAGGTCGATCAGCGTGGTCAGAAAAGCCTTGCCCTTGAACTCGAACTTGGCGATCGCCCAGGCAGCCGAAATGCCGAAGACGACGTTAAGCGGCACGGCGATCACCGCCACCAGCAGCGTCAGCCGGATCGCCGAGCGCGTATCGGGATTGGAGAGCGATTCCGTGTAGGCGCCAATGCCTTTCGCCAGCGCCTCGTGGAAGACGATGATCAGCGGCAGCAGCAGGAAGATGGCGAGGAAGGCGAAGGCCACCGCCATCAGCAGCAGCCGCACCGGCCGGCTTTCGGTCACCGCCGCCGACCGGCTCTCGTGATGCGGTTCGTAGGATTTGATCTCGGGGTCAGCCATAGCGCTTGCGACTCCATGACTGCGCCAGGTTGATGACCAGCAGCATCACGAACGACAGCAAAAGCATGATCGCCGCGATCGCGGTGGCCGCCGGATAATTGTACTCCTCGAGCCGGATGACGATCAGAAGCGGTGCGATCTCCGACTTGTAGGGAAGGTTGCCGGCGATGAAGATGACCGAGCCGTATTCGCCGACGCCGCGCGCGAAGGCGAGTGAGAAGCCGGTGATGATGGCCGGCGCCAGGCCGGGAAACAGGATGCGGGTGATGATCTGGAAGCGGTTGGCGCCGAGCGTCGCGGCGGCTTCCTCCACTTCCTTGTCGATCTCTTCCATGATCGGCTGCACCGTGCGCACGACAAACGGCAGGCCGATGAAGACAAGCGCCACGACGATGCCGAGCGGCGTGTAGGCGACCTTGATGCCGAGCGGCGCCAGGAGATGGCCGATCCAGCCATTGGGCGCATAAAGAGTGGTCAGCGCAATGCCCGCGACCGCGGTCGGCAGCGCGAAGGGCAGGTCGACCATGGCGTCGACGACGCGGCGGCCGGGGAAGCGGTAGCGCACCAGCACCCAGGCGACGAGCGTGCCGAAGACGACGTTGACGGCGGCTGCGATGAAGGCTGTGCCGAAGCTGATTTCGAGTGCGTTGATGGTCCGGCGGTCGGTGGCGATCGCCCAGAAATCGGTCCAGCCGAGGGCTGCCGAGCGCCAGATCAGGCCCGACAGGGGGATGAGGATGATGAGCGTGAGGTAGGCAAGCGAGAAGCCGAGCGTCAATCCGAAACCCGGAATGACACTCGGCTGTCTGAATCGCCACCCCGCCTTGGCGGGTGCTATGGTCATGTCGTCCTGATCTAAATCCTACTGGGCCGGCTTGTAGATCTGGTCGAATATACCACCATCGCCGAAATGATAAGGCTGTGCCTTCTTCCAGCCGCCAAAAAGCGGATCGTCGATGGAGATCAGCTTGATTTCGGGCGTCTTCGGAATGTCAGCCGCATCCACCAGCTCGGGCTTGGCCGGACGATAGTGGTTCTTGGCGATGATCGTCTGGGCTTCCTTGGAATAGAGCCAGCCGAGATA
This sequence comes from Mesorhizobium sp. M0058, assembly GCF_040323095.1. Classification (NCBI taxonomy): domain Bacteria; kingdom Pseudomonadati; phylum Pseudomonadota; class Alphaproteobacteria; order Hyphomicrobiales; family Phyllobacteriaceae; genus Mesorhizobium; species Mesorhizobium sp. M0058. The sequence goes on from NZ_JAMYUQ010000006.1 coordinate 70,449, forward strand.
GGCTTCGGCGACCTTGCGGGTGCCCTTGGCATCGACATTGGCGTCGACGATCGCCACCGGCGGCTCGGCCAGGATCGAGGTCGGGGGATAGACGATCTCGAAATTGTCGGCTCCGAATTCATTGAGCGCCAGATAGGCGTCGTTTTCCCAGCCGATCAGCACGTCGCCGATGCCCTTTTGCGCGAAGGTGACCGTCGAGCCGCGCGCACCGGTGTCGAGCACCGGAGCATTGGCGTAGAGCTTGCCGACGAATTCCTTGTTCTTGGCTTCGTCGCCGCCATCATTGGCGTTGGCATAGGCCCAGGCGGCAAGGTAGTTCCAGCGGGCACCGCCGGAGGTCTTGGGGTTCGGCGTGATCACCTGGACGCCGTCCTTGACCAGATCGCTCCAGTCGTGGATGCCCTTCGGGTTGCCCTTGCGGACCAGGAAGATGATGGTCGAGGTGTACGGCGCCGAATTGTTCTCGAACTTCTTGCGCCAGTCCGGGTTGATCTTCTTCGACTTGGTGACGATGGCGTTGATGTCGCCTTCGAGCGCCAGCGTGACCACATCGGCATCGAGGCCGTCGATCACGGCGCGGGCCTGGGCGCCGGAGCCGCCATGCGATTGCTGGATGGTGACCGTCTCGCCGGTCTCGGCCTTCCAGTGTGCGACGAAGGCTTCGTCATAGGCCTTGTAGAGTTCGCGTGTCGGGTCGTAGGACACGTTCAGAATGGTCGTATCGGCAAACGCGAAACCGAGCGTGCCGAACTGGATCGATGTGGCGACCAGTGCGCCGAGCAGTTTCTTGAAATGAGGTTTGGTCATTCCCGCCTCCGTTGATGACGGCTGAACTCTATCGAATTGATAGAAATTAGATGCATTCAACGTTGCCTTTTTTGTCCACTCGAAGGAAATTTTCGCCGATATTGGGTTTCGGAAGGAAATATTTTCCTCATATTGGTCTAACCCAAATCCGGCCGGTTTGACGCTATCTAGGAGCTGACACCGCAGAAGCAAGGCCGAGTGAGGGAAGGCTCGGTGTAGCACCGGGCGGTTCAGCCCGCAGTGATGGGAAAATCGAAGCGCAGCTTTGGAAACGGCTCATCCCGAAGCGTGTAGTGCCACCACTCTCGCGCATAATTCTTGAAGCCGTCGGCGCGCATGGCGTCGAGCAGCCTTTTGCGGTTTGCCGCCGCTTCTGCCGCCAATGGGCGATGTGCGGTTTCGCTTGCCGGGTCGAAACAGTCGAAGCTGGTGCCGAAATCGAGCGTGCCGGCGCCGGCCGTGCCGCAAGCGGCGCATGATTTGTTCTTGCCGTCGCTGCGGGCGATGGCGATATCGACGGTCGAGCCGCGCGAATGGGTGGACAATTCGCCGATATAGCCCGTGGCGATGAGGTCGCCGCGCTGCACCTGAGGGTACCATTGCGGATCGGGCGGGCCGCCCTCTCTGGTCCATTTGCCCATGTCGGCAACGGCGCGGGCCGGGCGGTAGCAGTCGAAGACGACCAGCGTCAGGCCGTCGGCGGCGAGCGCTTTCTGCACGCCGGACAGCGTTTGCGCAGCTTGCTTCGTGAGGATGCAGACTGGGGCGTCGTAGCCATCGGCCTTGCGATGCAGGAAATTTTCCAGGCCGGCATAGCGGATGTCCTGGCGGATCGAGGGATCGACATCGGCCAGGCGGACAAAGCCGGCGGGCAGGGGATCGGCGGAGGCGGGGGAGCAAGTCGAAACGAACATGGATAGGGCTAAGGCCAATCCTCGATGCAAGCGCTTCGGCACACCCCTCGCGCCGGGCCTCGGGCGAAGAAGCCCAATCCCCTGAATCGCTTGGCGCCATCTATTCAACGAACACCTTCACGCTTGCCGCGCGTCCCACGGCGTCGATGACGGTGAGCGTCGAATAGCCGGCGCCGTCGGGCAGCCAGGTCGCGGTGCGGCGGCGGTCGATGCCGACGAGCGGCTTGCCGTTGGCCAGCCAGCGGAACGGCGCGCGGCCGCCTTGCAGTTTCAGCACCAGCGGCGAGGCCTCGGCGGAATTGGTGGCGAGATCGACGCGGGCGCCGTTGGGCGGGAAAATGATCGTCGGCGCCGGTTCCGTCGGGCCTGCCTGCACCAGTCCGTCGGCGCCGGCGCCGAAGCGCCCCAATGTCACCGGCAGGTCTTCGCGCCTGGCCTTGAGGACACCGGCCGGCTGGCTGGGCAACGGGACGGCGGTGAGGCCGGAGCGGACGAAGCCCTCGAACAGGATGGGGGCGGCCGAGACATAGCCGGACAGGCCGGGCACCGCACCGGCATCGGCGCGGCCGACCCACACACCCAGCACGTAGCGGCCGTCGAAGCCGACCGACCAGGCGTCGCGGTAGCCGTAGGACGTGCCGGTCTTGTAGGCGATGCCGCGCTGCAAGGCGCCCTCGGGCGGCTTTACGCCCGACAATATGTCGGTGATCTGCCAGTTCGCCTGGGCGTCGAGGATCGTGGCGGTGGTGCGCTCGGCATTGGCCGGCTCGGTGCCGTCATGCAGCGTGTTTGCCTTGCCGCCATTGGCGAGGCCGGTATAGAGCTGGACGAGATCGCGCAGCGTTACGCCGACGCCTCCGAGGCCGATGGCGAGGCCCGGCGCCTCGTTGACCGGCAGCACCGGGCTGACGCCGGCCTGGCGGAAGCGCGCCATCAGCCGTGCCGGGCCGACCGAGTCGAGCACGCGGATCGCCGGAACGTTGAGCGACAGCTGCAGCGCCTGGCGGATCGAGACATCCCCCTGATAGCCCATGTCGAAATTCTTTGGCCGGTAGCCGCCGAAATCGACCGGGCTGTCCTCGATCAGCATTTCCTGCGCCACCAGCCCTTGCTCGAAGGCGAGGCCATAGATGAACGGCTTCAGCGTCGAACCGGGCGAACGCACGATCTTGGTCATGTCGATCCAGCCGGAGCGGCTGGCGTCGAAGAAATCGGCCGAGCCGACTTCGCCAAGAATGTCGCCGGTGCGCGCGTCCGCCATCACCATGGCGACCGACAGGCGCGGGCCAAGCTTGATCGCGGCATCGCGCGCCACCTGTTCCAGCCCTTGCTGGACGCTTTTGCGGATCGTCAGCTGCAATGGCTTGCCGGGTACGGCCTTGGGCAGCATGGCATAGGCGGCATGTGGCGCCAGTGCCGGCAGTTTGCGGCGCAAGCCCGAGACATCATCGAGCGCTGCGCGCGCGGCCTCGCGCTCGCCAAGCAGGTCAGCTGATACCATGCGGGTCAGCACGCGGTCGCGGGCTGCATGAGCGATGGTGAGATTGCGGTCGGGCCGGCGCTTTTCCGGCAATTGCGGCAGCGCAACCAGCAGGGCGGCTTCCGAGACCGTCAGCCGCTTCGGCTCCTTGCCGAAATAGGCGAGTGACGCGGCGCGCACGCCTTCGAGATTGCCGCCATAAGGCGCCAGCGTCAAATAGCGTTCGAGGATCTCCTGCTTAGACAGCCGCCGCTCGATCTGGATGGCACGCAGCATCTGCTTGATCTTCGAGCCGAGGCTGCGGTTTTCGCGTGGCTCGATCAGCCGGGCAAGCTGCATCGACAGGGTCGAGCCGCCGGAGACGATATGGCCGCTGGTGGCGAACTGGCCGGCGGCGCGCGCCAGCGCCAGCACATCGACGCCATCATGGTCCCAAAAGCGCTTGTCTTCATAGGTGACCAGCATGTCGACGAACTGCTTGTCGACCTGGTCGAGATGAGTGTCGAGCCGCCAGTAACCGTCCGGCGTGGCGAAGGCGCGCAACAGCTGGCCGTCGCGGTCCTGGACCTCGGTGGAGACGGTGAGCCTTCCGGGCAGCGGCGGCGGAAAAGCGCGGTCGAGTTCCCAGAGAGAAGCGGCAGCGATCGCCGCAAAGCCGACGAGGGAGGCGGCGGCGATGCCTGTTCGACGGAGAAATTTTCTGGAGAGCATGGTGGTGCCCTTCATCCGCCTGCCGGCTCCTTCTCTCCGCATAGCGGGGAGAAGGAGATGGTCGCGGAGATCGGCGTGTTCATCTTCGTCAAGGCGCCTTACGGCGCCTTGATCTCCATCATGCCGGTGGCGGTGCGGGCCGAATATTGCGGCCGGTACATGTCCTCCACCGTGGCTGCCGGATGGGCATAGGTGCCCGGCGTTACCGCACGCACGACGTAGGCCAGCATGATGTTGCGGTCGCCATCGCCGTCATTGGGATTGAATGCCGCGACGAAACGGTCGTCGCGGAATTCGAGATGGGCTGCGTCCGTTTGCGCCAGCCAGGTGAAGTTCGACAGCTGGGCGCTGGAAACAAGGCCCGGATTGTCGATCTCGAAGCCGGCCGGCAACAGGTCGGTGATCAGCAGGCGCGAAGGCCAGCGGTTCTGCTCGTAAACCTTGAGCACGACCACGTAGCGTTCGTTCTGCGTCGCCTCGGTGACGTTGGCTTCGGTGCCATCGAGCTTGTAGTAGGTGCGGTCGATGGTGAAGCCGTCGCCGCCGGCCGGCAAGGGCTCTACCGGCGAGGCGACCGTGGTGACGACCGCCTGCAGCGGCGTGGCGCCGGTGTTGGCGATGGTCAGCGGGCTGTCGGCAATGTCGGTGCCGCTGAGGTGGTTGGAATATCCACCTGCATGCGGCGCGCCGTTGACCGACAGCGTGATAGAGTCGTTGCCCGACTTCAGCGCGCGGGCCGCCAGAAGCATCCAGGACTCGTCCTGCGTGCTGGTCCAGCGGGCATCGGCGCGTTCCCTTGCCACCAGCCGGATCAGCTCCGGCACGATGGTCGGCACCGGCTTCGATTCGGCGGCGAGCGCCAGGATCGCGGCGCCATCACGCAGCCGCGAGCCATAGTCGGACCGGTAGTAGTCGTATTCGGTGGTCGACTTGGCCAGCTGCAGCGCCGTCTGGAAGGTTGCTTCCGAACGCTGCGCGTCGCCGTAGAGCGCCAGGCTCGCCGCCAACTGGGCGACGGCCATCGGGCTCGAGAAGGCTTCGAGCTTGGTGTCGGCGTAGTAGCGCAGATCGCCGACCGAGGCCTTCTTGTTGCGGGCCAGAACATAGAGCGCGTAGGCGATTTCGCTGCCGCGATCCTGGACGTCCTGGTCGTAACCGACCGAGTTTTGCAGATTGCTCAGCGCCTGGCTCATCGCCAGCGCCGGCACGTCGTAGTTCTGCTCGCGCGCCCGGGTCAGGAAGTCGGTGACGTAAGAGTCAAGCCACAGATCGCCGGAGCCCGGACCCCACAGGCCGAAGCTGCCGGCCGAAGCCTGGTAGCTCAGCACCTTGTAGATGGCGGCCTGCACGCGGCCGTGCAGTTCGGGATCGCTTTGCATGCCAACGCCGGACGCCAGATCGTTGACGTAGAGAAGCGGCATGGCGCGGCTGGTGGTCTGCTCGGCGCAACCATAGGGGTAGCGGTCGAGCGTCATCAGCAGCGACGGCACGTCGAAGGCGGCAGCCTGCGAAACGCCGACACTGATCGAGGCGCCGTCGAGCAGGCTTGCCGCGAGCAGCTCCTTGTCGACGCGCAGCGAGCCGCCATTGCCCTTGAGGTCGACGACCAGACGGGTGGTGACCGGCAATTGCGCCGGACGCACCGGAACATACAGCGTCTGCTCGACGGCGGTGCCGTCGCCATGGGCGAGCTTGATGGTGATCGAGGCATTGCCCGCCGTCTGTGCAATCAGCGGCACGGTCAGCGTCTGGCGCTTGCCCTTGGCCAGCGTCAGCTTTTCGGGCAAGGGCTTGTCGCCGGTCGAGAGGTCGCCGGTCGTGGCGATCGACAGGGCATAGTCGCCCTCCGGACCGTCGGTGTCGGCGACGTCGAGCCGCATGATAGCTGCATCTCCAGGCGCCAGGAAGCGGGGCAGGCCGGCAGTGATCACCACCGGATCGCGCACGATGACATCGGTCGTGGCATGGCCGACGGCCTCCTTGGTCCAGGCGACGGCCATGACGCGCACGGTGCCGTTGAACTGCGGGATGTCGAAGTCGATCCTTGCCTTGCCGTCGGCGTCGAGCTGGACCGGGCCGGAGAAGAAGGCGACCAGCTTTTCGGTCGGCGGACTGCCTTGCGGCTGCATCGAGGCGCCGTCGCCGCCGGTCCTGAGCTTGCCGGTGGTGCCGAGCGAGCCGTCGATGAGACGGCCATAGATGTCGCGGACTTCGAGCCCGAGCATGCGCTGGCCGAAATACCAGCCCTCCGGATCCGGCGCCTTGTAGTTGGTGAGGTTCAAAATGCCGACATCGACGGCAGCGACCGTGACATAGGCATTGCTGCCCGGCGCTACGCCGGCGACCGAAACCGGGATCGACAGCTGCTGGCGCGGCATCGTCTTGTCCGGCGGCGTCAGGGTGACGGCGAGCTTTTTCGAGCCTGGGTCGACCGTCAGCCATTTTACGCCGATGGCGCGCGCCGGCATGCGGGTTTCCTGCGCATCGCCGGGCCGGAACAGGGTTGCGGTGATGTAGGCGCCGGCGCCCCAGTCGTCACCGACCGGGATCTCGACCGTGCTGCCGCCGGCCGGCACGGTTGCCGTGACGGTCTTGAGCAGCTTGTCGGCGCCGATGGTGACCAGCAGTTCGCCGGCAAAATGCGGCGACACTTTCAGCTTGGCCACGTCGCCGACGGCATAGCTGTCCTTGTCGAGAGCGATCTCGAGCCCGTCAGGCGTTTCGGTGGAGGTCGAGGAGACATACCAGCCGGCGTCGAACTCATAGCTGGTCGCCGGGCCCTCGGGATCGGCAGTCTCGATCTCGAGCCGGTACTGGCCCCAGTCGACCGGCATCGTCACGGTCGCCTCGGCATCGGCGCTGAGATCGACCTGGCCGTTGGCGATCGACTTGGTGAAGGTGACCGGTTCGTAGTTCCACGAATTGTTGTTGCGGTACCACTGGTAATTGCGTTCGACCTTGACCAGCGACCACTGCGCGCCCTTCAGCGTCTCGCGCTTGCCGTCGGGGTCGACCGCGATGAGGCTGAACTTGGCGGTGCCGCCCTGCGGCACCTCATTGTCGGCGAAATCCGGACGAATGCCGATCATGTGGCCTTGCGGGCGGATGCCGATGTTGAGCGAGCGTTCGATGGCGCGGCCGCCGGTTTCACGCATGCGAACCGTGACCTTGGCGTCGACCAGCTTGGTGGTCGCGGGCAATTGGTCGACCGTGACCGGGAAGGTCGCCTTGCCGTCGTCGCCGACCACCGGCAGACCGGTGAACGGGGTGACCGAAGGCTCGGCCGACTGCTCGTCAGCAAGGCCGAACGAATAGCCGGCGAAACGGTCCCAGTCGCGCGCCGTCGACAGCGTCAGCTCGCCTTCGAGCGCGAGGCCGGCGGCCGGCGCGCCATAGAGGAAGCGGCCGTCAATGTCGATGTTGGCGGTTTCGCCCTGTGCGATCTCCTGCTTGTCGGACTTCATGTCGAACTCGATGCGATCCGGCACGAAGTCTTCGACCAGGAACATCTGGCTGGAAACGGCCGCCTGCTTGGGATCGGTATAGATCGACACCGTCCAGGTGCCGCGCATGGCGTTGGCTTCCAGCGGCAGGTCGACGGCATAGCCGCCGGCCGAGACGCCATCGGCAACGATGCGGCGGTTCTCGACGCCGTCGGGACGGGTGAAGATGAAGGTCAGCGGCAGGTTTTCCACCGCTTTGGAGGCGACGTCGCGGGCAAGGGCTGCGACATGCACATCCTCGCCGGCGCGGTAGATGCCGCGTTCGGTCCAGGCATAGACATCGAGCGCGCCCGGTGCGGCGCGTCCGGCGACGCCGCGATCGGACAGATCGAAGCCGGCGCGGCCCATGTCGAGGAAGACGAAATCGTTGTCGCCCTGCTTGGCCATCAGAACGGCCGGCACCATGCCGCCGTCGCCGCGCGTCAGGCCGGGGTTGAAGACAGCATGGCCTTCGGCGTCCGACGTGGCTGTGCCGAGGATTTCATTGTTCCTGGCCAGCAGCGTCAGTTCGGCGCCGGCGATCGGCTTGGCGGTTCCGAGCGAGCGGGCAAAGACATTGAGGCCATCCTGGCCGGTATAGGTCGACAGGCCGATGTCGGAGACGACGAACCACTGCGTGGCAAGCGAATTGTAATTGTCCTCGTCATTTTCATTTACCGCTTGCGCGGTCAGCACGTAGACGCCGGGCTTGCGCTGCGGCAAGGCTTCGTCGACCGGGAACGAAGTCGTGACGTCCTTGTTGAGGTCGTTGGCGATATCCAGCTGCCCCTGCCAGACCGGCTCACCCATCTGGTCGGAAATGCTGGAGATATCATAGCCGTCGAGCTGCTTCAGGAACTGATAGCCGGACAGAAGCTGCGCCAGCGAACGATCGCCGATACGGTAGAGCTTCATCTGCGCGGTGTTCATGTTGACGGTGACGATGGGGATGCCACGGCGGGCGCCGGCGGGCAGCACGAAGCTGTCGCCGGTGAAGCGGGCGGACGGCGCGCGGTCCTGCACATAGATCGACAGCACGACCGGAGCGGCGGTGACCTCGCCAATGGCGGCCGGCAGACCGGCGCGGAAGGTCACTTCGTAATGTTGGCCGTGCTCCAGGCCTTCGACGCAGATCTGCTTGTCCTTGGCCTCGACGCCCTTGGGCGGCTGGTTGTCGACGGTGACGAACTGGGCGTAGTCGACGCCGGTCTTGACCAGCTCCTCGGAAAACTGCGCGCAAATGCGCGGCGCGCTGGTGTCGGCGTCGATCGAGTGATCGATGACGCGGAAGCCCTTGCGGGCCTTGAGATCCTCATATTCGGCCTTGACCGCCGGCGAACTGACCAGCGCGAGGCTGGCTTCATAAGCCTGCAGGGCCGGACGGTAGAGATCGCGGCGGTCGAGGCCGTTGCCGAGCAGCGCCAGCACTTCGGCGCGGGTCTTGGTGGTGCGCAGCAACTTGTAGGCGTTGATGGCGGCGGAGGTGCCTTTGACCGGCAGATTGTAGGATTCGGAGGTGCCGCTGGCCGGCTGTATGGCAAGCGTTTCACGCGCCAGACCGAGCCAAAGCTGACCGTCGTCAGGCAGGACCGAGACCGCGGCCTCGTATTTGTTCATGGCCTGCCCATGGTCGCCGGTCAGTGCAGCCTGTTCGGCGGCGGCGCGGAGTGATTCCAGCCCGTCGGTCGGCTTGTCATAGGCCGGATCGGTCAGCTTGTTGCGGTATTGCTGGGCCTGGTCGGCCATCCAGTTGGGGAAGAAGGCGAGTTCCGGCGGGGCGCCGATATCGGGGTCGCCATCGACATTGACGACCTTGCCCGCGACCGCGCCGCTGAAGGGTTTCAACTGGTTATAGTCGGACTTTAGGAAGCACCATTTGGCCTTGTTGTTGTAAGTAAAGGCGCGGCAGGCGGGGTCGCCGAGGCATGTCGTCTTGCACTGATCGAGGCTGACATTCTGGTCCGATCTGAGATCGAAGCCGAAATAGTCGGAATTATTTGAGGTCACCACCCGGCGGGCTTCGGCCGCTTGCGCTACAGACCCCCAGGCGAAAATGAGAAGAATCAAGATCGACAGACCACGAGCCGCCGCGCGCATCGCCATAACACCCTCCAGACACTGCTACGTCCGCGGCATGTTCAAGCTTCAGTCAAGCTTGTCAACACGAGGACGGGCAGGTTTCCGCCCGCCAACGGTTCCCAAACCGGCCAATGACCGGTATGCCGATAGTTCATCCACGGGAAAGGGATCACGCTTTCTTGCGAAAACGCAGAAGGTGTGAATTCCAAGCCCTGCCTATTTCAGACAATTGGATTGTGGCCCCTTTACGAGCGCTTCAAAACTTCATTCCAATTTTAGTTTTGTAACCTAGGTTGTCCTGATGCCGGCGTATGAAGCGCAGATGTCGAAGGTAAGTGCGCCACGGCGCACGCTTTCGCGTGCGCTGATTGTGGCGTTGGCGTGCTCGACCGTGCTCGTTGCCGAATCGGGGTCGGCGGCCGCCTTCGAGCTCTTCGGCATCAAATTGTGGGGCTCTTCGAATGACGAGGACGCCGATATCGTCGACCCGCTGCGCTATGCGGTGACCATCGAAGCGCCCGATGCCGACAAGGACCTGGTCAAGAAGCTCGAAAACGCCTCGTCGCTGAAATCCGACGAAGACCGCCCGGTTTCCGGCTCGCTCGGCCTTTTGGCGAAGGCGCGTAGCGACCGCGAACAGCTGGTCGCCGCGCTTTATGCCGACGCCCGTTATGAAGGCGTCGTCACTATCACCATCCAGGGCAAGGCGCTCGACGATTTGCCGCCCGATGCCGAATTTACGGGTCCGCAGCCGATCCCGGTGGTGATCAGCATCTCGAGCGGGCCCAAATTCACGCTCGGCAATATTCGGCTGGAGGGCGATGCCGCCGGGCTGGCGAGCGCCGATTTCGGCCTGATAGCCGGCGGCGATGCCGGCTCGGGCGCCGTGCTCAAGGCCGAGGCGCTGATCGTGCGGGCGCTGAAGCAGGAGGGCCGGCCGCTGGCCCGGATCACCGACAGGCAGGTCGTGGCCGAGCACACCACCTCGACGCTCGACGTGACGCTGACGGTGGCCGCCGGGCCGGTTGCCGGTTATGGCGACACCACCGTCGATGGCACAGAGAAGGTCAATCGCGAGTTCACCGAATATATGACCGGGCTGAAACGCGGCCGGCAATATTCGCCCGACGAGATCGACGATGCCCGCGACCGGCTGCTGAGGCTCGAAGTGTTCAACAGCGTGACGCTGAAGGAAGCCGAAAGTCTCGACGCCGACGGCAACATTCCGATCGGCGTTCAGGTCAGCGAGCGCAAACCACGCTATTTCGGCGTTGGCGGCACTTTCTCCAACACCGAAGGGCTAGGCCTGGAAGGCTATTGGGGCCACCGAAATCTGTTCGGCCGGGCCGAAAAGCTGCGCATCGAGGGCAAGATCAGCGGCATCGGCAGCAACGATCTCAGCGAGCTCAACTACAATGCCGGCATCATGTTCGAGAAGCCGGGCGTGGTCGGGCCGGCCTCGAAATTCATCGCCAGCGTCAAGACCGTCCTCGAACATCCCGATGCCTACGACCATTTCTCGGTCAAGGGCAGCACCGGCCTGTCCTATGAGATCGACAAGAAGCAGACGGTTTCGGCTGAAATCGCGCTGGACTATTCCAGGATCACCGACGCCTTCGGCAAGCACAAATACCTGATCGCCAGCATTCCGCTGCAATATGTCTATGACAACAGGGACAACCGGCTCAATCCGACCAGCGGCTTCAGGGTTCTGGCCTATGCCGAACCGAGCTACGACATTCTGAGCGGCGCCGCCTTCCTCAAGCTCAGGGGCGAGGGGTCGGCCTATCAGTCGCTCGACACGGCCTCGAAATTCGTGCTTGCCGAACGCGTCGCGCTGGGTTCGATCGTCGGCACCGGCCTTCAGAACGTTCCAGCCGACAGGCGCTTCTATTCCGGCGGTGGCGGCTCGGTGCGGGGCTATGCCTATCAGGGCATCGGACCGAAGGACATCGACAATCAGCCGATCGGCGGGCTTTCCTTCTTCGAAACATCGGTCGAAATGCGCATTGCGCTGACCGACACGATCGGCATCGTGCCGTTCGTCGACGCCGGCACTGTCTCGACCACAGCGACGCCGGACTTTTCCGACGTGAAGGTCGGCGCGGGCGTTGGCCTGCGCTACATCACGCCGTTCGGGCCGCTGCGCATCGACGCCGCCGTGCCGCTCAACCGCGACCGTGGCGACCCGCGTTTCGGCATCTATGCCGGGATCGGACAGGCGTTCTGACGATGAAGATTTTGAAACGCATCCTTCGCCTGTTTTTCTACACGCTGCTGATCGTGGCGGCGGCGGGCATCGGCGCGCTGGTCGTGCTGACCAAGACCGAGCGCGGCCGCGAAAATCTCGCCGGCATCATCTCTGACATGGCCTCGTCAAGGGACAGCAAAGTCACGGTCAGCGGCATTAACGGTATCTGGTCCGGCGCGCTGACGGTCGACCATGTCGTGCTGGAAGACCGCGAGGGCGCCTGGCTGGTGGCCCGCAAGGTGGCCATCGACTGGTCGCCGCTGGCGCTGCTGTCGAAGAATTTCAGCGCCGACCGCATAGCGGCCGAACGGATAGAATTGGCACGGCTGCCTGTGGCGAGCACCGAGCCGAGCAAGAGCGGGTCGGGCGGCCTGCCGGTTTCGCTTGATATCAGAGCGATCGATTTGCCGGAGATCGCGCTCGGCCAGCAACTTGCCGGCAGCGGCATTGCCGAACTTGCGGCCAAGGGATCGGCCAAGGTCGATGCGTCGCCACTGGCGATCCAGACGGTGCTCAACGTTACCCGCCATGACGGCAAGCAAGGCAATGTCGACGCCAACATCCACTTCGCGCCGGATGAAAACAAGCTCGACCTCGATCTCAAGGCTTCCGAGCCGGCCGGCGGCATCATCGCCAACCTGCTCAAGCTACCCGGCGCGCCGCCGGTCAACATCGTCGTCTCGGGCACCGGGCCGCTGGCCAACTGGAGCGGCATCGGCACCTTCATGGTCGACGGTCAGATCGTTACCCAGCTCACCGGCCGGCACCAGCTCACCGACAAGGGCAACCGGATCGAGGCCAAGGGCGACGGTTCGTTCGAAGGCTTCCTGCCGGAACGGTTCAAGTCGCTGTTTGCCGGCAAGACCAGCTTCGACCTAGCCGGCACCGCGACCGCGGCCGGCGGCGTCGACATCGAGCGCGCTGCGATCGAGAGCGACGCAGTTCATGGTACCGCTGCCGGCATGGTCGACCCCAACGGCGCCAGCGACCTTTCGGTCGAACTCGTGGTCAAAGCCAAGCCGGTCACGGTCAATGCCGGTACCCAGGCGCAGCCGATCATGGTGGCCATCAACAATGTGACCGCGCGCGCCTTCGGTGACGGCAAGGCGCCGATGATTGACGCCAGCGCTTCGCTCGTCTCGGTGGTTGCGGGCGGTTCTCAGGTGAACAATCTCGATGCGCGGATCCATTCCGACGGTTTCGACATCGAGAACCGCAGCGGCCCGGTCAGCGTGTCGCTGGCGGCGGCCGGGCTGAAGACCGACGTCGCGACGCTGGCCCCGCTGGTCACCGGCAAGCTGACGGCCTCTCTTTCCGGCTCGATCAGCAAGGATGAGATCTCGCTCGATGAGGGTACGCTGCGCAGCGATGCGCTCAATGCCGGGCTGACGGCCAAGGTGGCGCTGGCCGACCTCGCCATGACGCTCAAGATGAATGCCGATGCGGTGTCGACGGCGCTGCCGCCGCAGATCAGTTCACTGCTTGGCGAACGGGTCAAATTCTCGGCGACCGCGACGCGCGATCCGCAGGGCTCTTTCGCCGCCAACTCGATCGAACTCACTTCCGGTTCGCTGAGCGCCAGCGGCACCGCCAGCGCGCAAGGCAGCGATATCCAGGCCGACATCAAGGGCAAGCTCGGCGACGTCTCGGTGCTGTCTTCGCTGGTCGGCGTGCCGATCGCCGGCGGGGTCGATTTCGCGCTGACGGCAAGCGGCGCGCGCAACGCACCGGATTTCTCGGTTTCGGCCGACAGTGCCAGCCTGACGGCCTCCGGCCGCACGGTCAAGGACATCAAGCTGACCGCATCGGGCAAGGCCGACATTGTGAGCCCGGCCGCAGATATCTCGCTGACCGGCGCGGTCGACGAACAGCCGCTCGCCATCAAGGCGGCGCTGGTGACGAGCGATGGCAAGCGCTCAATCAAGGGGCTCAGCGTAGCGCTGGGCGACAACAAGGTGTCGGGCGACCTCACGCTCGATGAAAAATTCCTGCCGCTGGGGACGCTGACGATCTCCGCCCCCGATATCGCGCCGCTGGCGTCGCTGGCCGGGCAGACGGCGGCCGGCGATATCGGCGGCACCGTGGTGTTCGCCAAAGACGGCGAGGCTCCCACTGTCACCATCAATGCAGCCAGCGTGTCGATCGCGCGCGGTGATGTGGCAGCCAAGGCAGTCACCGTCAGCGCACTGATCGCCAACTATCTCAACAGCCCTGCGATCTCCGGCACGATCAAGGCCGAGAGCGTGACCTCGGGAACGACCGTCGTCAGTGGCATCGGCGTCGACCTCAAGCGTGACGGCGACTGGACGAATTTCACCGGCGGCGCAACCATATCAGGCATTCCGGCGACAGCTGCCGGGCGGGCGAAGATTGCCGGGGGCGCGACCAGCGTCGAGATCGCGTCCGGCGAGGCGACGGTGCGCGGCATCAAGGTGGCGATCGCCGAGCCGTCGAGCCTGACCATTGCCGATGGCATAACCAACATTCAAAGGCTGGTAGTCGATCTCGGCGGCGGCTCGGTGACGCTGTCGGGCACGGCGGGCCAGACGCTCGATCTGGCGGCGACCTTCTCGGCGCTGCCGGCTGCGCTTGCCAATGGCTTTTCGCCCGGCCTCGATGCCGCGGGCACGCTCGACGGCACGGCGCAAATCACCGGGCCGTCAGCAAATCCCGACATTCGCTTTAATACAAAACTGGCCGGCGCCGAGACCAGCCAGACCCGTCAGGCCGGGCTCGGACCGCTCGATGTCGATGCGGCCGGCAGCTATTCGACGGCCGGCGGCATCGTGCTGGATCAGGCGACGCTGTCGGGCCAAAAAATCTCCGGCAAGGCAGCCGGCACCGTCAACCCGAACGGCGCCAGCGATTTCGCGCTCGATCTGACATCGTCCGGTCCGAGCCTGCCGTTGACGCTGGGCAGCGCGGAAAGCCCGATCAAGCTCGAATTGCAGGCGCTGTCGGTGAAGGCGGCCGGGCAGGCTGCGCAAGCCAAGCTCGACATCTCGGCGGTACTGCCTTCGGTGGCGACGGATGACGCCAAGGTCGAGGGCATTGCGCTTGCGCTGCATTCCGATGCATTTGATATGAAAAGCCGAACCGGTCCGATCTCGGGCACGGTGACGGCGGACAAGATCGGTCTGGACAATCCGACCATCGCGCCGCTGATCGCCGGCAAGATCACCGCCAAGATCGCCGGCACCCTGGCGGCGGACGCGATCACCATCGACAGCGGCTCGGTGCAGGCCGATGCGCTGGGCAGTGCCTTCAATGGCCGTGTCGGCTTTGCCGATGGAGCAATCGACCTCAACCTCAACGCCGACGTGCTGTCCGCGGCATTGCCGGCTGCGGCGCGCGGCGTGCTGGCAGAGCGCACGCAGCTCAGCGCCACGCTGAAGCGGGATGCCAATGGCAATGTCAGCGCCAATCCGGTCAGACTGGCGTCGGGCGCACTGACCGCGGACTGTCAGGCCAGTCTCGCCGACAACAAGCTCAGCGCAGATATCAAGGGTGCACTGGCCGACATCTCACTGTTGTCGAAAGATGCCAAAGGCGCGATCAGCTTTGCACTCAACGCGCAGGGGCCCAGCCTGGCGCCGGACCTGTCGCTGACGGTCAACAGCGACCGGCTGCTGGTGGCGGAACGCGAAATCACCGGGTTGAAGCTGACCGCCACCGGCAAGGCCGATGCCGCCAATCCGGCGGCCAATGTGCAACTGACCGGCAATGTCGCTGGACAGGCGCTGCAAGGTAGCGCGGTGCTGGCGACGGCGGACGGCAAGAGCGCCATCAACGGCCTGCTGCTGTCACTCGGCAAGAACAGGATTTCCGGCGACCTTGCGCTCGACGAGGCTTTCGTGCCGGTCGGCACCATCGCGCTCGACCTGCCCGATATCGGACCGCTGGCGGCGCTGGCGCTGGAAAAGGCCGAAGGCGATGTGCGCGGCACTATTGCATTCTCCAAGACCGCGGATGGCCCGAACGTCGCCGTCAAGGCTGCGACCGCTTCGATCACGCGCGGCGACCTGCAGGCGAAGACGGTGTCGATCGATGCGCTGGTCGCCAACTATCTCGCCGCGCCGGTCATCTCGGGCAAGATTCGCGCCGACAGCGTCATTTCCGGCGGCACCGCCATCAGCGGCATCGATGTCGATTTGAAGCGCGACGGCGACTGGACCGGGTTTTCCGGCGGCGCCACCGTCAAGGGCATTCCGGCGAGGGCTGCGGGCAGGGTAAAGGTGGCTGGCGGCACCACCACCATCGAACTCGCTTCCGGCCAGGCCACGGTGCAGGGCATCAAGGCGGCCATCGCCCAGGCCTCGACCGTCAGCATCGCCAACGGCACCACGACGCTGGACAAGCTGGTGCTCAATCTCGGTGGCGGCACGGCGACGGTGACCGGCAAGGTCGGGCAGGCACTCGACATCAGTGCCGCGCTGTCGAAGGTGCCGGCTTCGCTGGCCAACAGTTTTTCGCCGGGCCTCCAGGCCGCCGGTTCGATTTCGGGAACAGTCAAGGTAACCGGCGCGCCGGGCAATCCGACTGTCGCTTTCGATATCGATGCTGGTGGGGTGCAGACCTCGCAGACGCGCAGCGCCGGTCTTGGCGGCATGAATATCTCTTCGTCGGGAACATTCGCCGGCAAGAAGCTCACCTTCAACGCCGACATCAGCGACGGCGCCGGGCTTGGCCTCAAGGGCGGCGGTACGGTGACGACGGCCGGCACACCAGCGCTGGTGCTCGACTTCAACGGCAAGGTGCCATTTTCCTTCCTGGCCGCCAAGCTTGCGGCGCAAGGGCTGTCGCTCAGCGGCACCGCCAACGTCAATATCCAGATGCGCGGCCCGGCGGCGTCGCCGGTGATCGGCGGCACGGTCAGCACGTCGGGCGCCCGCCTGGTCGACGCGCGTTCCGGTCTTGCCGTCAATGACATTGCCGCCGACATTTCGATCGGCAACGGCGTTGCCCGGATCAACCGGCTGACCGGCACGCTATCGACACGCGGCAGCCTGTCGGCCTCCGGCACCCTCGGCATCAATCCGGCGCAAGGTTTCCCAGCCGATTTGTCGATCAAGCTGGTCGACGGCCGCTATACCGACGGCAGGGTGGTGACAGCCAATCTCGGCGGCGACCTGACCATCAAGGGGCCGCTCACCTCGGCGCCGGTGATTTCGGGCACCGTCAACCTGGCCAAGACCGTCATCACCGTTCCCGATAAGCTGCCGGGCTCGCTGGCAGCGCTCGGTGTCAAGCACAAGAACGCGCCCGCCTCCGTGCGGGCGCAGGACAAGGCCTTGCGACCGGCGGCGGCCAGCGGTGGTGGCGGCAGTGGGCTTGTCCTCGACGTCACGGTCAATGCGCCGAACCAGATCTTCATCCAGGGCAGGGGCGTCGATGCCGAGTTCGGCGGTTCGCTAAGGCTGACCGGCCCGGCGGCTTCGCCGCAGGCGGTCGGCACCTTCACCTTGCAGCGTGGGCGGCTGTCGATTCTCGGCAAGCGGCTGACCTTTACCGAAGGCACGGTCGGCTTTTCGGGCTCGCTGGTGCCCTACCTCAACTTGACCGCGACATCGACCACGACCAGCGCCACCGTCACCATCGTCGTCTCGGGCGAAGCGACCAATCCGAAATTCGACTTCTCCTCGGTGCCGGCGCTGCCCGAGGACGAGGTGCTGGCGCAGCTGATTTTCGGCCGCTCTATGTCGAACCTGTCGCCGCTTCAGATCGCGCAGCTGGCCGAGGCCGCCGGCCAACTGGCCGGCGTCGGCGGCTCGACCTCGCTGCTCGAAAACCTGCGCAGTGCAATCGGCGTCGATGACCTGGATGTGACCACCGATGACCAGGGCGGCACCGCCGTGTCGGCGGGCAAGTACCTCAATGACCGCACCTATGTGACGATCCAGAAAGGCGACAGGCCAGGATCGGGCAAGGCGACGATCGACCTCAATGTCGGACGCGGCGTCAAGCTGCGCGGCGAGGCCAACGATGGCGGTGAGGCCAAGGGCGGCATATTCTACGAAAAGGAATATTGAGTTCCTGGCCCTTACCGCCGCCGGAAATGGCGCTGTCTCAACCAGCCCAAAATGTATCAATTACTCGCCTAAGCAGATTCCGGCGGAATCTGGGCGCGCTAGCACTTTTGCGCCAAGTCTGTCGTTATCACGCGAACCGCTCCCTTTTCAAAGTTGCACATTCCCTAACAGGTTCCGTAGCCATGCCGTCTTTGACATCACGGCAGGGATGCGGAATGTTAAAAGGCGGAAAGCCAACAATGGGAGTTAAGGTATGACAAATTACAAGAGTAATGGCGATCGCGTTCCCGATCACATCCTGGCCATGGCCGAAGAAGCCAAGGCAGGCAAAGTCGATCGCCGCGAGTTCCTCGCCATGGCCAGCGTGTTCGGCGCGTCGACTGCGATGGCCTACGGCATGCTCGGCGTAGCCGTGCCGACCCAAGCCAGGGCCGAAGAGGTGCAGGGCAAGAAGGGCGGCATCCTGAAAGTCGCGCAATGGGTCAAGGATCCCAAGGATCCACGCAAGGCCGATTGGTCGGAAATCGCCAATGCCGAGCGCCAGGCGCTTGAGCCGCTGGTCAAGTACACCAGCGAATACACGTTCCGCCCGTACCTTCTGGAGAGCTGGGAGGTCAACGACGACGCCACCGAGTACACGCTGCATGTGCGCAAGGGTGTGACCTGGTCGAATGGCGATGCCTTCACCGCCGATGACGTCATCTTCAATCTCAAGCGCTGGGCCGACAAGAAGGCCGAGGGCAATTCGATGCCTGGCCGTCTCGGCACGCTGGTCAAGGACGACAAACTCGACGAAAGCGCCGTGACCAAGGTTGACGACCACACCGTCAAGCTGAAGCTCGGCAAGGCCGACATCGCGCTCATTCCGAACATGTGCGACTATCCCGGCCTCATCGTGCACAAGAGCTTCGACGAGAAGGGCGGCGACTTCAAAGCCTGCCCGATCGGTACCGGCCCGTTCGAGCTCGTCTCCTACGATGTCGGCCAGAAGGTGGTCTACAAGCGCCGCGAGGATAACAAGTGGTGGGACGGCGAGGTGTTCCTCGACGGCATCGAATTCGTCGACTACGGCACCGATCCGGCAGCCATGGTCAGTGCCTTCGAGGCCGGCGAAGTCCATACCAATTTCGAGACCTCGGCCGACTATGTGTCGATCCTCGACGGACTGGACCTGGTCAAGTCCGAAATCGTCACCGCCTCGACCATCGTGTGCCGCACCAACATCAACAACAAGCCTTACGGCGATCAGAAGGTGCGTAACGCGCTGCAACTGGCGGTCGACAACAATGTCGTCCTGCAGCTTGGCTACGGGAATGCCGGCACGGTGGCTGAAAACCACCATGTCTGCCAAATCCACCCGGAATATTACGAGCTGCCCAAAGTCGCTCGCGATCCGGCCAAGGCCAAGGCGCTTATGGCGGAAGCCGGCCAGGCCGACTTCGAGCACGAGCTGATCACGGTCGACGAAGACTGGCACAAGAATACCGGCGACGCCATCGCCGCGCAGATGCGCGACGCCGGCCTCAAGGTAAAGCGCACGGTGCTGCCGGGCTCGACGTTCTGGAACGACTGGACCAAGTATCCGCTGTCCATGACCAACTGGAACATGCGCCCGCTCGGCGTCCAGGTTCTGGCGATCGGCTACCGCACCGGCGAGGCGTGGAACGAGTCGGCCTATTCCAACCCCGAATGGGATGCCAAGCTCAATGCAGCATTGGCCGTTGCCGATGCGGCCAAGCGCAAGGAGATGATGAAGGACATCGAGCAGATCCTGCAGGATTCCGGCATCATGATCCAGCCATACTGGCGCAAGCTCTACAGCCACTCGGTCAAGGCGGTGCAGAATTACAAGATGCATCCGACCTTCGAGCGCGACTACGGCAAGGTCTGGCTCGACCAGGCGTGATTGGAACGTCAGGGAAGGGGCGCTTCGCTCCTTCCCGTCACGCCTCGCATGGCCCAGAACCGGAAGCCGCCGCAGCAAAAAGTTGCGGACTCTCCTGAAAGACCGTTCAATAAAACTGGGTTGATTGCATCCGAGTGCCGATTTGACGGCCAACTCTGCCGGCAACGGCAAAGCTGGTTTTTCGAACTGGCTCCAACCCCAACCAGACCGGCAGGGGACCGCCATGCTTTCTTTCGTAATCCGGCGTCTCGGCACCATGGCATTGACGATGCTGTGCCTGACGATGATCGTCTTCTTCCTGATCAACCTCGAGCCGAATTTGAAGAAGCTGGCGATCAGCCAGACCGAAATGCACACATCGGCCGAACAGCTCGAAAGCTGGCTGGTCAACCATGGCTACCGGCAGAACTTCTTCGTGCGCTACGGGCAATGGCTGGGCGTCGTCCCGAAGCAACCGGTGACCGATCCGGCGACCGGCAAGCCGACGCAGCGTTTCTCCTTCTGCAACGATCCGCTGGAGCCGAAATTCTCCGGCATCCTGGAAGGTGATTTCGGCTGCTCGACCAAGTTCAAAACCTCCGTTGCGTCAAAGCTCTTCCCCGCACTCGCCGCCACCGGTATCCTGATGCTCTGTGTGCTGTTGGTGATGGTGCCAATTTCGCTGCTGATCGGCATCCTGGCCGGCATGCGCGAGGGCTCGCGAACGGACCGAACGCTGTCCGTCGCATCGATCGCGTCGACGGCGACGCCCGAATATGTGTCCGGCGTCATCTTCACCGTCATCTTCGCCTCCTGGCTCGGCTGGCTGAACGGTTCGGCCGCCTCGGCAAGCCAGGGCATCACCTTCTACAATTTCACCCTGCCGGTGATGACGCTGGCGATCTACGGCATCGGCTACATCGCCCGCATGACACGCGCCTCGATGGTCGAGGTGATGACGCAGCAATATATCCGCACCGCCCGGCTGAAAGGGCTTTCCTTCGGCAGCGTCGTCGTCAAGCACGCGCTGCGTAATGCGCTGATCGCGCCGTTCACCGTCATCATGCTGCAATTTCCCTGGCTGCTTACCGGCGTCGTCATCGTCGAGGTGATGTTCCGCTACCAGGGCTTTGGCTACACGCTGGTCGAAGCCGCCGGCAACAACGACATCGATCTGCTGCTTGGCTGTTCACTGGTCTCGGTGTTCATCGTGCTGATCACGCAGCTCATCTCGGATGTCGGCTACGCGTTCCTCAATCCGCGTATCAGAGTTCAATAGGGGGCTGGGGCAGATGCAGGTCGAATATATCGGTGCCTTCAATGTCGTGCTCGGCGTGATTGGGCGTTTCTGGCCGGTCTGGTTAGGGCTTGCCCTGGTGATGGGAGCGAGCTTCGCCTACAAGAAAAGGCTCGGCCTCTACGGCCAGCTGTTCGATAGCGGCGTCGGCATAGTGGGTGTCGGCATCTGCCTGTTCTGGCTGTTCACGGCAATCTTCGCGTCGACCGTCGCGCCCTTCGATCCGCTCGCCCAGGTGCCGATCATGAAGGATGCGCTGCCGGGCGCGCTCGAGCCGGTATCGAAACTCATCTACTATTTCGGCGGCGACAAGCTCGCCCGCGATGTCTTTTCGCGCATGGTCTATGGCAGCCAGATCGTGCTGATCATCGCACCGGCTGCGACCGGTTTCGCGCTGATGGTCGGCATTACGCTCGGTCTGCCCGCCGGCTACTATGGCGGCCGGATCGACACCGTGCTGTCCTTCCTGGCCAATCTGGTGCTGGCCTTCCCGGTGATCCTGCTGTTCTACCTGCTGGTGACGCCGGGCATCATGGATACGCCGATCCCATACGCCATGGCCGGGCT
Organism: Mesorhizobium sp. M0058; assembly: GCF_040323095.1. Lineage (NCBI taxonomy): Bacteria > Pseudomonadati > Pseudomonadota > Alphaproteobacteria > Hyphomicrobiales > Phyllobacteriaceae > Mesorhizobium > Mesorhizobium sp. M0058. Next base: position 91,951 of record NZ_JAMYUQ010000006.1, read on the forward strand.
GTTCTTCCTGTTCCCGATCATCTTCTTTTCGGTGCTGTTCTGGACCCGCTACAAGAACCGGCCGGACCGCCTCTATATATTGCTCGGGCTGACGCTGATCATCGGCGGCTGGGTCTATGCCGGCCTGGTGTTCGACGCCGATCCGTTCAAGATCATCCACATCGATCCCAACCAGCTCAACATCTTCGTGGCGGTGGTGTTCGCCTCCAGCCCCGGCGTATTCCGCATCGTGCGCGGCCTGGTGATGGACATCAAGACGCGCGACTATGTGGCGGCGGCGCAGACGCGCGGTGAATCGCCCTGGTACATCATGCTGTGGGAGATCCTGCCCAATGCGCGCGGGCCGCTGATCGTCGATGCCTGCCTGCGCATCGGCTACACCACGATCCTGCTCGGCACGCTCGGCTATTTCGGGCTGGGCCTGGCGCCGGAGAGCCCGGACTGGGGCACCGCAATCAAGGACGCCAGCCGCCTGCTGCGCTCCTTCATCCACCCGGCGCTGCCGCCGACGATCGCGCTGATGTCGTTCGTGCTGGGCTTGAACCTGCTTGCCGACTCGCTGCGCGAACAATCGATGAAAGACTGATCTGCGGGTTTCGGCCCGCGAGCATGAAAATAGGATTGGAGCGACCCATGAATGAGGCAGTTCGAAATCCCGGCAACCCGACCCTTGGGCCAAGCGCTGCGCCGATCATCGAGATCGAGAACCTGTCGATCTCCTTCTTCACCCGCAAGGGCGAGATCCCCGCCGTCATGGACTTTTCCTGCACGGTGATGCCGGGCGAAGCCATGGGCATCGTCGGCGAGTCCGGCTGCGGCAAGTCGACCGTGTCGCTCGGCATCATGCGCGACCTCTCCAACATCGGAAAGATCGTCGGCGGCAAGATCAAGTTCCAGGGCAAGGACATGGGCGAGCTGTCCGACGAGGAGTTGCGCTCCATCCGCGGCAACAAGATCGCCATGATCTACCAGGAGCCGATGGCGAGCCTCAATCCGGCGATGAAGGTCGGCCAGCAATTGATGGAAGTGCCGCTGATCCACGACAAGGTGTCGAAGGAAGAGGCTTACAAAAGGGCGCTCGAAATGGTGCGCTCGGTGAGATTGCCCGATCCCGAACGCATGATGCGTTCCTATCCGCACCAGCTGTCCGGCGGCCAGCAGCAGCGCATCGTCATTGCCATGGCGCTGCTGTCGAAGCCGGCGCTGCTTCTGCTCGATGAACCGACGACGGCGCTCGACGTGACGGTGGAGGCCGGCATCGTCGAACTGGTCAAGGGGCTGGGCGAGAAGTTCGGCACGTCGATGATCTTCGTGTCGCACAATCTGGGCCTCATCCTCGAGACCTGCGACCGCATCACGGTGATGTATTCGGGCGAAGCGGTCGAGACCGGCAAGATCAAGGACGTGTTCGACCGGATGCGCCATCCCTATACGCAAGGGCTGTTCCGCTCGATTCCGCTGCCGGGCGCCGACAAGAATTCGCGGCCGCTGATCTCTATCCCCGGCCAGTTGCCGCTGCCGCATGAGCGGCCCAAGGGCTGCAATTTCGGCCCGCGCTGCCACCATTTCGTTGAGGGCGTCTGCAATGCCGCCGAAATCCCGATGATCGAGGTCGCCGGTCACGAAGGGCATTTCTCGCGCTGCGTGCGCTTCAACGAGATCGACTGGGAAGCGCTGCCTCCCGGCGCCAAGAAGGTCAATGAGAAGGTCGTGCCCGGCGCGCCGGTGCTCAAGATCGAGGATTTGAGAAAATACTACAAGGTCGGCGGCAGCGAAGTGTTCGGCTCCAGCGAAGGCCGCGTGGTCAAGGCCAATGAGACGATCTCGTTCATGGCGCGCGAATCCGAGACCGTCGCCATCGTCGGCGAGTCCGGCTGCGGAAAGTCGACACTGGCCAAGGTCCTGCTGGGGCTGGAGACGGCAAGTGCCGGCACAGTGACGCTGGGCAACAAGGAGATCCAGTCGACCGGCATCGAGAAGCGCAGCGTCGAAACGGTGTCGTCGATCCAGATGGTGTTCCAGAACCCGTTCGATACACTCAATCCCAGCCACTCCGTCGGTTCGCAGATCATCCGCACGCTGGAAAAATTCAAAGTCGGCAACAATGTCGCCGAGCGGCGCAAGCGCATGCTGGAGCTGCTCGACCTGGTGAAGCTGCCGCGGGCCTTCGAGACGCGCAAGCCGCGTCAGCTCTCAGGCGGCCAGAAGCAGCGCATCGGCGTGGCGCGTGCCTTTGCCGGCGATGCCAAGGTGGTGGTGGCCGACGAGCCGGTGTCGGCACTCGACGTCTCGGTGCAGGCGGCGGTGACCGAGCTGCTGATGGACATCCAGCGCAAGAACAAGACGACGATGCTGTTCATCAGCCACGATCTGTCCGTCGTGCGCTACATCGCCGACCGCGTCGTCGTCATGTATCTCGGCTACATCGTCGAGCAGGGCACGACCGACCAGATCTTCGCGCCACCCTATCACCCCTACACAGAGGCGCTGCTGTCGGCTATCCCGATCGCCGACACCAGCGTGGTCAAACGGCACATCGTGCTCGAAGGCGATATCCCGTCGGCGATGAACCCGCCGAGCGGCTGCCCGTTCCAGACGCGCTGCGGCTACAAGAAACTGGTGCCGGACAATCTGTGCGAGACCAAGGTGCCGCCGGTGAAGCATCTCGGCGATGGCCATATGAGCCTGTGCTGGCTGTCGGACGATGTGCTGGCGACGATGGAGCCCGTGATCAAGTTCGACAGGGAACACGCAGCGCATGAGGGCGTGCCGGAAGACGCACCGGATGGGATCGGCCCCGGTTTCGCCGGCGAACCGCCGAAGCGCCCGCATGGCAAGAAGCCGAGCTGACCAGCCATAGAGGCAATGCCGCTCGTTGGCGCATTGCCGCAGCGTCGCCATAGCTCAAGGAACGACAGCTACGTTCGCTTGAATATTGCTGTCCATTGCATTATGTGATGCGTGATGTTTGATGCGCGATAGAGAGCATATTGTGAGAACCACACTTGCAATCGATGACGATGTCCTACTTGCGGCCAAGGCCATGGCGCGGCAGCAGGATCGCAGCGTTGGCGATGTCATTTCCGATCTGGCTCGCCGCTCACTGCGCAGGCCACCGACCGGCGGTGAACGCAACGGCATCCCCTTGCTTGCATCGCGGCCCGACGGCCCGATGGTCGATCTCGAAATGGTCAATGCGCTTCGCGACGAATTGCCGTGACCTTCCTGCTCGACGTCAATGTCTTGATTGCGTTGATCGATCCGGCTCACGTCGCGCATGAAGATGCCCATCGGTGGTTTCAATCCACCGGGCATTTATCATGGGCAACATGTCCCACTACCGAGAATGGCGTCATCAGGATTGTAAGCAACCCGAAATACCCCAATTCTCCGGGTTCGCCCGCCGTGGTGGCGCAGATTGTCGGCAAGCTGCATGCCCTTTCAGGACATCAGTTCTGGCCTGACGAGATCAGCCTTGTCGGTTCCAACGACATCGATGCAGCCAGGATCCTCACCCCGGCACAGGTAACGGATAGCTATCTGTTGGGACTCGCCAAGGCGCGTGACGGCCAATTGGCGACGTTTGACCGAAAGCTGTCGACGGCAGCGGTAAAGGGAGGGAGGTCGATCCTCCACCTGATCCCAAGCGAATGAATGGCTGAGTTCTGCTTCGATCGCAAACTGCGTGGCTGCAAGACCGCTTGGCAACGTCAGCTGCCGCATTGCTGCAGCTGTTCGGCATAGTCGCGGGCCATCTTTTCGGTCGCCCTGGCATAGCCCTGCACGCCGGCGTCACCACGGTTGCCACGGCCGTAGGCCGTCCAGCCGAGATAGTAGGCGAGGTAGAGATTGTAGGTGTCGTTGCGGGCGACGCCGAACGTGTCTGATGTCTTGGAATGATACCAGCCGACGAAATCGACGGCATCGGCAAACTTGGTCCGCCTCGCCGCCCAACTGCCGGTTTCGCTCTGATATTGCGACCAGGTGCCGTCGAGCGCCTGCGAGAAACCGGTGGCTGACGAGACATGTTTCCACGGAATGAAGCCGAGCAGTTTGGTACGCGGCGGCCTGGCATTGCTCTTGAAACCGGATTCCTTGCGCACCGTCGCCATCAGCACGGGGACGGGGACGCCGTATTTCTGCGAGGCGCGCTCGGCGGCCGACTGCCAGTTGTCGAACCAGCCGTCGTTCTGGTCGAAGACGGCGCAGACATCGTTGATATGGTTGGGCGGCGTCGCGCAGGCCGGCAAAGCCAGCAGCACGCCAACCGCTACAATTTTACTCAAACTCGAACTACGCATTGGAAAACGAATAGGCCGAAATCATAAAGGGAATCTTGCGGCGTTTCTTAACGGCTTGCCGGCCTGGCTGCGCTCAGTGGGCCTGTATCATTATTCCGACCTTTCGCGTCGCCTTTATCTCCGTCAGAATTCAAAAATGCCGCCTTGGCTAAAATCACGTCCGCGAAGGGCGGATTTCTGACAGCGATGTCCGGATGCCGGCGCTCTGATGCCAGGCATGAATGAACCAAGACGAAAGCGCGGCGCGGAGCGAACCAGCAACCGGGGGCCCGCCGCCATCCCGCAACTTCCACTGCGGCGGGTGACCAATCCCTATCCGCCGATGGCGATGCTCTCAGTCGACCAGGTCGAAGCGATCCACCAGGCGTCGATGCACATTCTGGAAAATTTCGGCATCGAGGTGATGTCTCAGCGGGCGCTGGCGCTGTTCGAGAAGGCGGGCGCAAAAGTCGACCATGCGACCGCGAATGTCCGCATCGACCGGGGCCTTGTCGCCGAGGCGCTGAAGACCACGCAGTCCAGCTACCGGCTGACGCCGCGCAACCCCGCCAACACCATTCATCTCGGCGGCAACACGATCAATTTCACTCTCGTCGCCGGGCCGCCCAATGTGCACGACATGGAGCGCGGCCGGCGCGCTGGAAACTTGCACGACTATGCCGATCTGACCCGGCTGGCGCAGCATTTCAACTGTATCCACATGCTCGGCAACCAGGTCTGCGCGCCGGTTGAACTGCCGGCGAACACCAGGCACATGGATACCTATTTTACCAATCTGACGCTGACCGACAGATCCTTCCATGTCTCGGCGATCGGACGAGGCCGGGCGCTGGACGGCATCGAGATGATGGCAATCGCGCGCGGGCTGACGCTGGACGAGATGCGCGATGATCCCGGCATTGCCACCATCATCTCGGTCAACTCGCCGCGGCGTTTCGACGAGATGATGGCCGAAGGGCTGATGACCATGGCCGAGTTCGGCCAGTCGGTGGCGGTGACGCCGTTCACGCTGATGGGCGCGATGAGCCCGGTGACGCTCGCCGGCGCCCTGGCGCAGCAGAATGCCGAGGCGCTGTTCGGCGTGGTGCTGACGCAACTGGTGCGCCCCGGCGCGCCGGTGATGTACGGCGCCTTCACCTCCAATGTCGACATGAAGTCGGGCGCGCCGGCCTTCGGCACGCCGGAGAACACCAAGGCCAACATCGCCTCGGGGCAATTGGCGCGGCGCTACAATCTGCCTTACCGCACGACGCCCGGCTCGGCCTCGAACGCGGCGGACGCGCAGGGCGCCTATGAGACGCTGATGGCGCTGTGGGGCGCGGTGCTCGGCCACGGCAACCTCGTCTATCACGCCGCCGGCTGGCAGGAAGGCGGGCTGACGGCATCGTTCGAAAAACTGATCATCGACGTCGAGATGATCCAGCACATGATGGAGTTCCTGCGCCCGATCGTCGTCGATGAGGCCGAGCTTGCGGTCGAGGCATTGGGTGCGGTGCCGACCGGCGGCCATTTCTTCGGCGAACCGCACACGCTGGAGCGCTATGCCACCGCCTTCTACCAGCCGATGCTGTCCAACTGGCAGAATTACGAGGCCTGGCAGGAAGCCGGCGGCCTCGACACGACGGCGCGCGCGACCCGGCTGTGGAAGAAGGCGCTGGAAGACTATGTCGAGCCGGTGATGGATATCGCCGTGCGCGAGGCGCTGGAGGCGTATGTGGCCAGGCGCAAGGAAGCGATCGGGCAGGGCGAGCCGTGACTTTTTCAGCGTCGGCGCGCGGCGCCCCCTCTGTCCTGCCGGACATCTCCCCCTCAAGGGGGGAGATTGGCTGTCACGTCTTCCTTCGCCAATCACCAACGCTGAAAAGAAAGCGGCGATGCAGACGCTGCTGATCTCCCCCCTTGAGGGGGAGATGGCCGGCAGGCCAGAGGGGGGTCGCTTGGCGCTTCCTTTTCCGATTCATCCTACGTTCCCAACTCATTGATAACAGAGCAAAACTCATGAAATCGCATGCAAAGGTCGTGGTCATTGGCGGTGGCGTCGTCGGGTGCTCCGTGCTGTTCCATCTGGCGCGTCATGGCTGGACCGATGTCGTGCTTTTGGAGCGCGACGAGTTGACCTCCGGCTCGACCTGGCATGCGGCCGGCGGCATGCACACGATCAATGGCGACCCCAACGTCGCCAAGCTGCAGAAATACACGATCTCGCTCTACAAGGAGATCGAGGAGCTGTCGGGGCAGGCGACCGGCGTGCATCTGACCGGCGGCGTGCTGCTGGCGGCGACCGAGGCGCGGCTCGACTGGCTGCGCGGCGTCGTTGCCAAAGGGCGTTACCTCGGCATCGATCTCGAGGAAATATCGGCCAACGAAGCGGCTGAACTGATGCCGCTGATTGATCCCAAGCAGTTCGTCGGCGCCGTTCGCAACAAGGAAGACGGCCATCTCGATCCCTCCGGTGTGACGCATGCCTACGCCAAGGCCGCGCGCAAGCTTGGCGCCGAGGTCGAGCGCTTCACCAAGGTGGAAGACATTGTGCGCCGGCCCGACGGGATGTGGCGGGTCATCACCAACAAGGGCGAGGTCGTGGCCGAGCATGTCGTCAATGCCGGCGGCCTGTGGGCGCGCGAGGTCGGCCGCATGGTCGGGCTGGAACTGCCGGTGCTGGCCATGGAGCACATGTACCTGATCACCGAGGATATGCCGGAAGTCGCGGCGTGGAACGCCAAGACCGGCACCGAGATCATCCACGCCGTCGATTTCGACGGTGAGCTCTATCTGCGCCAGGAGCGCGGCGGCATGCTGATGGGCACCTATGAGAAGGCCAACAAGGTGTGGTCCGAGTTCCAGACGCCTTGGGATTTCGGCCATGAACTGCTGGAGCCGGACATCGACCGCATCGCGCCGTCGCTCGAGGTCGGCTTCCGGCATTTCCCGGCCTTCGAGAGGACCGGCATCAAGCAGATCATCAACGGGCCCTTCACCTTCGCGCCGGACGGCAATCCGCTGGTTGGGCCGGTGCGTGGCCTTCCCGGCTTCTGGGTCGCCTGCGGCGTCATGGCGGGCTTTTCACAAGGCGGCGGCGTCGGCCTGGCGCTGTCCAACTGGATGATCGAGGGCGATCCCGGCGCCGACATCTGGGCCATGGATGTGGCGCGCTACGGCGACTGGGCGACGATGGCTTACACCAACGCCAAGGTGCGCGAGAATTATTCGCGCCGCTTCTCGATCCGCTTTCCCAATGAGGAGCTGCCCGCCGGGCGGCTGCTGAAGACGACGCCGATCTACGATCTGCTGTCGGCCAAGGGCGCGCAATGGGGCGTGTCCTGTGGGCTGGAAGTGCCGCTCTGGTTTGCGCCCGAGGGTGTCAAGGACGAGTTCTCGTGGCGGCGGTCCAGCGATTTTTCCCATGTCGCCAACGAGGTCGCGACTGTTCGTGAGAGCGTCGGCCTGGCGGAGATTTCGAACTTCGCCAAATACAAGGTGACGGGAGGAGGGGCGGCCGCTTGGCTCGACCGGATCTTTGCCTGCAAGTTGCCCAAGCCAGGCCGCATGACGCTGGCGCCGATGCTGAAGGATGACGGCAAGCTCATCGGCGATTTCACGCTGGCCAATATCGGTGCCACCAATTCCAACGGGACCGAGTGGTTCATCGCCGGCTCCGGTATCGCCGAGCAGTATCATATGCGCTGGTTCGAGGCGCATTTACCTGCGGATAGCTCAGTGCGCATGGAGGCGCTGGGGCAGAAACTGACCGGTCTGGCGATCGCCGGACCCAAGGCGAGGGAGGTGCTGGCGAAGGTCAGCCGCGCGGATGTCGCCAACACCGCATTCCCCTTCATGGCGGTCGCGAAAATGGACATCGGCACGGCGCCGTGCCTGGTCGGCCGCGTCAGCTACACCGGCGATCTCGGCTACGAGATCTGGGTGGCGCCGGAATATCAGCGCGCTGCCTTCCGGGCATTGATGGCGGCAGGCGAGGAATTCGGCCTCGGCCTGTTCGGCTCGCGCGCGCTCAATGCGCTGCGGCTGGAGAAAAACTACGGCTCATGGGCGCGCGAATACCGGCCGATCTACGGGCCGCTGGAGGCCGGACTCGACCGTTTCGTCGCCTATGGCAAGGATGCCGATTTCATCGGCAAGGCTGGCGCTCTTGCCGAGCGCAAGCAGGGCGGCAAGCTCAGGCTGCGCACATTTATCCTCGATGCCGACGATGCCGATGTCATCGGCGACGAGCCGATCTGGTACGATGGCGCGGTGCGCGGCTGGGTGACGTCGGGCGGCTATGCGCATCACTCGAAGAAATCCGTCGCCATCGGCTATGTGCCGAAGGAGATCGCAGACAAGAGCGACGGCTTCGAAATCGAACTTTTGGGCAAGCGCCACGCGGCGCGCGTTCAGGCAGCGCCGCTCTTTGACGCGAACTTCGAGCGAATGCGCGCCTGAAGCGCTTCGGCTTCGCCGAGGCGCTTCAGATTCCTTTGTGCATGTCGTTATCCCAAAACCGCTGCGCACCTTTGGGCGACATGCATTGCGCGTCAGACGTTGCGGCGGTTGTCGAGCGCGAAGGCGCCGGCGCCGGCAAACAGCAGATAGAGGAAGATGAAGCAGAAGGAGATTGCCGCGTCGCCGCTGTTGTTGACCGGGAAGAAGTCGCGCGGGTAGTGCGCCATGAAATAGGCGATGGCCATCTCGCCGGCCAGAAGGAACGCGACCGGGCGGGTCAACAGACCGAGCGCCAGCAGGATGCCACCTGCGAATTCCAGGATGCCTGCCGTCGCCGTCAGGCCGCTAAGAGCGTGAGGCTCGGCGCTGACCGGAAAATTGAACAGTTTCTGCGAGCCATGCTCGAGGAACTGCAGGGCTGTGATGATGCGCAGGACGCCGAGTGCCTGCGGCTGAAATCTGGCGAGACCGTCAAAAAGCTTCATCTAAACTCCATTTTTCCAACCCTGTGGCCCGGCCATAAATCATCACCCGGCGCTGGACCATTCACTTCCCATGGCCTGTCATCAACAATCGGTGATTGCAATTATTTCCAGTCTGACTTCGAAATCTGCTCTCGTTATGGTTGCATACATCTCGTTAAAGTTGTATATCTGCGAGTAGACACTCCAAACCAGACGGGTTCCTTCGCCATGAAAAAAATCGCCATCAGCCTGTTCGCAATCCTCGCAAGCACCAGTTTCGCCGTGGCCGCTGATGCTGGCTGCGATGCCTTCAAATGGCCGGTAACACGCGAGCAGGAACTGTTTCCGGCAGCGCCCGCCGCGCAGTCCGGTGCCTCTCTTGCTTTCGGCGAAGCCGCGGATATGGCGCTGGAGCCGGTCGATGCGGTCAGCTTCATGGTCTCACCGCAACGCGCGCCGGCAGCCGGCACGTTCGGCGCGACGGCAAACGTGGCCGTGCCACCGGAAGGAGAGCTCCAGATCAGCCTGTCCGATGAGGCCTGGGTCGACGTCATTCAGGATGGCCAGGCCGTGAAATCAGCGGGTTTCAGCGGCGTGAAGACCTGCCCCGGCATCCGCAAGAGCGTGCGCTTCAAGCTGACGCCTGGCTCAGCCACGATCCAGCTCAGCGGCGCCAGGAAAGAGAACCTCAAGGTCGCGGTGCTGGCGCCGGAATGACCGCGCAGGAGCGTGCCGCGAAGGTACGGCATTAACTCGTGGAGGGGTCATCCCTGGGGCTTCGCTGGTCATAGTCAGAGCTAAGCAATCCGTCGAAAAGTTGAATGCTCCAAGTTCGGCGCTCACTGAGCAAGGCTTCATACCGCGGACATTTCCAGGAGATGAGATCGCGACACATCTCGTCGAGCGAAAGAGCATCTCGCAATCCAAACTCCTTGATGGCGTTCATGCGGCCAGAAGGCGATACAGCACCCCAGATAAGGATCGCGCCGGCGGTCGGCACCCTCTGTTTGCCAACCCACACCTGCAGGTCTTCCGACGGCCGAGCTGATCGCAGGAAAACTTCGAAAGCTGGCTTTTTGTGATGCTTGAGCTGATCAGCGTTCGTTAGAATGAAGTATCGGAAGCTCTGGTATTCGATCTCACACTTCATCTCGGCAACGTAAAGCGCGTCGCTCCTCCGATCTCGCAGGGTGAAGTCCAGCGTATAGCCCCGATCTGTCATGGCAGTTTTTACCGTGGGGCGACCGATGTTTTGGTACAGCGATCGCTCGTCATCACACCAAAGCGAGACAATCCTCTCAGAGAATATGCCGAACATTCGCGACAGAAATTTCGCTCGTTCAGCCTCTGCCCGGCTATCGGGCTTAAAGATCGCGCTCAGAAGCTGGCTCATGAATGCAATGCCGATCAACAGGTTTCTGACTAAGAGCAAGAGCACTATTCCGTGCTCTGCTCAAGTTCTGGGTGACTCGCCGTTCATAGCCGAGCGCGCACGTCGGGCCGCTTGGTTCAGCTTTCCGTTGAGTGCATATACAGCGTCCGCAAAGTGGGTGATAAGCAAAGGGGGCGCGGTGCTGGCGCCAGAGTGACCGCCCCGGACGCGCCTCTCATCGCACCGGCGGCGCGATGAGAGCAGTTCCGTGCAGGCGAGTACAGAGGGGATCAGCGGCCGGGCGCGATCAGCGCGAAATAAGCGCCTTGCGGATCGGTGAACTGGGCAATCCATTGGCCGGTCGGCACCGGCATCGGACCCATGACAATTTTGCCGCCATTGTCGGTGACGCGTTTGGCGGCTGCGTCGATGGCGTCGACATTGAAGTAGAACAGCCAGACCGGCACCGGCAGCTGTTGCGGCTTGTTCATGATGCCGCCGCCAGATTCAGGGCCGGCCGAGAAGGTCTGATAGATGCCCATCTCGCCGACGTCCATGCTACCGGCATCGGTCCAGCCGAACTGGCTTGAATAGAAATCGCAGGCCTTCTGGCGGTCGGCCGCATAAAGCTCGTGCCAGCCGACATGGCCCGGCGTCGTTGCCGGAAGGACGGGCTGGTCGGGACCATTGGGCTGCAGGAACATGAAGGCGGCGCCTTGCGGGTCGGCGACGACGGAGAAACGGCCGACGCCGGGAATGTCGTCGGGTTCGCGGTGAACAGCCCCGCCGGCGGCTTTCAGTGCCTCGGTCGAGGCATCGGTATCGCTGGTGTGGATATAGCCGAACCAGGCCGGCTTCAAACCCGTCCTGGCTGCTTCCTCGGGCAGGGTCATCAGCCCGCCGACGCCACGCTCGGCGGAGTTCACCACGATATAGCGCGGCATGCCGGGCGCCTTGTCGAAGGGCTCGGCCCGCCAGCCGACCACGGTGGTGTAGAACGCTTGCGCCGCATCGAGGTCGCTGGTCATCAACTCGTACCAGAAGAAGGGCATTGCGGATTTCGGCATTTTCGGTCTCCTCACCTTCATGCATAGATCGTCGTCCGATCCATCAAAGGACGTTTTCAGCGACGCGAATCCGACAGCGAAGCGGAGAAAAGTTCAACGGCTGCGTTGACACATCGTTCCGCACTTCGTCCCGCTCGACGCCTTGCACGTGCGGCGGTTTTCGACTTTCCTTGGGCAAACGAAGGGTAGTCGTTTCATGCGCCTTATGTCGCTCACGCCTGAGCTTGTGTCACTGTGTCATCGCGAAGAGGTCGATCCCGGGCCGGACGGCAGCTGGACGCAGCTGAACGACGAGGATTTTCGCACGCTTGCCTTACAGCTCTCCGACGAAGCCGATGCGGGGCCGTTATGGGTGTTCGCCTATGGCTCGCTGATCTGGAAGCCGGCTTTCGAGTCCGTCGAACGCCAGCGCGCCACTGCGTTTGGCTGGCATCGCTCCTTCTGCCTCGACATGGTGCGCTGGCGCGGCAGCGTCGCGCAGCCGGGGCTGATGATGGCGCTCGAACGCGGCGGCCGATGCGACGGCGTCATCTACCGCCTGCCCGACGGCGACAAGCCGCAGCAGATCGAAAGACTGCTGCGGCGCGAGATCGACGACCATGAGAGTGTCAGCTCGGTCCGGTGGGTTCCCGTGCGCACGGAGCAGGGCCGGATACGGGCGCTCGGCTTCTGGGTCGGGGTGACCGGCAGGGGAACGTCGCTCGGGCAGCCGCTGGACACGGTGGCGGGGGTGCTTGCCAGAGCCTGCGGCCATGTCGGCTCGGGCGCGGAATATCTCTACAACACCGTCAGCCACCTCGAGGAATTCGGCATCCGCGACCGCAATCTGTGGCGGCTGCAGCAACTGGTTGCCGACGAGATCAGGTCGATCCATGGCGGCCGCTCAGATGCCAGCCTACAGCTGGCACCTTCGTAGCGAACAGCCACCAATCTTGGCCTGTGCCGGAGCGTATGCGGTTTCAAGGCGTTTCGCTCCCCGGGTGATCAGATCCAAGAAGGAGTGGCTTCACGAGCAATGACCTCAACCGTGCATTCGAGACTGAGCAGCAGAAAATGCGTACAGTCTTCTGTCGGGCCAAGTGTCGATCGCAACCAGTGCGAGTTCTCCACTCGCAGGATCGGCCACCTGTAGGAGGCTTGCCTGCCAGATCCAATCAATGGGATCGAGGTGTCCGCACGGATTTTGGTCAGTCCCAGCATGTCATCATGGGCAGCCAGGGCTACTACCCCTTGAAAATCGATCTTGAGAGTTCGTTCCGATGTCCCGAAGTCGCCTTCGACGGTCAGCTCAAAGTTATTGTCGGATTTTAGACGCCACACCTGACAGGCAGCCAGAGGTAAATCTCCCACGGGCTCCCACCGGTGAGCCGTCTCCCTATCATCGGTCATCGCCTTCTCCGTTGAATGAAAGCCGCGCATCGTGCTCAAGCGCCCTATCATTTCGCGCTGGCCTGGAACAGCTTGCCGCGACTTGGAGCTTGTCGCGCTCCCCTCTTTGAGGACGCAACCGTCACTCATAACATGAGCAACTAAATCATATTATCAGCTAATCTTTTCAGCGGCTTGGGTCGAAAATTGACCAATTGATAAAAAAATAAAACGTGCTAGCCTTCCCCAAAACGAAACAGGGGAACTGACGATGCCAGAAGGCCAGTTCAAGGACGGCATTGCCGGCGGCCGGCTTGCCGCCGACCAGTACGCCGAGAATTTTTCCGATCTGCATCCGCCGCTCGATCACCACGAAGCGCTGGTCGAATCCGATCGCTGCTATTTCTGCTACGACGCGCCGTGCATGAATGCATGCCCGACCTCGATCGACATTCCGCTGTTCATCCGCCAGATATCGACCGGCAACCCGATCGGTTCGGCCAAGACGATTTTCGACCAGAACATACTGGGTGGCATGTGCGCCCGCGTCTGCCCGACCGAGACGCTTTGCGAAGAGGTCTGCGTGCGCGAGGTGGCGGAAGGCAAGCCGGTGCAGATCGGCCGCCTGCAACGCTACGCCACCGATGTCGCCATGGCCGAGCACAAGCAGTTTTATCCGCGCGCTGAATCGACCGGCAAGTCGGTCGCCGTCGTGGGCGCCGGACCGGCCGGTCTTGCCGCGGCCCACCGGCTCGCCCGCCAGGGCCATGACGTCACCATTCTGGAAGCCCGCCCGAAGGCCGGCGGCCTCAATGAATATGGCATCGCCGCCTACAAGAGCACCGACAATTTCGCCCAGGCCGAGGTCGACTATGTCACGGGGATCGGCGGCATCGATATCCATAACGGCAAGGCGCTCGGCCGCGACTACCAGCTGTCGGACCTGATCCTGAATTACGATGCCGTCTTCCTCGGCATGGGGCTAGGCGGCGTGAATGCGTTGCGCGCGGATGGCGAGGACGCCGATGGCGTTGTCAATGCGGTCGAGTTCATCGCCGAGCTACGCCAGGCCAGCGATCTCGCGAGCCTGCCGGTCGGCCGGCGCGTCGTCGTCATCGGCGGCGGCATGACGGCGATCGATGCCGCGGTGCAGTCGAAGCTGCTCGGCGCCGAGGAGGTGACGATCTGCTACCGGCGCGGCCAGGAGCACATGAACGCCTCCGAGTTCGAGCAGGATCTGGCCGCGGCCAACGGCGTCACCATCCGCCACTGGCTGCAGCCGAAGCGGGTCATTGTCGAAGGTGGCAAAGTGTCGGGCATCGAGCTCGAATACACAGCGATGAACGGCGACACGCTTGTCGGCACCGGCGAGCGGCTGACGCTGGCCGCCGACCAGGTGTTCAAGGCGATCGGCCAGAGCTTTGTGCCGGCGGCACTTAACGGCAGCGGTGCTGCGATCGAACTCGAAGCCGGCCGCATCAAGGTCGACGCAGAAGGGCGCACCTCGCTCGCCAATGTCTGGGCCGGCGGCGACTGCATTTTTGGCGGCGACGATTTGACGGTATCGGCCGTCGCGCAAGGCCGCGATGCGGCGGAGAGCATCAACCGGGCACTGGCTGGAGGAAGCTGGAATGCCTAACGTCGTCAAGTTCGTTGGAGCTTTAAGCACGAGCCTGTTGCTGTTTTCTGCCAACGCCTCGGCGGCTCATCGTGTGACCAGATATTTTGATCAACCGGACGTTCGCGCAGGGGAGGCGTTCTCTCCTATGCTTGGGTGCGGGAACGAGGAGCTCATCTCTGGAGGTTACGCGCTTGATATCCCGCCGGCCAACCCTACTGCGTTGGTTGTATCGGCAAGTTATCCGTTTAGCGACCATGTGTGGCAGGTCGTCGTCCGAAACGTTTCGAGTGAGCCTGTAGCAGTTCAGATAACTCTTGTTGTGATCTGTAGCTAGCGGAGAGAGTTATGACCGACATCCGCAACAATTTCGTCGGCATCAAATCGCCCAATCCGTTCTGGTTGGCCTCGGTAAAGCCGACCCGCTTGATCAACCGGGCACTGCGATGATCGCGCCGATCCTCGCTGCCGTCATCGGTACCGCGGCAATGCCGGCGGCTTCAGGGGATTATTGGCTCTATGCGCAATGGTGCGACCAGAAGGGTGAAGAGCGGATGATCGTCGAGGCGTCCGGCGTCGGCTTCAGCGAGCACACGATCTGCCAATGGACAGCCGGGTCGCCAACTGGCGACCTGGTACAAACGACGGTTTCATGCGCCAGCGTCTATCTCAACGGGGACGAGACCGTGCGCATGGATGAAAAAATGGTCGGGCTGGAAGCGCGCAAGGGCGATCCGGACCAGATCACGGTAACGGTCGAAGGTGAACCGCCATCGGTTTTTCTTCGATGCGAGGAATGATCCGATAGGCAACGCTTTAAGGTGGCGGTAAGCCCGCCACGGCCAGAGGAGAAAGACCCATGGCAGACATCCGCAACAATTTCGTCGGCATCAAATCGCCCAATCCGTTCTGGCTGGCTTCGGCGCCGCCGACCGACAAGGCCTACAATGTCATCCGCGCCTTCAAGGCGGGCTGGGGCGGCGTCGTGTGGAAGACGCTGGGCGAAGAAGGTCCGCCGGTGGTCAACGTCAACGGCCCGCGTTATGGCGCGATTTGGGGGGCCGACCGGCGCCTGCTCGGCCTCAACAATATCGAGCTGATCACCGACCGCGATTTGCAGGTCAATCTGCGCGAGATCAAACAGGTCAAGAAGGACTGGCCCGACCGCGCCATCGTCGTCTCACTGATGGTGCCATGCGTCGAGGAAAGCTGGAAGGCGATCCTGCCGGTGGTCGAGGAGACCGAAGCCGACGGCATCGAGCTCAATTTCGGCTGCCCGCACGGCATGTCGGAACGCGGCATGGGCGCGGCCGTCGGCCAGGTGCCGGAATACATCGAAATGGTGGTGCGCTGGTGCAAGGCCAACACCCGCATGCCTGTCATCACCAAGCTGACGCCGAATATCACCGATGTGCGCAAGCCGGCGCGCGCCGCACTCTCCGGCGGAACCGACGCGGTGTCGCTGATCAACACCATCAACTCGATCACCGGCGTCGACCTCGATAGCTTCGCGCCGCAGCCGACCATCGACGGCAAGGGCTCGCATGGCGGCTATTGCGGCCCGGCGGTGAAGCCGATCGCCATGAACATGGTGGCCGAGATCGCCCGCGATCCGGAAACGCGCGGCCTGCCGATCTCCGGCATTGGCGGCATCACCACCTGGCGCGATGCGGCCGAATTCATGGCGCTCGGCGCCGGCAATGTGCAGGTGTGCACGGCGGCGATGACATACGGCTTCAAGATCGTGCAGGAGATGATCGCCGGTCTCGAAAACTGGATGGACGAGAAAGGCCACGCCTCGCTCAACGACATTGTCGGCCGCGCCACGCCCAACGTCACCGACTGGCAGTATCTCAACCTCAATTACATCGCCAAGGCGCATATCGACCAGGACGCCTGCATCAAATGCGGCCGCTGCCACATCGCCTGCGAGGACACTTCGCACCAGGCGATCACCAACATGGTCGACGGCGTCAGGCATTTCGAGGTGATCGAGGCCGAATGCGTCGGCTGCAATCTGTGCGTCAATGTCTGCCCGGTCGAGAACTGCATCACCATGGAGCCGCTGGCCGCCGGCGTGATGGACCAGCGCACCGGCAAGCCGGTGTCGCCGGTCTATGCCAATTGGACGACACACCCGAACAACCCAATGGCCAAGGTGGCTGCGGAGTAGGGAACGGGTCGAAGAAAAAAGCGGCGCTTTCGAGCGCCGTTTTTCATTTTCCTATTGCAGATAAAATTTATCCACGATATAAGATATCCATGAATCGGAGATCAACATCATGAAGCTGGGCGAGGGCGTTGAAGCGGCCATCCATTGCGCGGCCACACTGGCCAGCGTGGAGGGCAACAGCACGATGCCGGGTGCTGCCTTGGCAGAGTCCTTCGGCCTGTCGCCGAGCTATCTGCTGAAACATCTGAACCAACTGACGGCTGCGCGCATCCTGGAATCGGTGCCGGGACCGGCGGGCGGCTACCGGCTGGCGCGTCCGGCCGAGCGCATCACGCTGCTCGATATCGTGCTTGCGGTCGAGGGTCGCGAGCCGGCCTTCCGCTGCGGCGAGATCCGCCAGCGCGGCCCGGTCAAGATCGATGCTTCGGCCTATGTGAAGCCGTGCGGCATCAATGCCGCGATGCTGAAGGCCGAGCGCGCCTATCGCGCGGCCCTCGCGGAAACCCGGTTGTCCGACATCCTGGCTGACTACAAGGCCGAAGGCGATCCGCGATCGTTTGCCGCCAGCTGTGCCTTTGTCGCGCGCCATCAGCGGCCGCAGAAACCCACTGCAGCCAAGCAAAGTTAACCCCCGCCAGACAGAAAGGAAAGACGATGAAACAGAGACTGCAATTCTTTGCCAAGGCGCCGGAAATCATGAAGGCGGTGTCAGCGCTCAACAAGGCGGTCGACGAATGCGGGCTTGAAGTGAGCCTGCTGCATTTGATCAAGCTCCGCGCCTCGCAGATCAATGGCTGCTCCTACTGCGTCGAGATGCACAGCCGCGAGGCAAGGCGCGACGGCGAAACCGAGACACGGCTCTATCTGGTTTCGGCCTGGCAGGAATCGCCGCTGTTTTCCGAACGTGAACGCGCGGCCCTTGCCTGGACCGAGGCAACGACCCTGATCGCCAACAATGGCGTTTCGGACGAACTCTATGCCCGCACGCTCGAGCACTTCTCGGAAGAGGAACTGGTCAAGCTGTCGGTCGCGATCGGCATGATCAACACCTGGAACCGGCTCTGCATCCCGTTCCACGCCATTCACCCGATGCCGGCTGCCAAAGCAGCCTGACCGTCCGGTGAGTCATGGAGCGCCGTCGAAAGGGCGGCGCTCCACCTGTTTCATGCTTAAGTACGGGGAAGATTTCATGCCTGTCGATTTGCCTTCGACCTTTTTGTTTCTCGGCCGCCTGTTGCTCGGCGGCGCCTTCGTTTTCGCCGGCCTGCGCAATGTTCAGAACGAGACCTTCCTGACAGGGCTGATGACCGCGCGCGGCGTGCCGCAGGCGAGATTGGCGTTGTGGGCCGGCATCGTCCTGCAGACCATTGCCGGCGCGCTGTTGATGGCCGGCCTGTGGACTGCGACCGCCTGCGCCGTGCTGCTGCTGTTTCTCACCGTCGCCACGCCGATGTTCCACAATTTCTGGGACCATCAGGGCCCGGACCGGGCGTCGCGCATCAACGGTTTCGTCGGCAACGTCGCACTGGCCGGAGGCCTTCTCACGCTGATCGCGCAGTCGCTGTAAGGTCACGCCGCGTAGCGCAGGCCGCCGTCGCAGGTCAGCACCTGGCCGGTCATGAAGCCGTTGGAGACGAGAAAGGCGATTGCGCCGGCGACGTCTTCGGCGCGGCCGATCCTGCCCACCGGGGTTTTGCCGGCATATTCGCTGAACACCGCCTGCCGCTGGTCTTCGGCCAGAAAATCCCACCATGGCGTGTCGATGACGCCGGGCGCCACGACGTTGACGCGCAGAGGCTTCAGTTCGACCGCCAGGATCGGCACCACCGTCAGCAGCATGCCGTTGACGGCGGCAATGCCAGCCACGCCGGGCGCCGACAATTGTGCCGACACCGCCGAGATGAAAGTGACCGATCCCGATCTGTTGAGCGTCGGTAAGGCTGCCTGCAAACAGGACAGCTGCGGCCTGACTTTCTCGTCGACGCCGCCGGCGATGTCTGAGAGGTCGAGGGTTTCGAACCGCCCAAGTCCCTTGCCGCCGCTGGCAGCCAGCACGAGGTGATCGAACGGTCCGAGTTCCCCAAAGAACTGGCGGACTTCGTCCGGCTTCGAAGCATCGAAGGCAGCTTTTTCGGCGGCGCCGCCGAGGCTCTTCCAGGCGCTGGTGAGCTTGTCCTGGTTTCGTCCGGTGATGGTCACCTTCATGCCTGGGCCCAGCAGTTTTCGCGCCGTTGCCAAGCCGATGCCGGATGAGCCGCCGATGACGACCGTGTGTTCGATCTTGCCGGTCATGAATGCTGTTCCTTCGATTTTGCGGAGGCTTGGCCGACGAGGTCGAGGCTCAGGGTTCGCAATTGCTGTCTGGCCTTGGCGTCATAGGCTTGTGCGTCGGCGCGGGATTCCTTTTGGCCATCGAAATAGAGGCCACTGCGGCCCTCCAGGGCGGGCGATGTCGCGAGGTTGAGAATGGCGTCGGCGCCGGTCTCGACCGAACTCCATGGCGTCACGCCGGCCTGGCGGACCATGGTGGTGTTCATGTAGCTCACCGGATGCAGAGCGTTGACGGTGACGCCGCTGCCTTTCAACTCTCCGGCCAGGTCGATGGTGAACAGGATCTGCGCCAGCTTGCTCTGGCAATAGGCGCGCACGCCGTCATAGGAACGTGTCAGCATGACATCGCCGAAATCGATCGCCTGCTGGCCGGCCGAAGCGACGTTGATGATGCGCGCCGGCGAACTCGCCTTGAGCAGCGGCAGCAGTTCCGAGGTCAGCAGGAAACCGGCGAGATAGTTGACCGCAAAGCGCAGTTCGAAGCCGTCGGCGCTGAGCTGTCGCTTGGCGCCGGCCGTGCCGATGCCGGCATTGTTGATGAGGATGTCAAGCCGGTCGGTTTTTGCGCGTACGGCCTCGGCAAGGCGGCGGACCTCGGCTAGCGAGGCGAGGTCCGCGGCGAGGAACTCGGCTTTGCCGCCGGCGGATTCGATTTCTGCGACGGCTGCCTTGCCGCGAGCCGCGTCACGGCCATGCACCAGCACGCGCGCGCCGCCGGCGCCCAGTCTTTGCGCGACGACACGGCCGACGCCGTCGGTCGAACCGGTGATGAGGATTGTCTTGTCTTTCAGATCCATATTCAGAGCCTCCATCTCTCTGGATGGAAGATGGGGCGCCTGACGCAGCCCAAACAGTTCAAACTTTATCCTGGTATCAATACTGCTATAATAGCTCTCATGGATGCTCCCACGCACTCCGCTGAAGACAGCCGCCGGCGCGAGCTTGGCGCCTTCCTGCGCTCGCGCCGCGAAAGATTGACGCCGTCCGCCACCGGCATCGCGACCGGCCTGCGGAGACGCACGCCAGGCTTGCGTCGCGAGGAAGTGGCGATGATCGCCGGCGTCGGCACCACCTGGTACACATGGCTAGAGCAGGGGCGCGAGGTCAGACCCTCGGTGGAGGTGCTAGCGGCGCTCAGCGAAGCGCTGCGCCTCGACGCCGTTGAAAGGCGGCATCTGTTCATCCTGGCAGGCCGCCAGCAACCGGAGAACCGCGTGGCTGCGCCGGAAAAGGTCGATGGCCCGCTGATGCATATGCTGGAGAGCCTGGTGCTGCAGCCGGCCTATGTCGTCGGGCGGCGCTGGGACGTGCTGGCCTGGAATCCGGCGGCGGTAGCGGTGTTCGGTGATTATGGCCTGCTAGAGGGCGACGCCCGCAACATCGTCCACATGGTGTTCACCAATCCGCATCACCGGCGCCTGCTGGTTGACTGGGAGCAATTGGCGCGCACCGTGCTGGCCTCGTTCCGGGCGGAAAGCGCCCGCTATGTGGGCGATGCGGATTTCGAGCGGCTGATCGTGCTTATGACGCGCTCAAGTCCGGAGTTTCGGGACTGGTGGCCGCAACGCGACGTGGCACGCCGATTGTCGGGGGTGAAACATGTCCGACATCCGAGAGCCGGCGCCATGACGTTCGAGCATATGAGCCTGTCGATCGACGACGGCTCGGACATGAAGCTGATCGTCTACACGCCGCTGGCCGAACAGAATTCGATCGAGAAGCTGCAGAATTTGCTTGAGGCGATGCCGGCGGAGCGCCGCAGCGCCTGACGCCCAAGGTCAGCCCTTCGGCTTCAGCCCATCAATGAACAACTGCTCCAGAAACCGCGCCGCATCCTCGAAGCGGCCGTCGCTGCCGCGGTCGGGCCCGAGCACCGCGCGGACCTGGACATCGAAATCGGCATAGTGCTGCGTCGTCGCCCAGATCGAAAAGATCAGGTGCCAGGGATCGGTGCGGGCGATTTTTCCGGCGCGCATCCAGCCCTTGATGACGTTGGCCTTCTCGTCGACCAGCGTTTTCAGCTCACCCGCCAGCAGCGGCATGATGCGCGGCGCGCCTTGCAGGATCTCGTTGGCGAACAGCCGGCTCTCCCTGGGAAAATCACGCGCCATTTCGAGCTTGCGCCGGATGTAGCTCCTGAGCTCGGTCAGGGGGTCGCCGATGTCGTCGAGTTCACGTAGCGGCGCCAGCCAGGTCGCCAGCAGCCGCTCCATCAGCGTTTCGTGGATGTCTTCCTTGCGGCGGAAATAATAGAGCAGGTTCGGCTTCGACATCCCCGCGGCCTCGGCGATCTGGTCGATGGTCGAGCCGCGAAAGCCGTTGGTGGAGAAGACTTCGAGCGCTGCTTCCAGGATCAGTTCGCGCTTTTCCTGCTGGATGCGGGTGCGGCGAGGGGCTGAGCCTTCCATGGCGCCGCTCACCCCTGCAAGCCTTGGCCGAGCGGGTCATCTGGACCAATTCTCTGGACCAGTTTTTCTCTTACCCGTGGAGCGCACTTCGCAGGCCGCATTTCCGCTAGTAATCCCTTGACCGCCGACAGGGCGGTGCTAACGTTTGTCCAATCGGTCAAAAATTTGCGTAGCATGAAAACGCAGCAAAGACCAAGCTTTGGAAAGACCAAGCGTTAGCCGCACCGAAACAGGTTACAAGGGGAAGTCTTGGTCATGTCCAACCGGCTGAAAGTCACGCCGAACGATCTCAGCGCATTCTGGATGCCGTTCACGGCAAACCGGCAGTTCAAACAGGCGCCGCGCATGTTCGTGTCCGCCAAGGACATGCACTACACCACCAGCGACGGCCGCAAGGTGCTCGACGGCACCGCCGGCCTCTGGTGCGTCAATGCCGGCCATTGCCGTCCCAAGATCACGGAAGCGATCCAGCATCAGGCGGCCGAACTCGACTATGCGCCGGCCTTCCAGATGGGACACCCGATCGTGTTCGAATTGGCAAACCGGCTGGTCGACCTCGCGCCCAAGGGCATGGACCATGTCTTCTTCACCAATTCCGGTTCGGAATCGGTGGAAACCGCGCTGAAGATGGCGATCGCCTATCACCGTGTGAAGGGCGAGGGCGCGCGCACCCGCCTGATCGGCCGCGAACGCGGCTATCACGGCGTCAATTTCGGCGGCATTTCGGTCGGCGGCATCGTCACCAACCGCAAGATGTTCGGCACGCTGCTCGGCGGCGTCGACCACATGCCGCACACGCATCTGCCGGAAAAGAACGCCTTCTCCAAGGGCGTGCCGGAATATGGCGCCGAACTCGCCAACGAGCTCGAGCGCATCGTTGCCCTGCATGACGCCTCGACCATCGCCGCCGTCATCGTCGAACCGGTCGCCGGCTCCACCGGCGTCATCCTGCCGCCGAAGGGCTATCTGCAGAAGCTGCGCGAGATCTGCACCAAGCACGGCATTTTGCTGATCTTCGACGAGGTCATCACCGGTTTCGGCCGTCTGGGCGCGCCGTTTGCTGCGGATTATTTCGGCGTCACGCCCGACATCATGACCACCGCCAAGGGCGTCTCCAACGGCGTCATCCCGATGGGCGCGGTGTTCGTGAAGAAGGAAATCCACGACGCCTTCATGACCGGCCCCGAGCACATGATCGAGTTCTTCCACGGCTACACCTATTCGGGCAATCCGATTGCGTGCGCCGCGGCACTCGGCACGCTCGACACCTACAAGGAAGAGGGCCTGCTCACCCGCGGCGAGGAACTGGCGCCGTACTGGGAAGATGCGCTGCATTCGCTGAAGGGCGAGCCGCATGTCATCGACATCCGGAATATCGGCCTGATCGGCGCGATCGAACTGGCGCCGATCGCCGGCAGCCCGACCAAGCGGGCCTTCTCGGCCTTCGTCAAGGCGTTCGAGCGCGGCGCGCTGATCCGCACCACCGGCGACATCATCGCGCTGTCGCCGCCACTGATCATCACCAAGGGCCAGATCAACGAATTGATCGACCATGTCAGAGAAGTGCTGAGGGCGATCGATTGACAAACCGGGCGCGGATATCCCTCCCCCTCGAGGGGAGGGTGGCCGCGAAGCGGTCGGGTGGGGTCGGTGCGACCGGACGCCGACCTGCTCTTTTGTTCCAAGGCCGCTCCTGATGCCCCGTACCCGCGTGAGCTTCGAAATGCGCCAAAAGGCGCGAGCGCTTCGAGTTCACGCGACCAAGGGAGAATCGCTGCTGTGGTATGAACTGCGGGACCTGAAATCAGCCGGCATCAAGTTTCGCCGTCAGTGCCCGATTGGGCCGTACATCGTGGATTTTGCCTGCTTGGCGGTGAAGCTGATCGTTGAGGTCGATGGCGACATGCACGAACACGACAGGGGTATGCGGCACGATGCCGTTCGCGATGCTTATCTGCGATCGCTCGGATTTGAAGTCTTCCGTGTTGACGAGCCCGATGTCATAAACAGCGCTTGGCACGTCGCGCAGGTGGTCAAAGAGAAGGTCGCGCGCGTCGCGGGCGACCCCACCCGACCGATTCGCGGCCACCCTCCCCTCGAGGGGGAGGGGGACGCCGCCGCCCCGCAACCGATGAGGTTTTAGAGCATGGCCGCCCCAGGCGAGAATCTGCGAATCAATTCAGACCGTTTGTGGGATTCCATGATGGAGATGGCGAAGATCGGCCCCGGTATTGCCGGCGGCAACAATCGCCAGACCGTGACCGACGAGGACGGCGAGGGACGGCATCTGTTCAAGCGCTGGTGCGAGGCGGCCGGGCTCGAAATGGGGCTCGACGAAATGGGCACCATGTTTGCCCGGCGGGAAGGTGCTGATCCCAGCTTGCCGCCGGTTTATGTCGGCAGCCATCTCGACACGCAGCCGACCGGCGGCAAATATGACGGCGTGCTCGGCGTGCTCGGCGGGCTGGAGATTATGCGCTCGCTTAACGATCTCGGCATCCAGACCAGGCATCCGATCGTCGTCACCAACTGGACCAATGAGGAAGGCTCGCGCTTTGCCCCGGCGATGATGGCGTCCGGCGTGTTCGCCGGTGTGCTCGAGCAGGCGGACGTGTATCAGCACACTGATAAACAGGGGAAAAAGTTCGGCGAGGAGCTGGAGCGCATCGGCTGGAAGGGAACCGAGAAGGTCGGCGGTCGCAAGATCCACGCCTTCTTCGAACTGCATATTGAGCAGGGGCCGATCCTCGAGGATGAAGGCATCGATATTGGCGTCGTCACCCACGGCCAGGGCCTGAAATGGCTGCAGGTAACGCTGACCGGCAAGGAGGCGCATACCGGCTCGACCCCGATGCCCAAGCGCCGTAATGCCGGGCTCGGCATGGCTCGGGTCATCGAACTGGTGCACGAGATCGCCATGGACTACCAGCCCGACGCCGTCGGCGCGGTCGGCCACATGGAGGTGTTTCCGAACTCGCGCAACATCATCGCCGGGCGCACCGTCTTCACCATCGACATCCGCTCGCCCGAGAAGGAAGTGCTGGACGCGATGGATGGGCGCATACGCGAAGGCATCGACACGATCTGTGAGGCGCTCGACATCCAGTACAAGGTCGAGCAGGTCGGCGCTTTCGATCCGGTCACCTTCGATGCCGGCTGCGTCAAGGCGATCCGCGACGCCGCCGATCGGCTCGGCTATTCCCACCGCAACATCGTCTCCGGCGCCGGCCACGACGCCTGCTGGATCAACCGCGTTGCACCGACCGCCATGGTGATGTGCCCCTGCGTTGACGGGTTGTCACACAACGAGGCTGAGGAAATCACCAAGGAATGGGCCGGCGCCGGCGCCGACGTGCTGTTCCATGCCGTGGTGGAGACAGCGGGGATCGTGGCGTGAACTAAGATCTGTATTTAAAACGACGCTCACAAGAAGCGCGAAGAGAACAAGGGAACACGACAATGACCAAAGTCATCCGAAACGGCACCATCGTCACCGCCGACCGCACCTGGAAGGCCGATGTGCTGATGCAGCACGGCAAGATCGTCGCCATTGGCTCGAACCTGCATGGCGACCATGAGTTCGACGCCAGCGGCTGCTACATCATGCCGGGCGGCATCGATCCGCACACTCATCTCGAAATGCCGTTCATGGGCACCTATTCGGCCGACGATTTCGAGTCCGGGACGCGCGCGGCCCTTTCCGGTGGCACCACGATGGTGGTCGATTTCTGCCTGCCGGCGCCGCAGCAATCGCTGCTGGAAGCGTTGCAGATGTGGGACAACAAGACCTCGAAGGCTGCCTGCGACTACTCCTTCCACATGGCGATCACCTGGTGGGGCAAGCAGGTGTTCGACGAGATGGCCACCGTCGTCGACAGAGGCATTACCTCGTTCAAGCATTTCATGGCCTACAAGGGCGCGCTGATGGTGGACGACGACGAGATGTACGCGTCGTTCCAGCGCTGCGCCGATCTCGGCGCGCTGCCGCTCGTTCATGCCGAGAATGGCGACGTGGTTGCGGCGCTGTCGCAAAAGCTGCTCGCTGCCGGCAATAATGGTCCCGAGGGACACGCCTATTCGCGGCCGCCGGAAGTGGAAGGCGAGGCGACCAACCGCGCCATCATGATCGCCGACATGGCCGGCGTGCCGCTCTATGTCGTGCATGTGTCCTGCGAGCAGAGCCACGAAGCCATCCGCCGCGCCCGCCAGAAGGGCATGCGGGTTTTCGGCGAGCCGCTGATCCAGCATTTGACGCTGGATGAGAGCGAGTATTTCGACAAGGACTGGGACCATGCGGCGCGCCGCGTCATGAGCCCGCCCTTCCGCAACAAGCTGCACCAGGATTCGCTGTGGGCCGGCCTGCAGGCGGGATCGCTGCAGGTGGTGGCGACCGACCACTGCGCCTTCACCACCAAGCAGAAGCGCAATGGCGTCGGCGATTTCACGAAGATCCCGAACGGCACCGGCGGGCTTGAAGACCGCTTGCCCGTGCTGTGGACGACGGGCGTCAACACCGGGCGGCTGACGATGAACGAGTTCGTCGCGGTGACTTCGACCAACATCGCCAAGATCCTCAACATGTATCCTAGGAAAGGCGCCATCGTCGAAGGTGCCGATGCCGACATCGTGGTGTGGGACCCCAGCGCCAAGAAGACCATCACCTCGAAGAAGCAGCAATCGGTGATCGACTACAACGTCTTCGAAGGTTTTGAGGTGACCGGGCTGCCGCGCTTCGTCTTTTCGCGCGGCGAATTGTCGGTCGAGGAAGCGGAGGTCAAGGCCAAGCCCGGCCATGGCGAATTCGTCGCCCGCGAGCCGAACGCCGCGGTCAACCGGGCGCTGTCGACCTGGAAGGACATTACCGCGCCGCGCAAGGTGGAACGCACTGGCATTCCGGCGACAGGGGTTTGAAGGTTGCGGAACTCCGCAGCACTCATTTCACTGGTCGTGGCGATGGTCATCGCGGGGCCGGCAAATGCGGCCGAAAGGCTGGTGGGCTTCTGGGGCAACGATGCCGGTTGTGTCTTTGCAAAGGCCGGTTTTCAGGGCCGGGACGATTATATCGTGCTGACCGCCGAAGGCATCGAGACCTATGGCAGCGGCTGCCGGTTCGCGCAGCAATTGACCTGGGCGCCGGGCACGCAATCGCTTGATGCGACCTGTTCCGCCGAAGGCGAGGCGGGGACGACGGCTGAAACCGTTGTGGTCACCAACAAGGGCGAGGGTGGGTTCTTCGTGACCATCCCCGGCCTCGAAGAAATGGGGCCGCTGCTGCCGTGTTCGTGACGTTGAATTTGGGGGAATGAGCGTGCGCGGATTGGGGCCGTCTGTTGCGATGGTAGTCGTTCTGGCTGCGGGTCAGGCTCTTGCGGCAGGCATCGACCTGTCCAAGCCCTATGGCGACAAATATGGCTGCATCAACCGCAACGGCCAGGAAGTCGCCGCCGATCGGATGCTGCTTTTGACCGACGAGGCATTGGTCACCGCCGCCAGCGCCTGCACCTTCCTGGAGAAGCAAGCGCAGGCTGATGGTTCGCTGGTGGTGACAGCGACATGCGAGGCGGAAGGGGAAAAGGGGCAGGAGCCGACGAAATTCACCATCAAGCGCAGCGCCAGGAACGCCAAGAAGCTGACCGTCGCCGACGACGACGGCAATGTCATGGGCGAAGTGGCGCGGTGCAAATGACGGCAGTCCCGTCAGCGTCAGGCCACCAGCGCATCCAGTTCCGGCAACAGGACGACGCTTTCCTGTTCATCGGGATCGGTGCGGGCGATGACGGCCGAGGACGGGGCGTTGCTCAGGTTGGCCGGCAGATGTGGTACGCCGGCCGGGATGTAGAAGAGGTCGCCGGCCTTGACGACGATGTGGTTCTCGAGCCTGTCGCCATACCATGTGTGGACCTCGCCCGAGAGCACATAGATCGCCGTCTCATGGCTTTCATGCAAATGCGCCTTGGCGCGGGCGCCGGGCGGCAGGGTGAGCAGATGCATGCAGATGCCGGACGAGCCTACCGTCTCGGCGGCAATGCCGGCAAAATAGGTCAATCCCTGCTTGCCTTCATATGTGCTTTCAGGACGGATAAGGTGACAAGTGGGTTTGGGCGACATCGGCAAGGCTCCGGGCGTCGATTGGGTGGGATTGGACGAGTGGAAAGCAACATCAACGCGAATGCAACGGCATTTCATCCTGGGCGGCTGCGAGAGGCAGGCAGCAAGCGATGACGGGACAATCGCCAGCCGTTGTCTCGGCAAGCAGACTTGGCCTTACCTTTCAGACCAATGACGGTCCGGTAGAGGCGCTCTCCAATGTCGACCTGACCATCGGCAAGGGCGAGTTCGTCTCCTTCATCGGCCCATCTGGCTGCGGCAAGACCACCTTGCTGCGCGTCATCGCCGATCTGGAAAAACCGACATCGGGCACGATCTCGGTCAACGGCATGACGCCGGAACAGGCGCGCGAGAAACGCGCTTATGGCTACGTCTTCCAGGCGGCAGCCCTTTTCCCGTGGCGCACGATCGAGCGTAACGTGGCGCTGCCGCTGGAGATCATCGGCCTTTCGAGAGCGGAGCAGGCCGAGCGCATCAAGCGCACGATGGAGCTCGTCAACCTCTCCGGCTTCGAGAAGAAATACCCCTGGCAGCTTTCCGGCGGCATGCAGCAGCGCGCTTCGATCGCCCGCGCGCTCGCCTTCGACGCCGACCTGTTGCTGATGGACGAGCCCTTCGGCGCGCTGGACGAGATCGTGCGCGACCATCTCAATGAACAGCTTCTGGAATTGTGGGCACGCACCAACAAGACGATCTGCTTCGTCACCCATTCCATCCCCGAGGCGGTGTATCTGTCGACGCGGATCGTCGTCATGTCGCCGCGCCCAGGTCGGGTTACCGACATTATCGAATCGACGCTGCCAAAGGAGCGGCCGCTGGATATCCGCGAGACGCCGAAATTTTTGGCGATCGCGGCCAGGGTGCGCGATGGGTTGCGGGCAGGGCACAGCTATGATGATTGAGGGGGCGAACGACCGGCTGGCTCCTCTCCCCAACGGGGAGAGGGTGGCCGGAGCGAAGCGGAGGTCGGGTGAGGGGGCGGCGCCGACGGATCCGACCAAGAGAAATGTCGGGGCAACCGCTCGCGCCCGAAAGCTGCGGTTTGACGAGACCGAAGCTGAATACCGGCTTTGGGGGGAATTGAGAGGACGTCATCTCAACGGCTACAAATTTGTGCGGCAAGTGCCGCTCGGACCTTTCATCGCGGACTTCGTCTGCCGCGAGCAGGGGCTGATTGTCGAACTTGATGGCAGCCAACACGCGGATTCACTGACCGATCCCGCCAGGACAGCCTGGCTGAACGGACAAGGTTATTCGGTTCTGCGCTTCTGGAATCACGAAGTTTTGGCTGAGCGCCGAGCGGTCCTGGATACGATCTTGGCTTGTCTCGACGGAAAGATTTCTACCCCCTCACCCGACCTCCGCTTCGCTCCGGCCACCCTCTCCCCGTTGGGGAGAGGAGGGCGCCCCGCTGGCGAGGCGCGCTAGATGGACACCTTCCGCGAAAAACTCATCCCCGTGACCTCCATCCTCCTCGGCATGGTGGTGCTCTGGTATGTCCTCGCCGTCATCCTAAACGCGCCGTTCCAGCGCGACCTCGACCGGCGCGCCGGCGAAACCCATACCTTGAGCGAATTCATCGGCAAGACGCTGTCGCAGCCCAAGCCGACGCTGCCGGCGCCGCATCAGGTGGCGGTGAACTTCTTCGAGAACACCTTCCTGCGGCCCATCACATCGAGCCGAAGCCTCGTCTACAATGCCTGGGTGACCCTGTCGTCGACGTTGCTCGGCTTTGCCTTCGGCACGGCGCTCGGCATCGTCATCGCGGTCGGCATCGTGCATGTGGCGACGCTCGACCGCAGCCTGATGCCGTGGATCATCGCCTCCCAGACGATTCCCATTCTGGCGGTGGCGCCGATGATCATCGTCGTGCTGGGGGCGATCGGCATCAGCGGTCTGATCCCAAAGGCGATGATCTCGACCTACCTGTCGTTCTTCCCGGTGACGGTGGGCATGGTGAAGGGCCTGCGCTCGCCCGAACTCATGCATCTCGACCTGATGCACACCTACAATGCCAGTGTCTCGCAGATCTTCTGGAAGCTGCGGGTGCCGGCCTCGGTGCCGTTCCTGTTCACCTCCATGAAGGTGGCGGTGGCGGCGAGCCTGGTCGGCGCCATTGTCGGCGAACTGCCGACCGGTGCTGTCGCCGGCATCGGCGCCAAGCTTTTGGCAGGTGCCTATTACAGCCAGTCCATCGACATCTGGTCCGCCCTTGTGGCGGGCTCGGTGGTGGCGGCCCTTCTGGTCATGGTGGTCGGCATAGCCGGGCGCCTCGTTGACCGCGCCATGGGCGGGAGGCCGGCATGAACTGGCTGAAGCCCTCCTGGCAAGCCGTGCTGGCGGTTGCGCTGTGCCTCGTCGCCGTCGCGCTCGGTGCGATGTCGAAGCCGGAAGGGGCCGCCCTTGCAGACCCGACGGCAAGCTTCGACTACCCCTATTTCGGGATAAAGACCCCGATGATCGGCCTGGCCGTGCTGGCAGGGCTGATCTCGATGATCAGAATTTCGCCGCTGGCCGAGGCTGCGGTGCTGTTCATCGGCGCTCATCTCGTCGCCTGGATGCTGATCTCGGGCATTACAGGTTTCGAAGGCACGGCATTGGCGCCGTATTTCCTGCTGCTCGCCGCTGCCTGGCTGCTGGCCTGGCGCTGTGTGGCGGTGCTGTCGGGGCTTCGCCCGATGGCAAAAGGGGCGCGGATGGCGCTGCGCCTCATCATCCCGGCGATCTTCGGCGCCTGGATCCTGATCATATGGGAAGCGGTGACGCGTGGCGCCGGCATTCCCTTCATCCTTTTGCCGCCGCCGAGCGCCATCGGTGTGCGCATCGCCAGTTCCCTGCCGGTGCTCGGCGCCGATATCAGGCAGACCATCTTCAAGGCGGTGATCTTCGGTTATGTCATCGGCAGCGGCGCCGGCTTCCTGGTGGCGATTGCGGCCGACCGCGTGCCGTTCCTGCGCCGCGGTCTGCTGCCGATCGGCAATATGGTCTCGGCGCTGCCGATCATCGGTGTGGCGCCGATCATGGTGATGTGGTTCGGCTTCGACTGGCCGTCCAAGGCCGCGGTCGTCATCATCATGACCTTCTTCCCGATGCTGGTGAACACGGTTGCCGGTCTTGCCGCCTCCGGCCATATGGAGCGCGATTTGATGCGCACCTATGCGTCGGGCTACTGGCCAACACTCTTGAAGCTCCGGCTGCCGGCGGCAGCGCCCTTCATCTTCAACGCGCTGAAGATCAACTCGACGCTGGCGCTGATCGGCGCCATCGTCGCCGAGTTCTTCGGCACGCCTGTGGTCGGCATGGGCTTTCGCATCTCGACCGAGGTCGGGCGGATGAACATCGATATGGTCTGGGCCGAAATCGCAGTTGCAGCACTGGCGGGTTCGGTCTTTTATGGCGTGGTCGCTCTCGTCGAGAGAGCCGTCACGTTTTGGCATCCCTCTGTCCGTGGTGGATAGGGCGGTGGGTTCGGGTGTTAACTTCAGAGGGTAAAAACATGAAAAGACTGATCATTCCGATGCTGGCCGGCGCGATGTCGCTGGGCGCGTTCCAGGCAATGGCCGCCGACAAGGTGACCTTGCAGCTGAAATGGGTCACGCAGGCGCAGTTTGCCGGCTACTATGTCGCCAAGGCCAAGGGTTTTTATGAAGCCGAAGGCCTCGACGTCGACATCAAGCCGGGCGGTCCCGATATCGCACCCGAGCAGGTGATCGCCGGCGGTGGCGCCGACGTCATCGTCGACTGGATGGGTGGGGCGCTCGCCGCGCGCGAAAAGGGCGTGCCGCTGGTCAACATCGCCCAGCCGTTCAAGAAGGCCGGCATGGAGCTGGTCTGCCCGAAGGATGGCCCGATCAAGACCGAAGCCGATTTCAAGGGTCACACGCTCGGCGTCTGGTTCTTCGGCAACGAATATCCTTTCTACGCCTGGATGAACAAGCTCGGCCTGAAGACCGAAGGCGGCCCGGATGGCGTCACGGTTTTGAAGCAGAGCTTCGACGTGCAGCCGCTGATCCAGAAGCAGGCGGATTGCATTTCGGTCATGACCTACAACGAGTACTGGCAGCTGATCGATGCCGGCTACAAGCCGGACCAGCTCACCGTGTTCAACTACTCGGCGATGGGCAACGACCTGCTTGAGGACGGGCTCTATGCCTCGGAAGACAAGCTCAAGGATCCGGCTTTCGAAGACAAGATGGTGCGTTTCGTGCGCGCCTCGATGAAGGGCTGGAAATATGCCATCGACAACAATGACGAGGCCGCGGGCATTGTCATGGACGGCGGTGGCCAGGACGAAAACCACCAGAAGCGGATGATGAGCGAAGTCGCCAAGCTGATCGACAATGCCGACGGCAAGCTCGACCCGGCGACCTACGAGCGCACCGCCAAGGCGCTGCTCGACCAGAAGATCATCACCAAGGCGCCGACCGGCGCCTACACCACGGCCATCACCGACAAGGCGATCAAATAAGCCTGGCCAGGCAATTTCGACCTCGAGAGCGGCGCCTTTGACCAAATGTCAGAGGCGCCGTTCCTTTATGGTGTTCATGACGAAGCTGGTCTCGATCGAAGCGACGCATTTCAGCCGCGCGATCTTTTCCTTGATGAAGCGCTCGTACTGTTCGAGGCTGCCGGTCACCACCTTCAGCACATAGTCGCGCGACCCGGTGACGAGGTGGCATTCCAGCACCTCCTCCCACCCGCGGATGGCGTCCTCGAACATGACGATCTCGTCCTCGTTCTGGCGGCTGAGCCGAACGGTGGCGATGGCGACCATGTTCCAGCCGAAGGCGGCCGGGTCGACCAGCGTGGTATAGCCCCGGATAATGCCGGCCTCCTCCAGCCGGCGTACCCTCCTCAAACATGGCGACGGCGACAGGCCGATGCGCTCCGCAAGCTCATTGTTGGTGATGCGGGCGTCGGCCTGCAGCTCGCGCAGGATCTTGCGGTCGAAATCGTCGGCTATCTTCTGCTGCACTTTTGCTCTCGCTCGGCAATTTGTTGCCGGGATGCAGCCATGCGAGGCCGAAAATAGCAAGGACTGGTGGACCGGGATCGCATAAATTGCTGGACGAGACTCCTCTAGAACGCAGGAAAAGCCATGACCGCGCCGCGCCCGTCGAAAACCCACATCGGCAACCACAAGCTCCATCCGGAAACGTTGATGTTGAGCTATGGCTTCGATCCGCAACTGTCGGAAGGCGCCGTCAAGCCGCCGGTGTTCCTGACCTCGACCTTCGTGTTCAAATCGGCGGAGGAGGGGCGCGACTTCTTCGACTACACATCCGGCCGCAAGGAGCCGCCGAGCGGCACGGCGTCCGGCCTGGTCTATTCGCGCTTCAACCATCCCAACTCGGAGATCGTCGAGGACCGGCTGGCGGTCTATGAGGGAACGGACGCCTGCATCCTGTTCTCGTCGGGCATGTCGGCGATCGCCACGACGCTGCTCGCCTATGCCCGCCCGGGCGATGTCATCTTGCATTCGCAGCCGCTTTACGGCGGCACTGAGACGCTTTTGACGCGCACGCTGTCCGGCTTCGGCATCGGCGCTGTCGGCTTCGCCGACGGCGTCGACGAGAAGGCGGTGCGGGCCGCTGCTGATGCAGCGGTGGCGAAGGGGCGTGTCTCGGTCATTCTCATCGAAACGCCGTCAAATCCGACCAACAGCCTGGTCGACATCGCACTGATCCGGAAGTTTGCCGACGAGATCGGCGCAAGCCAAGGATCAACGCCGATCATCGTCTGCGACAACACGCTGCTCGGCCCGGTGTTCCAGCGGCCGATCGAACATGGCGCCGATGTCTCCGTCTATTCGCTGACCAAATATGTCGGCGGCCATTCCGACCTGATCGCCGGTGCGGCGATGGGCAGCAAGGCGGTGACCAAGCCGATCAAGGCGTTGCGCGGCGCAATCGGCACGCAGCTCGATCCGCATTCCTGCTGGATGCTCGGCCGCTCGCTGGAAACGCTGTCGATCCGCATGGAGCGCGCCAACGACAATGCGCGGCTCGTGGCTGAATTCCTGCGCGATCACGCCAAGGTGGAAAAGGTGCATTACCTGCCGTTCCTGGGCGAGGACACGGCAGCGGGACGGGCCTACAAAGCGCAATGCAGCGGCGCCGGCTCGACATTTTCTTTCGATATCAAGGGCGGAGAGAAGGCGGCCTTCGCCTTTCTCAACGGGCTGCAAATATTCAAGCTGGCGGTGAGCCTTGGCGGCACGGAGTCACTCGCCAGCCACCCGGCGGCGATGACGCACTCCGGCATTCCCTTCGACGTGCGCCAGCGCATCGGCGTGCTGGAGACCACGGTCAGGCTGTCGATCGGCGTCGAGCATCCGGACGATCTTATCGCCGACCTGACGCAGGCGCTGGCAGCGGTCTGATAGCTCGCTTGTAGATATCAGGAAAGGGGCGATCGCCTTGGCAGCGTCGGCGGGACCACCCCCCTCTGGCCTGCCGGACAGTTCGGCAGGACAGAGGGGGGTGTGACGGAACTCGGCTTTAGCTGCCAACTTCTCAGCTCTTGTCGCGGATCTGCGTCATCGTCCGCGTCGGCGTGATCGCCTCGGGATCGAGCCTTATCTCGACGATCGCCGGCTTGCCGCTGGCGCGGGCACGCTCGAAGGCAGGGGCAAAATCTGCCGTGTTCTCGACCGTCTCGCCGTGGCCGCCATAGGCGCGGGCAAGAGCGGCAAAGTCAGGGTTCTTCAGATCGGTGGCGACGACACGGCCGGGATAATCGCGCTCCTGGTGCATGCGGATGGTGCCGTAGATGCCGTTGTTGACGACGATGACGATGATCGGCAGGTCGTATTGCACGGCGGTAGCGAATTCCTGTCCGTTCATCAGGAAGCAGCCGTCGCCGGCAAAGGCGATCACGGTGCGGTCGGGATGGAGCGCCTTGGCGGCGACCGCAGCCGGGGTGCCGTAACCCATCGAACCGGAGGTCGGCGCGCCTTGCGTGGCGAAGCGGCGGAAGCGGTGGAAGCGGTGCACCCAGGTGGCGTAATTGCCGGCGCCGTTGGTGAAAATGGCGTCATCGGGCAAAATCTTTTCCAGATAGTTCATGATCGGCCCCATCTGGACCGTGCCGGGGCCGGTCTCAGGAGGCGTCGACCAGTCGAGGTAGGCAGCGTGTGCTTTCGCTGTCTCATCCGCCCAGGCTGGCGTGGAGGTTGGCTTGCGCTTGGCGAAGGCTTCGACGAAGGCTGACGGCGCAGCGTTGATCGCCAGGGTCGGCCGGTAGACACGGCCGAGTTCGCCGGCATCGGCATGGACATGGACCAGCGTCTGGTCGGGGTAAGGGCTCTTCAGCAGCGTATAGTCGGAGGACGGCATCTCGCCCATGCGGCCGCCGATCAGCAGCACCAGGTCGGCCTGCTTGATGGCGGTGGCCAGCTTCGGGTTGATGCCGATGCCGACATCGCCGGCATAGTTCGGGTGCAGATGGTCGAACAGCATCTGGCGGCGGAAGGAGCAGCCGACCGGCAGCGACCAGGCCTCGGCAATGGTGCGCATACGTGCCACCGCTTCCTCGTCCCAGCGTGTGCCGCCGAGGATGACGAAGGGACGCTTGGCCTTGGCCAGAAGCTTTTCCAAAGCATCGAGTTCGGCTTCGCCGGGCCGGGTTTCGACCGGCGTGTGCGGCAAGGCCGCGGGCGCGTCGACAAGACTGGTCAGCATGTCCTCCGGCAGCGAGACGACGACGGGGCCGGGGCGGCCCGATGTCGCGACAGCAAAGGCGCGGGTGACGAGTTCGGGGATGCGCGCGGCATCGTCGATCTCCACCACCCATTTGGCGATGTCGCCGAAGAAGCGCTTGTAGTCGACCTCCTGGAAAGCCTCCCGCTCCTTGGCGTGGCTGGCGACCTGGCCGATGAACAGGATGACGGGTATCGAATCCTGCATGGCAATGTGAATGCCGGCCGACGCATTGGTGGCGCCGGGGCCGCGGGTGACGAAGCAGATGCCGGGCTTGCCGGTCAGCCGCCCCTGGCAGTCGGCCATCATGGCGGCGCCGCCTTCCTGGCGGCAGACAATGGTGCGGATGGGCGAGTCATGCAGCGCGTCCAGCACAGCGAGATAGGATTCGCCAGGCACGCAGAAGATGCGGTCGGTGCCGTTCGCCTCGAGTGCGTCGACAATCAGTTGTCCACCGGTCTTCATCGTCCAGACTTCTCCAGTTCGGCAAGAATTTCTTCGGTATGTTCGCCAAGGCGAGGCGAGGGACGCTCATAGACGAGCGGCGTGCCCGACATCACCATCGGCGCGCGCACCGAGGGCAGACGATTGCCATGGCCATCGTCGAGGTCGAGGCGCATGCCGCGTGCGATCGTCTGCGGGTCGGCAAACATCTGGCCGATGTCGTTGATCGGGCTCGCCGGCACGCTTGACGCTTCGAGCCTGGCCAGCAACGGGTCGCGATCCCAATTCTTCAGCGTCTCGATCAAGTGCTCGCGCAAGTTCACCCGGTTGGCGACGCGGGCCGGATTGGTGGCGAAATCGGGATTCGCTGAGAGATGGTCGAGACCGACGGCAGCGCAGAATTTGGCGAACTGGCCGTCATTGCCGACCGCCAGGATGATGTGGCCGTCCCTGACCGGGACAACCTCATAGGGCGCAATGTTCATATGCGCATTGCCCATCTGCACCGGCGCCTTGCCGGAGACGAGATAGTTGAGGTTCTGGTTGCCGAGTGCGGAAATCTGCGTGTCGAACAGCGCCATGTCGATATGCTGGCCTTCGCCGGTCTTTTCGGCATGGCGAAGCGCTGCCTGGATGGCGATCACAGAGTAAAGGCCGGTGAAGATGTCGGAAATAGCGACGCCGGCCTTTTGCGGCTCGCGCCCGACCTCGCCGGTGATCGACATCATGCCGGCCATGGCCTGGATGATGAAATCATAGCCGGCGCGTGGGGCGTAAGGTCCGTCCTGGCCGAAGCCGGTGATCGAGCAGTAGACGAGTTTTGGATTGATCGCCTTCAGGCTCTCGTAATCGAGCCCGTATTTCTTGAGGCCGCCGAACTTGAAGTTCTCGATCAGAACGTCGGCCGTGGCAACCAGCCGGCGCACCGTCTCGGCCCCTTCGGGCGTCGAGAAATCGACCGCGATGGAGCGCTTGCCGCGATTGCAGGAGTGGTAATAGGCGGCCGACAGGTTCTCGCCATCATGGCTCATGACGAAGGGCGGACCCCATTTGCGGGTATCGTCGCCGCCATCGGGGCTCTCGACCTTGATGACATCGGCGCCGAGATCGGCCAGCAATTGTCCTGCCCACGGGCCGGCCAGGATGCGGGCGAGTTCGACGACGCGGATGCCTTTCAGCGGAGGTTCAGCCATAAATCACCAAAAACGGGTCGTAACCGCAGCCTCTATCAACCCGGGATGCCGCTGTCACGGGCCTTGCGGTAGGCCAGCGATGTCAGCGTTTCAACACCATCGGCCCACGCGGCAAAATCGTTCATGACGGTGTCGCGGTTCACCTCGTTCAGGCTTTCGTGGCGGGTGTCGGCGTAAATTTTTGAAACCAGATTCGAAAAGCCCATCGCGCGCATGCGTTTGGCGAGATGGTCGATGCCCTTGCCATAGTCGGAGGCCGGATCCTTCTCGCCGCCGACCATGCTGACGGGCAGGTCGCGCCTGATGCCGGCAAAGCCCGCATCCTTGCCGCCCTTCTGCGTCATCTCCACGACGTCGCGCCACATCGAGATCGAGGCATCCCAGCCGCACAGCGGGTCGGCAATGTACTTGGCCACTTCAGCCTCGTCGCGCGACAGCCAGTCGAACAGCGTCTTGTGGTTGGGCACCGCCTTGCCCCAGGCCTGGAAGGTCAGCCTGGGCAAGACGCGTGAGGGAACATCGGAGCCGAGCCTGAAGCGCTCATAAGCGAGGATGGCGAGTGCAAGCCGACCAAGCAGGCCTTGTGAGAAATTGCCGTTCCAGATCGCCGCGGCGTGGACGCGCGGCGAGTGCGCCAGGAGGTAGTTGAGCGCCACCGACGCACCCATCGAATGGCCGAACAGGATGACCGGCAGGCCGGGCTGCTCCCTTGCGATCAAATCGTGGACGGCATCGACATCGGCGATCACCTTGGCCGGGCCGCCTGTGCCGGCGAACCTGCCGAGCGGGGCATCGGGCGCCTTGGTCGCGCCATGGCCGCGATGGTCGTGGACGTAGACGTGAAAACCGCGGGTGCTGAGGTAATCCGCGAAGCGGGCATAGCGCGCGGCGTGTTCGGCCAAGCCATGGTTAATCTGGACGACGGCCCGTGGAGAGCCGCTCGCGTGCTTCACATAGAGGTTGAGCGTGGCCCCGGTCGGTGAGGCCAGCGTCGTCTGCTTGTCAAATGCCATGTCTCGCTCCTCGGCGACTGTTGAGCGACGCGGGACCGACGTCAAGGGGAGGTCGAAATCAGCCGGGGCCACTATTGACAGCTTGCTGTCAATTTGGCTATATGACAGCATACTGTCAATTGGATCGGAGTATGACCATGAAAACCGTTTCGCGCCGCGCGTTTCTGCTGGCGAGCCTTTCATCCGCAATGCTCCTGCCCGGCATTGCTTCCAGCCAAACCAGGGAGATGACCATGAAGACCATTGCCGGCCCGCAGGGCCAGCTTGCCGGCTACGACATCAAATCCGGCGACGGCCTGCCGATCCTGTTCGCGCATGGTGATTGCAGCCGCGCCACACAGTGGAACCGGGTGATGCAGCTCACCGCAGGTGGCCGTGAGGCGGTCGCCTTCGATTTTCGCGGCCATGGCGCATCGGCGCCTGCAGCTGATGCCGACTACGGCTATGACGGCCGTGCCGACGATATTGGTGCGGTGGCCGATGCGTTCCGCCTGAAGCGGTTTGTCCTCGTTGCACATAGCGGCGGCAGTGGGGCCGCGCTCGCCTATGCCGCCGGCCATGCCGACCGTGTTGCCGGCATCCTGCTGGTCGATCCGGCGACCGATCCGCGCGCCCTGCCCAAAGAGATTCGCGACGGGTTCGTGCGCGATCTGGCGGGGCCAAACGGCGGCGATGTCCTGAGCGCTTATTACACCTCGATCGCCGGCTCCAATGAAGATGTCCGCAAACAGGTCATCGCCGATGCGGCGGTGGTCGATCCGGCGGCTCGGGCAGGCGTCGGCAAGGCGCTGGCGGAATGGAATCCCGAACCGACGCTCGACGCCTATCACGGGCCGATCTTCGTGCTGGCCACGGAGGCCAATGACAATGCGGCGGCCCTGTTTCGGCTGCGCAGCGGAATTGGCCACAGAACCGTCGCCGGTTCCGGCCATTGGGTGATGCTTGACAAGCCGGAGGCGGTGGCTGAAGCCGTCAACACTTTCGTTTCCACCATCGAGGCCGGCCAGAAATGACAAGCAGGACCGAAGCCGGAGATGTGCTCACCGAACTGGTGCTTGCCGTGTTCCGGCTGAATGGCGGGTTTCTCGACGCGGCCGACCGGCTGGCGGAGCCTGCCGGGTTGACGGCGGCGCGCTGGCAGGTTCTGGGCGCGGTGCTGAAGGAGCCGAAATCGGTGGCCGACATTGCCCGCGACATGGGGCTTGCCCGTCAGAGCGTGCAGCGCCTTGCCGACATTCTGGCCGCCGAAGGGCTCGCCGCCTATGCGGACAACCCGGCGCACCGCCGCGCCAAGCTCCTGGCGATGACCGATGCGGGCCGGGCCGCGATCAGGGATATCGGCACGCGCCAGCATGTCTGGGCCAACCGCATCAGCGAGGGCATCGAGCCTCGCGTGCTTGAGACCGCGCTTGATCTGCTGCGTATGTTGACGAAGCGGGTCGAGGAGGGCGGGGTCTGATCGACCGAGCGATTGTTTTTTGCGGCGGACGAAAGAAATCGTAATTCTGACATGTCACACGTTTCTAGCTTGCGCTATGAAACGCTAGGAGTGCTGGAATGCGGATATCGGCGATATGGGGTGCGGTGTTGGTGGCGCTGGCCGGTGTCGGCCTAGCGCGCGCCGATGTGAAGATGAGCGGCTCCTTCGTGGCCGATGCTGCCTGTCCAGCAACGCAGGCAATCAAGAGCGGCAAGAACCCCGGCAATATCGCGACAACGGCTGGACAGAGCTACGACCTCCTGGCCGGCAACAAGGATGCGCCGACGCATTACCTCATCCGCGTGCCGGGCGCCGATCCTGAGCGTCGCTGGGTCAAGATCAGCTGCGGTCACGTCGCCGGCGGCAGCGCAGCCGCCCTGCCGGCCGCGCCCGCCGATCAGGGCAAGCCTGCGGCTTCGGGAAAACCCGAATATGTTTTCGCGCTGAGCTGGCAGCCGGCCTTCTGCGAAACCAAGTCGAGCAAGCCCGAATGCCAGGCGCAGACGGCGGGCGGCTTCGACGCGTCGCATTTCACGTTGCATGGGCTCTGGCCGCAGCCGAACGGCAATTTTTATTGCCAGGTGCCGGCGGGCGACAAGGCCAATGATAATCCGGCACATTGGGCCGACCTGCCGCCGGTCGATCTCGATGCCAATACGCGCGCCGAACTCGACCAGGTGATGCCCGGCACCGCATCCAAGCTCGAGCGGCATGAATGGACCAAGCACGGCACCTGCTACGGCAAGAGCCAGCAGGAGTATTTTGCCGAGGCGCTGAACCTGATGCGGGCGGTGAATGCCTCGCCTGTGCGCGAGCTCTTCACCAGGAACGTCGGCAAGCAGCTGACCTCGGACCAGATCCGCAGCGCCTTCGACAGCGCCTTCGGCAATGGAGCCGGCGCGCGGGTGCGTGTCTCCTGCCTGGTCGATCCGTCGAGCGGCAGGCGGCTGATCGGCGAGCTGACGCTCGGCCTGACCGGCCCGATCGGCCCCGACAGTTCGCTGGGCACTCTCATGCTCGCCTCGGCGCCGACGACCAAGGCGGGCTGTCCGAAGGGCTCGGTCGATGCGGCCGGGTTCCAGTAGGATATCCGTCTGTCGCTTGGCAGTGACGCGGTGATATGGTCTGGATGTGTTTCATTCGGCGGGGGTGGCGATGAGTGGCATGACATCAGGCGCGCTGGCGCGGCTGGCTTTCTGGGCCAGGGGGATGACCGCCATAAAAGACGGCCGCATGGAATGGCCGGGCTTTTCCTATACCGATGCCGAGTGGGCGCGCATGCGCGTGCTTGCCGCGCCGATCGGGGCAGGCCGCTACCAGCTGTTCACTTGGGTCAATGCCGCGATCTTCATCGCCATTGCCGCGCTCGGCATCGTCTGTGTCTTCCTGCCGCTGGCGACACTTTTGTTTCCGGTGCCGGCCGACACCAGCGCGCTCAAATTCTCGGCTCTGCTGGCGGCGTGTGCCTTTCTCATAATCGGGCTCGGCTTGCCGATCTCCATGCGCCTGTCGAGCGCGTTGGCCATCTCCCGGGAGATGCGCGCCGGTCTTGTCGGCGAAGCCGGTGACGAAGCGCTGGCAGCAAAAGTGTCTTGGCAGATCAACCGCATCATGCTGGTCATGTGCGGCCTGCTGGTGCCCGGCATTCTGTTGTTCATCGCTTATGACATCGACGCCAGTCCGATCATCACCACGCTGAAATGGCTGGCCATCGCGCTGATAGCCGTTTCAGTTGCGGTCGGCGCGTTGCAGCAGCGCAAGCGGAGCTGACAACCTTATCCGCTGACGCCACGTGTGGACAATGTCCAGGCACTGAGGTCTTCGGCATCGTCATGCGCTTCGCCGACGACGCGGTCACGCCCGGTGGATTTGGCCCTGTAGAGACGCTCGTCGGCAAGGGCGAAGAGATCGGCAAGCGAGGCTACGGTCTCGTCGACAGTGGCGATGCCGGCGCTGACGCTGATGTCGAACCGGTTTACGCACGCCTTGACGGCCTGGCGGAGGTTTTCTCCGAGCAACCTGGCGACCGCATGCGGCTGCGAGCAAAGGATGGCGAACTCCTCGCCGCCGATCCTGAAAACCTGATCGTGCGCGCCGGCCGCCTGGGTCAGTACCTGGGCGATCGATCTCAGCACCCTGTCGCCCTCGGCATGGCCGAAGCGATCGTTGATCGACTTGAAATGGTCGACGTCGACGATCAGCAGGCTGAGCGGCTGGGCCGTGCGCAAGCTGACAGCAACCAGACGTTCGCCGTCGCTGTCAAAGCGTCCCCTGTGCAAGAGGCCGGTGAGGCCGTCGCGGCCGACATGTTCGACCAGGGCTTCGTAGCGCTCGCGATAGGTCAACGTGTCGAAGACGTCGGACAGCCCGCGGGGTGCCACGACCTGACGCGTTTCGAACCATCTGAGGTAGGCGACAAGCATGGCGCTGTAGGCAAAAGCGGCACCCATCTTGGCCAACCAGCCGCCGAAGAAGACCGCAATCGGTGCGCCGGCGACGAAATGCAGGGCGGTGAAAAATCCGGCCTGGTCGAAGGTGAGCACGCAGGCGACGCAAATCAGGATGCGGGAGAACGGCGCCTTGCGCAGATAACGCCCGAGCTTTTCGTAAAGCAGGATGATCAGGATGGCGTCGATGAAGAGCAGCGTCGTGCCCCACACCATCAGCCAGCCCAACTGGTCGATGAAACCGATATCGGGAAGCTTGCCGTCGGAAAGGGCTGAAATATCGTGCAGGCGCAGGATCAGGACCAGCCCGATCATCAAGGCGTTGCCGAGCAAAAGGCCATAGATCGGCTGGCGCACCGTGGCCGCATCTTCCTTCATGTAGAGCAGAAGCAGCATCACCAGCTTGCCGGAAAACAGCACCGCCGAGCCTGGCGAGACCATGCCGAAGGGCAGGGCGACATAGAAGACGCTGGCGAGATAGGTTTCGAGGAAATGCATGGCGCCCAGCGCGCATACGAAGACGCCGAGGCCGATGCGATCCCTGAAGCGGAACAGCGTGACCATGACGCTGAAGTAGACGACCGCTTCGGCAAGGAGCAGGAAACTGTTCAGCACTACCTTCGGTCCGATCTCTACTTTCGATCGCGACAGGCCAGCGATCGATCCTGTTTTGACGCTGAAGGGTTAACCGGGGATTTCAACGCTCCCTACAACCGGCGGAAAACTTAACGTGCGGTGTACACCCGGCTTGAAATGGCAAAAGCGATTGCCGTTCGGCCCGGCATCGCCTACATAGCGGCCAACCTCCATTCAATCCGACATTTTCGGTCAATCATCAAGGAAAGCGCGCGTGGCACGCCAGTTCATCTATCACATGGCCGGCCTCAACAAGGCCTATGGCACCAAGAAGGTGCTTGAGAATGTCCATCTCTCCTTCTATCCCGACGCCAAGATCGGCATCCTCGGCCCCAACGGCTCGGGCAAGTCGACGATCCTCAAGATCATGGCCGGGCTCGACAAGGAGTGGAACGGCGAAGCGTGGCTCGCCGAAGGCGCCACCGTCGGCTATCTCGC
Organism: Mesorhizobium sp. M0058; assembly: GCF_040323095.1. Taxonomy (NCBI): domain Bacteria; kingdom Pseudomonadati; phylum Pseudomonadota; class Alphaproteobacteria; order Hyphomicrobiales; family Phyllobacteriaceae; genus Mesorhizobium; species Mesorhizobium sp. M0058. Next base: position 134,952 of record NZ_JAMYUQ010000006.1, read on the forward strand.
GCAGGAGCCGGCGCTCGATGCCAACAAGACGGTGTTCGAGAACATCATGGAAGGCGTCGCCGCCAAGACCGCCATCATCGAGCGCTACAACGAATTGATGATGAACTACTCCGACGAGACGGCTGACGAGTCGGCCAAGCTCCAGGACGAGATGGACCGGTTGAACCTGTGGGATCTCGAACAGCAGGTCGAGATGGCGATGGAAGCGCTGGGCTGCCCGCCCAAGGATTCCGAGGTCACCAAGCTTTCGGGCGGTGAGCGCCGCCGCGTCGCGCTCTGCCAGCTGCTGCTGCGTCAGCCCGACCTCTTGCTGCTCGATGAACCGACCAACCATCTCGACGCCGAGACCACGGCGTGGCTGGAAAAACACCTGCGCGCCTATCCCGGCGCGGTGATGATCATCACCCACGATCGCTATTTCCTCGACAATGTCACCGGATGGATTCTCGAGCTCGATCGCGGCCGCGGCATCCCCTATGAGGGCAACTACACCAAGTACCTCGAAGCCAAGGCCAAGCGCCTCAAGCAGGAAGGTCGCGAGGACGACGCCCGCCAGCGCGCCATCGGTCGCGAACGCGAGTGGATCCAGTCCAGCCCGAAAGCCCGCCAGACCAAGTCCAAGGCGCGTATCCAGGCGTTCCAGGACCTGCTGGATGCAGCCGACAAGCGGCGGCCGAGCGATACGCAGATCGTCATTCCGCATGGCGAGCGGCTCGGCAATGTGGTGATCGAGGCGGAAGGCCTGTCGAAGGGCTTTGGCGACACGCTTTTGATCGAAGGCCTGGAATTCAAGCTGCCGCCGGGCGGCATCGTCGGTGTCATCGGCCCGAACGGCGCCGGCAAGACGACGCTGTTCCGCATGATCACCGGCCAGGAAACGCCGGATGCCGGCTCTGTCCGCATCGGCGAAACGGTGAAGCTCGGCTATGTCGACCAGAGCCGCGATGCGCTCGATCCGTCAAAGACGGTGTGGGAGGAGATTTCCGGCGGCGCAGAAGTGGTCAAGCTCGGCAAGTTCGAGGCCAACACGCGCGCCTATTGTGCGTCGTTCAACTTCCGTGGCGGCGACCAGCAGCAGAAGGTCGGCAACCTCTCCGGCGGCCAGCGCAACCGCGTGCATCTGGCAAAAATGCTGAAGACCGGTGGCAATGTGCTGCTGCTCGACGAGCCGACCAACGATCTCGACACAGAAACGCTGGCGGCGCTCGAAGACGCGCTGGAAAATTTTGGTGGCTGCGCCGTCATCATCTCGCATGATCGTATGTTCCTCGACCGTCTGGCCACGCACATCCTGGCCTTTGAAGGTGACAGTCATGTCGAATGGTTCGAGGGCAATTTCGAGGATTATGAGCAGGACAAGATCCGCCGGCTCGGCCCCGAGGCCGTCAACCCGCACCGCATGACCTACAAGAGGCTGACGCGGTAAGGGAGCAACCGGGGCGGCGAATTTCTCAACTGATACGAGGAAAGCTTGAATGACCGACTGGTCAGCCGCCCAATATCTGAAATTCGAGGATGAGCGCACGCGGCCCGCGCGCGATCTTGTTGCGCAGGTGCCGGTGGATTTCCCGCGCCGGGTCGTCGACATCGGCTGTGGGCCGGGTAATTCGACCGAGCTGCTGGTCGAGCGCTGGCCGGATGCCGAGGTGAGCGGTTTCGACACCTCGCCCGACATGATCGAGAAGGCGAGGGCGCGCCTGCCCAGCGTCAATTTCGACCTCGCCGATGCCTCGACGTGGCAGCCGGCCGAGCCGGTCAATGTCATCTTCGCCAATGCCGTGTTCCAGTGGCTGCCCACCCATCCGGCTGTGTTTCAGCGGCTGATGGGCTTTCTCGCCCCCGGTGGCGCGCTCGCCGTCCAGATGCCCGACAATCTGCTTGAGCCGTCGCATCAGGTGATGCGCGAGACGGCCGCCGAAATGCCGTTCGCCGCCAAGATGGCAGGTGCTGCGCGCGGACCGCTGCCGGCGGTGTCGTTCTATTATGATCTCTTGTCGCCGCTCTCCGACCGGGTGGATATCTGGCATACAGCCTACAATCATCCGCTGACCGACGCCGAGGCGATCGTCGAATGGGTGAAGTCGACGGGGCTGAAGCCTTTCCTCGATCCGCTGGACGCCGGCGAGCGCAAGACCTTCCTCGACAGCTACACGGCCAAGATCACCGAGGCCTATCCGAAGACCGCAAACGGCAAGGTGCTGCTGCGCTTTCCGCGTATCTTCATCGTCGCCAAGCGGGCCGGCTAGCACTCCCGATGACATCCGGCCACAGCCTATGGTTTAAGCCGGCGTAAACCGGTGGGGTGAGAAAAGTGTTGTGTCGCGCCCCTTCGTCGTTCACATGAGAACGACAACGCCTGCGCATGGACGGACTGGATATGCATCGCGTCATCATCAGCGGCATTGGCGTTGAAATCCCTGAAGCCAAGATCACCAATGAAGAACTGGTCGCCAGCTTCAATGCCTGGGTCGACACCGAGAATGCACGCCGGCAAGGCACGGATGAGACGCTGCTGCAGAAATCCGACAGCGCCTTCATCGTTCATGCCTCGGGCGTCCAGACCCGGCATGTGATCGAGCGCGAAGGCATTCTCGATCCGACCCGCATGGCGCCGCGCATTCCGGCGCGGCCCGACGATGCGCTGTCGCTGCAGGCCGAGTTCGGCGTCGCCGCAGCCAGGAAGGCGCTCGACCATGCCGGCCTGAAGCCGTCCGACATCGACCTGGTGATCTGCTCGGCCTCGCACCAGCAGCGGCCCTATCCGGCGATCGCCATCGAAATGCAGCAGGCGCTGGGCACCAAGGGCGCCGGCTTCGATATGGGGCTTGGTTGTTCATCGGCCGCGGCCGCTTTGCACATTGCGGCCAATCTGGTGCGGGCGGGCGCGCACAAACGCGTGCTGGTGGCCACGCCGGAGATCATCACCGGCCATCTCAATTTCCGCGACCGGCAGACGCATTTCATCTTCGGCGATGCGTCGGTGGCGATGGTGGTCGAGGGGCTGGCCAGGGGCGAGAAGCGGCCGGGGCGCTTCGAGGTGCTGGACACGCGCACCTGGACGCAGATGTCGAACAATATCCGCACCAATCTGGGCTATCACACCCGCACCGCCCAGGACGATCCTTACATGATCAACCTCGAAGGCAATCTGATCAAGCAGGTCGGCAACAAGGTGTTCAAGGAAGTCACCGTCGCCGGCCACAAATTCATTGTCGAATTCCTCGCCGAGCACGGGCTGACGCCGCAAGCCATCAGGCGCTTCTGGCTGCATCAGGCCAATGCGCGCATGAACGCCATGATCCTGAAACTGGCCTTCGGCCACGAGGTCGACCACGACCGCGCGCCGATGGTGCTGGAGCGGCTCGGCAACACCGCCGGCGCCGGCGCCATCATCGCGCTGTCGGAAAACCACGCCGACATGAAGCCCGGCGATTTCGGCGTGCTGTGCGCCTTCGGCGCCGGCTATTCGATCGGCGGCGCGCTTTTGCGGATGCTGTAATCAGGCCGGCATGAACGGCACCAGCATCGGTACGCTGCGGGCATAATCGTCATAGGCGTTGCCGAGTTCTCCGCGCAGAAAGCGTTCCTCCAGCCTTGCCTTCATGACGATGCCGATGGTGAGAGGAATCGCGCCGGCGATGCCCCAGACCGTGCCTTTGGCCGCCATTGTGGCAAGGATCGCCAGAAGCAGTCCGGTATAGATCGGGTGGCGGACCATTCTGTAGGGACCGGTGTCGACGACACGGTGTTCGGCCTTGGCCGTCACCGAAGCCGACCAGAAACGGCCGAGATGCAACCGCGCCCACCAGGCGAACAACAGGCCAACGGCAACAAGCCCTGCGCAGATCCACGCTTCGGCAAGGGTCGGAAACCAGAATCGCAGCCGGCCGGCATAGCCATGCGCGGGAATGAACAGCAGCACCGCGCCGAACAACCACAAAGCGCGATAGCGAAGCTCCTCCTGGATGCCGGCACGCTTTTTCGCCGGGTCGGCCCAGAAGGCGGCTAGAAACCAGGACACGACCCAGATCAGCCAAAGCAGCGCGATTGCAGTCCCGGGACGCATGGAAACCTCCGCAGACTTGTCTCACCATGAGGCCGGTGCAGCACGGCTGCAATGCGGCGCAGTACGATAGGATATGCGATCCGCGGTAAGAAGATCGTGATCGGCTGCCATCAGCCCGCTTGATCGGATCATCATTGCTTTGGACTGGACCGGGCTCATGGCTATCGCTAATGCGATCTTGCACAAGGAGTAAGCCATGCTGGATCTTTTCCCTGAGGCTCCGATCGAGATCATTTCAGCGCGAAAACTCGTAGCCAGGGTGACGGCGCTCTACGCCGCACCGTCGAATCACTTTCAGACGCGCCCAGTGGAAGCATTGCAGCTCGGTTTCGAAGGCATCGACGGCGACTTCCACGCCGGCGCCACCCGTCGTTCGGGCGGTCACGAACCCTGGTATCCGCGCGGCACCGAAATCCGCAACGAGCGGCAGATATCAATCGTAGCCGCGGATGAACTCGCCGTCGTTGCCGAGCGGATGGGGCTGGCCGAGATCAAGCCGGAATGGATCGGCGCCAATCTGTTGATCGAAGGCGTGCCGCATCTCTCGATGCTGCCGTCAGGCACGCTGCTGTTCTTTAGAAGTGGCGTGACGATCAAGGTCGATGCGCAGAACGGGCCTTGCCGGCTTGCTGGACGTTCGATCGCCGAAAACGCCGAGATGGCCGATCGGGAGGCCGGCGCGCTGGCCTTCCCGAAGGCGGCGAAACGGCTGCGCGGCCTCGTTGCTTGGGTCGAGAAACCGGGTCGTATGACAACAGGGGAAGAGATCTCGGTGCGCGTGCCCGAGCAGTGGATTTATCGATCCTAGTACCGGGCTAGGGCACGGGCTGCGCCGCCGGGGCGACGCAGCCGGATTTCAAGACGCGCTCAGGCCGCCTTGCGGTTCTTCTTGGCGCCCTGCGCCTCGACGGAAACGTGGTCCCACTTTTCCCACAGCGCGATGCGGTTGGCGTATTCCTGCTTGATCATCGGTAGGCCGCCATCGCCGAAGAAGACGCGCAGCGGCGGCTCGGCCGCGTCGACGATTTCAAGCATCGCCGGTCCGGTGGCCTTGGGGTCGCCGGCGACCGAGTTGGCGCGGCGTTCCGCCATCTTGGCACGGGCCGGCGCGTAAGCCTCGATCGCTTTGGAGACCTTGGCCGAGGCGCCGGACCAATCGGTGGAGAAGCCGCCCGGTTCGACAAGCGTCACATGGATGCCGAATTCGGCGACCTCGATGCTGAGCGACTGGCTGAAGGCTTCGAGCGCCCATTTCGAGGCATGGTAAAGGCCGAGCGAGGCAAAGGCGTTGACGCCGCCGATCGACGAGATCTGCATGATATGGCCGGAGCCCTGCGCCCGCATGATCGGCAAAGCCGCCCGTGTGACCCAGAGCGCGCCGAACACATTGGTTTCGATCTGGTCGCGAGCTTCCTGTTCGCTGACTTCCTCGATGGCGCCGAAATGGCCATAGCCGGCATTGTTGATGACGACGTCGAGCCGGCCAAAGCGCTTGTGCGCCTCGGCGATGGCCGCATCGACAGCCTTCTTGTCGGTGACGTCGAGCTTGATCGCGGCGACATTATCGCCGTATTTCGCGACGAGATCGGCGAGCGTGCCGGCATCGCGCGCGGTTGCGGCGACACGGTCGCCGCGAGCGAGTGCGGCCTCGGCCCAGACTCGGCCAAAACCTTTCGACGATCCGGTGATGAACCAAACCTTGCTTGTCATGACGTGGAATCCTTGCCCATGCGGGCCGTGAACTGGGAAGCGGAGGCTTCTCCGCTTCCGCGATATACGGTGCGTCGAGCGATTTTCCAGAGGCGAGGGGGAATCTTTTTGGTCACGTCATCGTGTGGAGCAGGACCTTCGCCGGTCAGGGATAGCGCACCGGGCTCGACCAGGCCGGGTCGTCATGCTTTTGCCAGTAGAGCGCCATCAAGCGCTTTGTGATCCCGCCTATCTTGCCGTCGGCGACAGCAGCGCCGTCGATCACTGTCACCGGCATGATGCCGCCGGCGGTGGAAGTGATGAAGACTTCGTCGGCAGCCTTCAGCGCGGCAACGCTGACGTCGACGGCCGTGGTGGGAAGCGCTGCCTCGGCGCAGAGGTCGAAGACGGTGCGCCTGGTGATGCCGGGCAGCACGCCGGCGGCTGGCGTCGACAGCCTGCCGTCCTTGACGCAGAACACGTTGAAGCCGGGGCCTTCGGCGACATTGCCGTTGAAGTCGAGAATCAATGCGGTTTCGGCCCCACGGTCATAAGCGTCGTAGAGGCCGCGCACGAGGTCGAGCCAGTGGTAGTTCTTGATCGCCGGATCGATCGAGACCGGCGGAATGCGCACCTTGTCGCTAATGGCGACATGCAGGCCGCGCCGCAACTGCTCGGCATTGGCGACCGAGCCGAAGGGAACTGCGAAGGCCATGAAGCGGTTGACCGCCTGGCGCGGATCGCGGCTGAAGGTCGGCGAGGCGCCGCGTGTGCACAGCATTTCGACATAGGCGGCGCGATGGCCCGACAGCGCCACGCAATTGTGCAGAATCTCGGCCACACCATCGCGGTCGGACGGGATCGTCATGCGCAGTTCTTGCAAGCCGGCGAAGAAGCGGTCGAGATGCAGGTCGAGTCGGAAGAAGCTCCCGTCCCAGACATGCACGGTGTCGTAGGTGGCGTCGGAATGCAGGAAGCCCCAATCCAGCACCGAGATCTTGGCTTGCGACATCGGCAGATACTGACCATCGAGAAAGGCGATGCCGTCGGGATAGGAATGCGGATCGATATGGCGATCCGACAAAGCCGGCAATGGCACAATGCTACCGGCTGCTGCGCTTCGGTTCATGGCGATTGGTCCCTTCGGCTTGATGCGGCAGATTCAAGCTAGTGGTCCCCTGCAGGCGGCATAGGGCCACCCAACCATCGCTGTTTGTCCTAGGTAGCACATTCGATATGCCCTATGGTCCGGCTTGAAAATATCCGGCCGGGAGGGGCAAAATGGGCAGATCTTTTCGGACCATCAGCTTTGCAATTTTCCTCGTCTTCGTCACTGGCCATGCCTTCGCGCAATGCGCTCGCGAGGGCGAGGCGCTGTGCCAGAACGGCCAGACCTATCGTTGCGAGAAGACGGGCAGCGAGCTGACGCCGATCTTTCAGAACGTGCCTTGCGTGGTCAACGCGGCGGGGCTCAACGGCGTCTGGACCGGCAGCGGTCATCAAAGTCCGGCCGGTGCTGCCGGCGCCGATTGGGCGATCGCAATGACAATCGGCGATGGCGCCGCGTCGATCGACTATCCGTCGCTCGGCTGCGGCGGATCGTTGACCCAGATTTCTCGCGACGACAGTTCGGCGGAATACCGGGAAAACATCAGCTACGGCCAGGACAAGTGCATCGACGGTGGCGGCATCACCGTCCGATTTTTCAAAGGGAACCTGTCCTGGACCTGGGTTGGCCAGGCCGACGGCCAGCCCTACAATGCGGTTGCCGTATTGAAGCGACGGTAGCTGAAGTTATTCCTCTTCGTCCTCTGCATCGAGCAGGCGCGTGGCGCGCCAACGGGTCAGCACCATGTTTGTTTGCTCGATGACGAAGAACCGCGCCGAGTCGCGGTCATAGCCCTCGGCCAGCAGCTTTTCATAGTCGGTATGGCCGTGCCTGATATGGGCGATCGTCGCCAGCCAGACCGCGATGCCCGGCGGCAGCGTCTTCATGTGCACGGCGCCGGCCTCGGTGCGGATTTTCTCCATATCGGCATAGGGTGCCAGGGGCAGCAGTGCGGTCAGCGCCTTGGCGATGGCGCGGCGGCGGCCGGTGGGCGCGCTCATTTTTCGTCACGCCCGGCAATGGTCGCCTCGGGAAAGGCGTCGGTCGAGGCGAAATAGGGCTTGATGTCGATCACCGGGGTGCCGTCGAGCACATCGATGGCGTCGATGGCGATGCGGCCGTGGTCGATGTCGACGGCGATCAGGCCGGCGATATGCAGCCCGACTGGGTTCGGCCGGGCAGGGGAGCGCAGCGAGAAAACGCCTTTCGGCTCAGCCGCATGGCGGGGTCTCTGGACAATCAATGCCCGCGGCGCGTGATGCAGCCAGGACAGGATGACGATGTGGCTGGCCCGCTCCAGCGCAAGCAGGCCGTCGCGATAGGCAGGGTCGATGAGAACCGTGGCCGCCTGTCCGGCCTCGCGCGCCGCGCGCATGTTCTTTGGGCAGGTTTGCCTGGATTTCCATGGCGAGGCGATGCGGCCGATGAACACGATATGGCCATCCGCCGGCATGTCAGCCGGGTCAGTCTGCAGGAGCTTTTCGCCGTCGCGCTTCTCGAACATGGCTTTCGCCCTAGCACAAGTTTCCAGCCGATCGTCAGGGAAAAGCGGTTCTCTCAGGCGGGGATCATGTGTGCGGCATTTTCTTGTCAGGAAGCGACATAGGCCTTGCCATGTCGTCAAAGCTGACATAAACATATGTTTATATCTTTTTCAACGAGAACGCGCCGATGCATGTTTCGCTCGATACGATGGTTGATACGTTGAAGGCTGCGGCCGAATCGAGCCGGCTCCGCATCCTGGCGCTGCTGTCGCGCGGCGATCTCACCGTGTCCGACCTCACCGAGATCCTCAGCCAGTCGCAACCGCGGGTGTCGCGGCATTTGAAGCTGCTGCTGGAGGCCGGGTTGATCGGCCGCTACCAGGAGGGCTCGTGGGCCTTCTTCCGGCTGTCGGATACGGATTCCGCGCGCGACTTCGTCATGGGGCTGGTCTCTGGCATTCGCGGCGCCGATCCACAGGTCGAGCGCGATCTCGAGCGGTTGGCATCGGTCAAGCGCAAGCGCCAGGACCGTGCCGCCGAGTATTTCTCCGAGAACGCCGCCAGCTGGGATCACATCCGCTCGCTGCATGTGCCGGACCGCGCGGTGGAAGCCGCACTCCTCAAGCTGGTCGGCAAGCGGCCATTCCAGTCGATGCTAGACCTCGGCACCGGTACCGGGCGGCTGCTGGAGATATTTTCGCCGCTCTACCGGCGCGGTGTCGGCATCGACATGTCGCGCGAAATGCTGACGGTGGCGCGGGCCAATCTCGACAAGGCAGGCATCGCCAATGCCCAGGTCCGCCAAGGCGACATTTTCGCGCCGCCGGTCGAGCGCGACGCCTTCGACCTCGTCACCATCCATCAGGTGCTGCACTATCTGGACGATCCCGCCCGCGCCATCCGCGAGGCGGCAAGGCTGCTGCGCCCGTCGGGCCGGCTGGTGATCGTCGATTTCGCGCCGCATGCACTGGAATTCCTGCGCGACCTGCATGCGCATGTCAGGCTGGGCTTTTCCGACCGCCAGATCTCCGAATGGTTTGCCGATGCCGGGCTCGATCTCGAGGATGCCCAGGAATTCGAGCCGCGCGGCGGCAACGAAGCCAGGCTCACCGTCAAGCTGTGGCTCGGCCGCGACCGCCGCATGCTGATCGCCGAGCCTTCAAATGACACCCAACCCACCAAAGCGTACCCTATGGGGGAAATCGCCTGATGAACCAGTTCCGCTTTTCCCGCCGTCCCGACATTGGCGACAAGGTCCGCGTCTCCTTCGAGTTCTTCCCGCCGAAGACCGACGAGATGGAAGCCAGGCTCTGGGACACCGTCACCAGGCTGGAGCCGCTGAAGCCGAGATTCGTCTCGGTGACCTATGGCGCCGGCGGCTCGACGCGGGAGCGCACGGCGCGCACGGTCAAGCGCATCCTGAACGAGACGGCGCTGACGCCGGCGGCGCACATGACCTGCGTCGACGCCGCCCGCCATGAGGTCGATGCCGTCGTCCGCGAATTCGCCGATATGGGCGTGAAGCGCTTCGTTGCGTTGCGCGGCGATCCGGCGGCGGGTGTCGGTACGGCCTACCGGCCGCATCCCGATGGCTATGCCAATGGCGCCGAACTTGTCGGAGCGCTGAAGGACGCCGGCGATTTCGACATCTCGGTCTCGGCCTATCCCGAAAAGCATCCGGAAAGTCCGGACTTTGCCACCGACTTCGACATGCTGAAGCGCAAGGCCGACAATGGCGCGACGCGGGCGATCACCCAGTTCTTCTTCGACAACGATCTCTACGAGCGTTACGTCGAGAAGGCGCGCCGCGCCGGCATCTACATCCCGATCGTGCCCGGCATCCTGCCGGTGCACAATTTCACCCAGGTCGCCAATTTCTCCGCACGCTGCGGCGCGCTGGTGCCGGCATGGCTGGCCGAGCGGTTCGAAGGGCTGCACAACGATCCGCAGACGCATGCGCTCGTGGCGTCTGCCGTGGCGGCCGAGCAGGTGCTCGATCTCGTCGAGCGCGGCGTCAGCGACTTCCATTTCTACACCATGAACCGGGCCGACCTGGTGTTTGCCATCTGCCATATGATCGGCATCCGCTCCCACGAAACAGAGGCAGCTGGATCCGCCGCCGCCTGAGCTTCATCGTGGTATGAAATCTGAAATGCAAAAGGCCGGGCGAAACACCCGGCCTTTCGAATTTGTGGGCTATTGCTGCTGTTCTTCCGCTCCGGCGGTTACGGAAGAACACCTATGATAAGGGCGCCAATGAAGGCAAATGCAGCACAGATCATCAATGCGTTGATTGGCCTCGTAAGTCCCATGTCATAGTCTCCTCTTCAAGAGCTATGGGTGGAGTCTAGGGGCATTTGTGCCACAGGCAAGCGGAAAATATGCTGCAATGCGACGCGATTGTGGAATTTGCGACCTGCCACCTGTCGTTAGGCATTGAAACTCTTCGGCAAAAGCCGCTGGCAGCCTGTGAATAAATTGTGACGCGGCCGTGGCGAAAGCGAGGCATGGCAGCGCTACCAGACCTAAAGCGCGTCGTTGTCCCAAAACCGCTGCGCACTTTTGGTCGACAGGCATTAGCGCCGACCAAACAACCGCCCGTCGATCGTCAACAGGCCAAGCGCGATCAGTGCCATGCCGCAGAACTCGAACAGAGCGAGCCGCTCGCCGAGGAACAGGAGGCCGAGCAGGATGGCGCTGGCCGGGACGATGAGCGTGACCAGCGAGGCGTTGGTGGCGCCGGCCGAGGCGACGAGGTTGAAATAGAGGATGTAGGCGAAGGCGGTGGAGAGCAGCGCCAGCGCCAGCACCGCCGTCCAGACCGGCGGCGAGGCCGAGAACAGGCCGGCCGGGCCATAGGTGAGCAGCACCACCGGGATCATGATGATGGTCGACGCCGTCAATTGTCCGGTGGCGATGACCGGCGAGGGCACGCCCTTGAAGCGGCGGGCAATCATCAGCGCGACGGCGTATGACAGCGAGGCGCCGATCAGCGCGAATTTCGCCCAGACCGGGCCGCCGAGCCCGGCCAGCAGGCCGGGGCCGATCATGACAGCGGTGCCGGCGATGCCGAGCCCGATGCCGGCAAGCTTGTTCCAGGAGAGCTTTTCGTCCGCTGTCAGCGCGTTGGCGAGGATCAGCGTCCAGAACGGCGTCGTCGCATTGAGCACCGAGGCGACGCCGGCGCCAAGCGCGGTCTGGCCGGCAAAGATCAGCGAGAACGGGACGACATTGTTGGCGAGCGCCAAAAGGAAAAACAGGCCGGCATGCGGGAAGGCGAGGCGGAAGGACGGACCGCGAATGCCGAGATAGAGCTGCAGTGCAATGGCCGCAATGGCAACGCGAAACAGCACCAGCACCAGCGGGTGCATTTCGGCAACGGCGATGCGGGCAAAGAAGAACGAGCCGCCCCAGATGGCGCCGAGCAGCAGAAGCTGTCCCCAGTCCCTCAGCGTCATCGGTCCGCGCTGCACGGCTGTCGTGGCTATTGCCATCGTGAACGTCCTTCCCCGCGGCATCAATGCCAGCCACTCAGGCAGAAGGCATATCGGGTCCGGCGACAAGAGCCACCCGAAACCTGATTGCTGGCAACAATGCTGCCAGAGGGTGCGCCGCTGGGTCAGTGCCCGCCAGACACAGAATTGTTTTCTTTGGCCGCTAGCTTGGATTAATTGTGCGCAGCCGAGAAGTCAGGGGATTCGTCCATGCAGCGATTCGAGAATGCCCGCGAGGCGGCGCTGGCGCTTCGGCCGGACGATCCGGTCTACTGCTTTCGCCCGCAGGTGCTGAAGGCGGATGCCAAACAGTTCATGGGCATGTTTCCCGGCAAGACAGCCTACGCAGTCAAGACCAATGGCGAGCAGATCGTGCTGAAGGCGCTGGTCGAAGCCGGCGTCACCGCCTTCGATGTGGCCTCGCCCGGCGAGTTCGCCGCAGTGCGCGCCGTCTCACCCGACGCCGAGATGCTCTACATGCATCCGGTCAAGGCGCAGTCGGACATCAAGCTTGCGCTGGAAAAATACGCCATCCGCGTCATTTCGCTCGACCATGAGGACGAGATCACCAAGCTGACGCGGGTGGTGCGGGCGCTTGACATCGATCCGGGCTCCATCAGCGTGTTCGTGCGAATCCAGACCAAGGGTTCGGCGGCCTATGAACTGTCGAAGAAATTCGGCGCCGGGCCGGCCTATGCGGTGGAACTCGCCGAGCGGCTCAACCGCACCGGCTACAAGGTCGGCCTGTGCTTCCATGTCGGCAGCCAGATCGAGGATCCCGACACCTATGAACGGGCGCTGGCCTCCGCCGATTGGGTGCGCAACCGGCTGACCTTCGACATTGCGGGGCTCGATGTCGGCGGCGGCTTTCCCGCCGAGTACGGCCATGACCCCAATCGCAAGCAGATCGAGATGCCGTCGCTCGGCCAGATCATGTCGCGGCTGTCGGGCGACCTCAGGGAATACCAGTTCGACCAGATCCCGTTGGTGGCCGAGCCCGGCCGGGTGATCGTGGCGCGCTGCCTCTCGCTGATCGTGCGGGTGCTGCTGCGCAAGGGCAAGCGGCTCTACATCAATGACGGCATCTGGGCGTCGCTGTCGGATTCTTGGACCGGCAAGATCACACTGCCGGCCCGCTTCATCCCCGATCCGGCGATCCGCTCGCGCAATGGCGAGGAGAAGAACATCGTGCCGTTCAAGGTCTGCGGCGCGACCTGCGATTCCGTCGACATCCTGTCGCGGCCGTTCTGGCTGCCGGAAACCGTCGACACCGGCGACTGGATCGAGATCGGCCATATCGGTGCCTATTCGCTGTCGCTGAGAACCCGCTTCAACGGCTTTTATCCCGATACCTTCGTCGAGGTGACGACACCCTTCGATGAAGGCGATGCGCCGCAGGGATTCGCCAGCCTGGAGACAATGGCGGATTAGGCGACGCCTCCACCGGCCTGGATATTCTCGCCGGTCAGCCAGCGGGCCTCGTCGCTGGCCAGGAAGACCGCGACATCGGCAACGTCGCGGGGCGCGCCGATCCTGCCAAATGGAGACATGCCGGCCGCCACGGCGCGATCGCGCTCGGGAAGCAGGTCCGTGTCGGTGAAGCCAGGCGACAGCGCATTCACGGTGATGCCGCGCGGTCCGAGTTCACGCGAGAGCACACGGACGAATTGTTCGACGGCGCCCTTGCTGCCGAGATAGAGCGCCGTTTGCGTGAAGAACATCTTGGTGCCGCCGGTGGAGACCGCGATGATGCGGCCACCGTTTCGCACACGGCGCGCTGCTTCCTGAAGCACGAAGAAGGTGCCCTTGGCATTGGTGCCGAAGACATGGTCGAAATCGGCTTCGGTTGCCTCCGTCAGAGGCTTGATGACGGCGACGCCGACATTGGCAACCACGATGTCGATCGCGCCGAACTCACTCTCAGCCTCGTCAAACAGGCGATGAATATCCGAGACGCTTGATATGTCGGCCTGGACGGCGATCGCCTTTCCTCTCCTGCCGGCGATGGCGGCCACGACCTCGTCAGCGGCTTCGTGGTTGCCGACATAGTTGACGACGACGGCAGCGCCCTTGGAGGCGAGTCCTTCGGCGATGGCTCGCCCAATGCCGCGCGAACTGCCGGTGACGAGTGCGGTTTTGCCTTGCAAGGACTTGGGCATGATACGTTTCCTTCAATCATTCAGGCCCGTGCCGGTTTCATCTGACGGGTCCGCTAGTCGAGAAATAGGGCCATGCAACTGATCAGATAATGGCCTATTATCTGACTAGCTTGTTAATCTAGGGATACACAATGCGCGGTTCTGAATTCGCCGAGCTCAAGGCATTCGCCGCAATCGTGGAAGAGCGTAGTTTCGTCCGCGCCGCCGCCCGGCTGCGTGTTTCCCCGCCGGCGCTCAGCCAGTCGATTCGGCAACTGGAGGCTCGCATCGGCATCAGGTTGCTGAATCGCACGACGCGTAGTGTTTCACCCACTGGTGCCGGCGAGACGCTGTTTGCGCGCCTTGCCGTTGCGTTCGAAGAGCTGGAGGGCGCCGTAGCGGACATTCAAGCCGCGCGTGATCGGCCGGCGGGTTCGCTACGAATAAACGTGCCGCGTGTTGCCGCGGTGCGGTTCATCGGCCCGATCCTTGGCGACTTCCAACGCGCCTATCCTGATATCGCGCTGACCGTCATCGTCGACGATACGCTGACCGACATTGTTCGAGGACGGTTCGATGCCGGAATCAGGCTTGGCGAGCGGCTGGAGAAGGACATGGTGGCAGTGAAACTGAGCGGGGATTTGCAGATGGCGGCGGTGGCCGCTCCCGTCTATCTCGAAAATCGGGCCATACCGCGCCATCCGCAGGAGTTGCATCAGCACCAATGCATAACATTCCAGTGGCCTGGTGGCGGCAACCTCTATCGATGGGAGTTCGCGCGCGGCAAACGGTCTCTGGAAATCGCCGTCGAGGGCAGCCTGACTGTTAACGACACCGAGCTGATGCTGAACGCGGCGCTGGGTGGAGCAGGCGTTGCCTACATGATCGACTATCAGGTCCAGTCCTGGATCAATGCGGGCAGGCTGATGAGATTTCTAGAGCCCTGGTCGCCCAGCTTTCCAGGCTTCTTCCTGTATCACCCGAGTTCGAGGCACGTCCCCCCGGCTTTGCGGGCATTTATCGACTTCGTCCGGGCAAGGAGTAGGGAATAAGGAACCCAGCTTGGGCAGATTCTACTCACAGTTTCCCCAAAAGCTCCGGCGTCGGCCAGCCGTCGACCGGCATGCCGAGCCGCATCTGTTCCTTGCGGATGGCTTCGCGGGTGTTGGTGCCCAGAATGCCGTCGACGGTGCCGACGTCATAGCCCCTGGCTTCGAGCTTGGTCTGCAATTCCTTCATCTGGTCGCCATTGAGCCCGGTTTCGGGATTGCGCGGGTCGAACTGCTTTGCCCCGGCCAGCCGGCTGGCGAAGTTGGCGGCGGTCAGCGCGTAGGTGAAGGACTGGTTCCATTCGAGATAGACGTCGAAATTGTCGTAGGCGAGGAAGGCCGGACCTTTGCGGCCCATCGGCAGCGCCAGGCCGGCCTTCAGGCCATTGTCGATCAGCGGCGTGCCATCGGGATTGGTGACGCCCCACGCGGCCCATTGAGACAGCGGCAGCTTGTTGGTGCGGCCGGTCTGCTCCCAGGGCATGTCCTCGGGCACGCGCACTTCCTCGATCCACGGCTGGTCGCGTTTCCAGCCGCGCGACAGCACCTTGTTGGCCGTGGTCATGATCACGTCGGGTACGCTGCGCCTGAGGTCGACGATGCCGTCGCCGTCGCCGTCGACGCCGCGCGCGAGATAGTCGGAAGGCAGGATCTGCGTCTGGCCGATCTCGCCGGCCCAGGCGCCGGTGACGTCGGCCGGAACGACGCCGCGATCGATCAGCGTCAACAGCGGCAGCAGTTGCGGCCGAAACAGCTGCGGGCGGCGGCAGTCATGCGACAGCGTCACCAAGGCGCTCAGCGTGTGGAAATCGCCCTGTACGGCGCCGAAATCGGTCTCCAGCCCCCAGAAGGCGGTGATGATCGGCGCCTGGACACCGAACTGCTGGTCGGCGCGCGCAAAGATTTCGGCGTATTTCTTCAGATTGGCCGCGCCCTGCTTCAGCCGGTAGGCCGAGATCATGCGGTTGGAGAACTGAATGAAGGTCTGGGCGAAGACGCCCTGGGCGCGGTCACGCGCGAGCACCTTGTCGTCGATGGTGGCGGCCTCCAGCGCGTTAAGGCCGACAGCGCCGACACCGGCTGCCTTGGCTTCCGCCGCCACGCCTTGCTTCCAGGTTTCGAAGTCGCCGCCGCATTCCTGCGCCGCCGCCGGCATCGCCGTAGCGCCGAGCAGCAGGGCCGCGAGCAGCCCGGAGCGCAGGCGGCTCTTCGACTGTTTCCGGCGTAAATATCCCAGTGGCTGCAGGTAGGTGCGCATGGGACGTCGAAAAGCAGGCGGTAGAGCCGGTGTCAACGGGTGTTCTGCCGCAGCCACTTTTTCCAGGCTGCCTCAGTGCCGTTGAAGACGTTGATATCGGACTTGCCGTTCATGCCGGGCACGATACCGGTTCCGGTGTATTGCCAGAAGGTGAAAGGGTGGCTGCCGTACCTCTGGCGGGGGTGGCCGGCCACCGAGCGCAGCCAGTAGGGATAGCCGCGGAAGGTCGCAAGGTCGTTATCGTCGAAGAAGTCGACCGAGGTGTAGATGATCGGCTTCTTGCCATAGTGCCGCTCGATCATCTCGAGAAAGGTGGTCATTTCGGCCCGCACCGTCGCTGAATCCGGGCGCAGCCGGCAGGTCGGCGATTGCGGGTTCCACTCCATGTCGAGCACCGGCGGCATGGCCGAGCGGTCGACGGGCACGTTCTGGATGAACCAGCGCGCCTGGGTGGCGGCAGGCGTGCAGAAATAGAAGAAATGGTAGGCCGCGCGCGGAATGCCATTGGCCTTGGTGCGCGACCAATGCTCGTTGAAATACTCGTCGAAACGGTCGCCGCCCTCGGTCGCCTTGATGAAGGCGAAGGAGATGCCGCTGGCCTTGGCCGTCGGCCAGTCGACCGAGGTCTGGTATTTGGAGACGTCGGTGCCGTGAACGGCATAGTTCCAAGGCGCGCCGCTATCCCATTCATGCGGCTTGGAGTCTTCGAAACGCGGTGCGCGCACGGCAACCGTCGGGCTGCTGGATGGCGACATCGAGGGCACGAGATCGCCGGCGGTCGAGCAGGCGGCCAGCAGCGTCAACGTGATGAGGGCCGCGAAACGGCGCATCGCATTTCCCGAGCCGGAATCAGCCGGTCGCTGTTGGGTTGTCGTTGCAGGTGCCCCTCAGGCGATCGCCCCACAGCATCGCCTGATACGCTATTTTCGTGCATGTCGTTGTTCCAAAACCGCTGCGCACTTTTGGGCGACGTGCACCAGTGATCGCCGATCATGGTTGATAACAGGTTGACGGCGCTCGACAAGAACACCGATTTTGCGGAAGCAATGGCGGCAAATCGATGACATAAATCGGGCCGCAAGCCACGGGCAGCGGAAAAGCAGGGACGGAAAGATGCGGATCGCCGTGAAGATCATCAAATGGCTGCTCGGCCTGGTCGTGTTGGCCATAGCCGCCCTGTTTACCTGGCTCTACGTCGCGCCGCCCGAACTGATCCGCGTCGGTTCCGGCTATTCCGCCAAGATTGTCTGCTCGAATGTTTTTATCGCCGGCCGTGATCCCAATGAGGTGCTTGCCATCGACGTGCAGGCGCCCGGCCATCCGCTTCTCAGGCTGATGAAGGTGTCGGTCGACAAGAACAGGGGGACCGTCTCGGCCGGGCTGCTTGGCTTCCTCGGCAAGAGCGTTGCTGTTGCGCGCGCCGGCCTGGGTTGCGCCTCGGTTCCTGATGGCGACGTCGGCAAGGCACGGCGCACGTCAATCCCTGCCGAGGCGTCGGCGGCCACCAAGGGCGATCTGTGGCCCGAGGGAGATCGAGTCGATGCCTCGCAAAATCCCGAAATCAACAAGATCCTCGACGGTGCGGCGATGACCGGCATCGGCATGCGCGCCGTGGTGGTGGTCAAAAATGGCCGCATTGTTGCGGAGCGTTATGGCGACGGCTTTTCGGCGAAAACGCCGCTGCTGGGCTGGTCGATGACCAAGACAGTCAACGCCGCGCTCGTCGGCACGCTGGTCAAGGACGGCAAGATGGCGGTGACCAATCAGGGCCTGTTCGGCTCATGGAAGGCGGACGGCCGCGCCGCCATCAGCCTTGCCGATATGATGGCGATGTCGAGCGGACTCGAGTTCAACGAGGATTATGGCGACGTTGCCGATGTGACGCGCATGCTCTACCTCGAACCGGATATGGCGGGCTTCGCCGAGGCCAAGCCGCTGACCGGCGACGTCGGCAAGGTCTTTTCCTATTCGAGCGGCACGGCGGTGATGCTGTCGCGGCTGTGGCAGGATGCTATCGGCGACAAGGACAAGGCGCTGATGTGGCCAAGGGCAGCGCTGTTCGGGCCGCTCGGCATGCAAAGCGCGGTGCTCGAAACCGACGAGGAGGGTACCTTTGTCGGCTCATCCTACCTCTATGCCACGGGGCATGACTGGGCGCGGTTCGGCCAATTCCTGCTGCAGGGCGGCGTCTGGAACGGCAACCAGATCCTGCCGGCCGGTTTCGTCGACTGGATGCGCGAACCGGCACCGGCCTCGAAAGTCTACGGCAAGGGGCAACTTTGGATCGAAGCCCCGGGGGACGAAGGAAATCCCGGCGCCGGCGTCGCCGCCGGCCTGCCCAACGATACCTACTGGATGGAGGGCCATGACGGCCAGACGGTCGCCATCATCCCGTCGGAGCAACTGGTGGTGGTGCGGCTGGGGTTGACGCCGGCCAAGCTCGGCTACCGGCCGCAGGTGATGGTCGGCGCGCTGATGAAGGCACTGCGCTAGCTCCCTTTACCCTCCCCTTGATGGGGAGGGTCGGCGCGTAGCGCCGGGGCGGGGTGCCTGGCCACCCGCGCCTTCGGCGCGGCCTCCCCCATCGAGGGGGAGGTAAGAGTGCGCGATCTTGACGACCGCCAGCCAGGCATAGCCGCGATAAAGCGCGCGGAAACAGAAGCTTGCGCCGGTTCGCCGAGATTCCGATTCCAAGACTTCGCGCAATGATTCACGTGGCGTGACATGGAATTTCTTGAGCCAGCCGCGCAGCAATGTCCGGAACCAGTTGGGCAAGCCTTCCTGCTGGCCGAAATCGACGACATGCAGCGAGCCGCCGGGTGCGAGTGCCGCAAGGGCTGCTGAAACCGTCTTTTCCCAGCCGGGGATCATCGACAGCGAATAGGACACGAAGATGCGGTCGAAGCGCTCGATGCCGAACAGCGTCTTGGCGTCGAAATCGGTGGCGTCGCCGCGCGCCAGCACGACGCGGCCGGACAGGCCGTCGCGGCCGATCGCCTTGCCGGCGGTCTCCAGCATCTCAGCCGAGATGTCGAGGCCGTAGAGGCGGGCGTCGGGATAGCGGCGGGCGGCAAGCGCGATGTTGCGGCCGGTGCCGCAGCCAAGTTCGAGCACTCTGCCATTCGCCGGCACATCCAGCCGGGATATCATCTGGTCGCGGCCGAGCAGGTAATATTTGCGGGTCAGGTCGTAGATGTGGCGCTGCCAGCGGTAGACGCCGTCCATCAGTTCGGCATGGTCGGCCGGCGGCTCGCTCGCGCTCATGCCGCGCGCTTCACATAGAGGTGGAAGCCGCCATAGATGGCCGAGCGGTCGCGGGCCGAACAGTCGCGCGAGGCCTCGTCCTCGTAGGTCCACTGGTCGAGCAGCGAGATCGAGACGCGGCCCGGCAGCAGGCTGGGCTCGGCGGCGGTACGGAAGATGACTCGGGCGCCGACCGAGGCGGTGCGGGTGATCTCCGACCAAAGGGCATTGAGCTGGTCGTCCGTCATCCAGTCCTGCGCGTCGAGCAGGACGAAACGGTCGACGGTGCTTGCGTCCTTGCCGGCCAGAAATTCGATCAGATTGGCGTGGTGGATGCCGACGCTATCGACATTGTTGCGGATCGCCTTGTAGTTGGCCTCTTCTAGATAGGCGGGCAGGGCGGCCTCACCCGGATTGGGATAGCGACGGGCGAAGGCTTGCCAAGCGAAGTAGTTGTTCTTCAGCGGAAAATCGCAAGCGAGCTTTTCCAGCCGGGCCTTCAGCACGCTGGCCATCGAACCATCGCCCGAGGTGATCAGCGAATCGTACTGCGCCGGCGGAATGCCAAGGCCGAACAGCGAGGCCTTGCGCGAGGTAGCCCAGCGCAACAGCTTCTTGTCGAAGACCGGCGCCAGCTCTTCGTTGAAGAAGCGGCGCTGGTCGGCGAGGCTCTTCGACGCCATGAGACCGGCGGGATCGACGCCGAAGAATTTGGCGATGCGGTGGCCCATGGCGATGAACAGGCCGAGCAGGCCGGTCTGGTAGAAATTGCGGTCGAAGACGGTGATGCGCCGGCGGCCGCGCCAGCTGCGACGCTCCCAATAGTGGCGGCTGACCGGGTCGAGATGCGGCGCGATGAAGCGGTCATAGGCTTGCGAATTGTGGTTGGTGTCGGCGGCGCCGAAGAAACGGAACAGATCGCCCTGCGAGGGCAGATGCCGCACCGCCTCCAGCTTCATCCGGTTCAAGGCGATGTGGGCGGCGTTGAGGTCGACCGCATCGACGCGTTCAGGCGAGCGGGTGAGGTAGGCGAGGATGTTGCAGCCGCCCGACGCTATGGTGACGACGCGGTGGCCCTGGCCAAGCTGCATGGCCTCCATGTCGACTTCAGGGTCTTCCCAGATCTGCGGATAGACGAGACCGGAAAACAGAAGCGCAAACAGCCGTTCGGAAAGGCCGGCCTTCGACAGCGGGCGGTTCTGGTAGACGGCCTTTCCAACTTCCTTGCCGCGGCGAAAAACGAGATCCGAGGAGACGTCCGTCATGGCAAAGTGATTCCCCATTTGCTTTGCCGCAAGCGGGTAACTCAGGGGCATGACAGGCGGGTGACAGCCTGTTGACGCGAGTTCAGGCTGTAGCGCGCAAAATCGTTTGGCACCTCCGCGCAACTTCATTTGGCATCAGAAAGCTACTCTCGGCCGGCGGCCGCGATCAGCTTTCAAATACCGAGTTGCTTGAAGAACGCCTCGTTTCTCATTCGTGCGTCTTTCAGCACGTAGCGGTAGCTCAGCGCTTGAATGAATGCCTTATAGTCATCGTTATAGCCGTAGAACCCGCCGCCTCCGGGTAGCGGGACGTTGATCTGGGCCATCCTCAACCATTTTCGGAGATTGGGTGTTAGGTCCGCGATGATGTAGCAAAAGAACGGTGTGGTTTCCGAAATCTCTTGGATAAGGCCGCCAGACCGGTCCAGGACTTTGCCAGCGCGAAGCTCCTCGATATAGCCGTAGATCTGAGTGAATGGATTCTCGTCATCATTGTAGTCGTTTCGAACCGGCTTTTTAAATTCAATGATGACGACCGGTTGGTCAGTTCCTGGGCGGTGATAGGCAGTTCTGCCTCCGAACAGGAGAACGTCCGGCCGACTGCCTGAATCGCTCTCGGCCAAAAGGGTTTTCAGCTTTTTGTCCGAGGCCCAATGCTCATAGTACGTAAGTTTGTCATCGATGATCCAAAGGTTGTGCTTGTCGATATGGATTTCGCTATTCGTAACCCTCATAGGAACGACGAAGCTATGCAGAGCCTCCTCCGCATGCTGTTTCATTGTGCCGTCAGGCCGGTAGCCCAGCCTTCTTTCCAACAGGTCCAACACCACCTTTCTTCGTACCGTATAGTCCGCAAGCACTGAGAATTCTTGGGCTGTCAACCGGCTCACAATAGCTTGAACACCGCTTTGGACCGGATCTTCATCAGAGACTTTCTCTTTCGAGAGCACCTCGACCTTACGTTCAATGTCGCGGTTCTCCCGAAAATCGTACAATGCCAGATGCTGGTAGATTTGTTCGGAAGTGCGAAAATTGCGCGGGATTTTATCGGCCACGAAATCCCTGGGATTGCTCAGCAGATATGAAAAGCGAGGATATTTTTTGACCACATTTCGCAAGAGATCTGTTTGCTTGTCTATGACCCTGTCGAGTTGCGGGCCTAAGATAATTTTGATCTCAGCAAGTGCCCCCCTCTTTGTCAATTCGATGGTTTCCGCATCCAGGTCGAATGCTGTCCTTTCCGAATTCACAGCCTCATCCAGAAGGCTTCCACTCACAACGCCTGCATAGGCATAACGCTGTCCGTCGCGTTCGATATATGTCGCTAGGCCGAGCGCCAAGCCGATGTCGAAGGATGCTACCACTCGATCATGGGCCGCAAGATACAGCGTATGACTTACCTTGCCTTCGAGGACGCCCTGCCGAAGAAGATTGTGTTCAAGATGCAGCTCCTCGGTCTCAGAAACTGGGAAGTCGAGCTCTCCCAGTTCTACTCCTTGGGAACCCAAAAACTCGCCTAGATCGTAGCTCTCAGTCGCGGTCTCGATCGTTATGGACGGTTTCGCCTTTGAAACAAGGTAGGGTAGGAAGTGAGCCGCAATTTTCCGTAAAATGGTATCGGTGCGTGACGGCATATGTCGCGCATATTCCGGTTTCATTCGAATGAGCTTAACGACCGTGCCGATCTGGCCATCTGGAGCCGGCTTCACTGTGTGCTGTTGAATCGGTCTAAGGTTGTCCAGCAAAATGTAGAAGTGCCGAACATACAGTTCTCCGGCCAGCGCAAAGACGCTCGTGACCTCGGCGGAATCGAAAACTTTAAGCCAGGAGAGCCGGCCAACTCCTTTGCCACCACGCTTAGCTTTGTGATCGCTATCGTAGGTCCGAAAAGACGTGAAATTATCGTTGTCTAGGCCGATTCCGTTGTCTCTGATTTCAACGCTTGGAGCGCCATTATCCATGAAAATTGAGACGCCGATCCGGCCGCCTCTCACCCACTCCTGTAGGAAGCGATCTTGAACGGCGTGAATTGAATTATAAATTGCCTCGTAAAGAGGGACCAGGGCGTTTGAAGGCGTCGTCGGACCGAGCGCGAGGTTCTTGACCCGGCGCACCAAGTTTGACTGGAAAAGAAGCTCTTCGGTTTCTTCTAGCACGTCACCCTCCATGCATCCCTGGTATTCATCCCCGCTAGACCTCGTGACACCACAGCGTCTAGCCCGGCTTACCAGCTATAGGCCGCTGCGCCGGGCCTGTCCCGTTCCATTGAATGAACTGAGCCCGCGGCGGTCGTCGAGGTCCATACCCCGCAAGTCATGGCCGTTAAGGTGCAGCAGATCGAATGCGACGAAATAGAGGTCATGCTGGCGCAATTATCGACGGCGAGATCGTTGTCCTGAATGACGCAGGCTTGTCGGACTATGCTGCTCTACGCAAGGCCATCACCCGCCCCTTTTACCGGCGGGATGTTTGTGGCTATGGTGGATTATGCCTCCAAACGCTTCAATCTCCAGGTCCCCAAGCAGACGGTGAACCATCCGATATGGCCGAGAGATGGGCCTTGTCGTAAAGCATTTGAAGTCTGGACCGCGCTGCGTCCCCTTCATGACCCCATCGACCTGGAAGAGCTCTGACACCCAAGCCGACAAACTCATTAAATACGCCAACTCTTTCTTCCAACGTCTCGGCTTTAAGAAGCGAAAAAAGTTCAACCCTCAGTTTCTCCATTTCCAGTCGAATACCTTCCGCCCGGTCTGAGCCATTCCCGATGCTGTCCCGCATTCCCACAAAATTGCAGTACCTCATCAACAGCCGTATAAAACGCTCAGGTTCTGCTGTGCACTCAACAGAGCGGTTTTTCAGCGAGTTCGCAGCATGCGCCCACGACGAAGCGACGGCGTCGAGTTCAGCTCGCCGCATCTCCTTCACCGTCTCGGGCGAGACGATATTTTTCGTGCGGTCTGCAACCAGCGCCAGGAATCGCGCTGGCGCATAAGAGTAAAACAGCTGTCCAGTTTCTGCGAAAAATTCCTGCCTTAACTCAGGGCGCGGACCTACTGTCTTTCCGGACTGGATAAGCCACCAATCCTCCTTGGCGTCGTCTGTGATGAAGAGGATCGGTGCATTGGTCGATTTGGCCTTTTGCTTCATCTCGGCCCAAATGAGATAGTCGCCCGGTCGCTTGTCCATGTAGCCGGGAGGTATCTCGGCAGCTGCACGCCGAGTTCCCTCCTTAGCGCGACCCTCTATATCTTTGGGCTGATCGGCGACCTTTCCTTCAAATAGATCTGTCACAGCAGCAAACACGCCTTGGGCGTCGGGGAGCTCGCCGACGGCATCGTCAACCTCTTTCGCGAGGTGATCGAAGAACCCACCGATATTCTTCATCCCAGAACCAGCGGGCCACGGATCGTATCGACTGAAAGCGCTCACGAGAGATTCGACTTCCCCTTTTTTCGTCGCGAGCTTGTCCTTCAGTTTTCGATACTCGCCTCTGTTGGAACTGTCGGCCGAGCGCCAGTTCAACTGAAACTCCTGACCTACCTGATGCGGCAGCCAAAGCCTTTGACCAAACGATTGGAATGCAGCCAGGACCTCCGCCCGTTGTTTCGGCCTGAATCTGAAAAGATGCAACAACACATTGGTGTCGGGAACGAGCAGCCCTTCTGACCAGATTTTTTCAAACTCTGCCGCCGTAGGCTCGTAGAATCCGTGAAAAGTCTTGCGCATCAGCCTGCACCAAGTCTGAAGGCCTTGTCGCCATGGTGGTCGAACAGGATGGCTTTGCCGAGTGTTGTTGCGATCGTCCCGATGAACTGTTCCAGATCAACGTCGGAGAGAATGGTGCCAGTTCGATCCCTCAGCATGGCGATAGAAGCCTTGATCGAGATGCACGCAGCAGCTTTGTTTTCGGTCAAATAGCGGTCCATAGTAGGACCTAGCATCTCTACGTCTGCTGTCATGGCCAAACCCTCAACCCAAGCGGACTATCACGCCGGCAGGTCGATGAGTCGAGTCCCATTGAAAGGCCGTTTAATGTGACTTAAATCTGTCGGCAAAATGGGCAGCTTTAAGAGTTCGCCACGCATCCGCTGCAGCCAGGCTAACCACCCCATTACTGGTTGCAAAGGCGGATACAGCCGATCGGCCATCCCATCAACGAGTCCGAAAAGTTCGGGTTGAAGCTCAGATCGCCGGCCGAGTACCTCAGGAATGTTCGTCACCCGGTCATGGGTACTTATCCTCAAAACGCAATTCTCGCGCGCCCAGATTGTCCGTTGATCGGCACCTAGCAAGACTCCGTCATTGCTTGCCAAACCCGCCCGGCGTCGGCGTCGTCAGGATGACGGCGTCGCCGGCGTCGAGCACGGTCTGGTCGCAGGCCTTCAGCGTCTCGACGCTGCCGTCCTGGCGGCGGACCTTGGTCGAGCCGACCTCGCCGTCACCGCCGCCATCGAGGCCTTGCGGCGGGCGGTTGCGGTGCGAGGACAGGATGGCGCATTCCATCTTTTCGAGGAAGCGGATGGTGCGCCTGGTGCCGTCGCCGGCGCTCCATTTGCCTTTGCCGCCGGAACCTTCGCGGATGTGGAAATCCTCGAGCATGACGGGAAAGCGCAGTTCCAGCACTTCCGGATCGGTGAGGCGCGAATTGGTCATGTGGGTGTGGACGCCGGATGTGCCGGCAAAGCCGCGGCCGGAGTTCATCCGGCCTGCCGGCGAGCCGGAGCAGATGGTCTCGTAATACTGGTACTGCTTGTTGCCGAAGGTCAGGTTGTTCATCGTGCCTTGCGCATTGGCCATGGCTCCCATGGCGCCGAACAGGGCGTTTGTGACATGCTGCGAGGTCTCGACATTGCCGGCGACGACGGCGGCGGGGTAGGCGGGCTTCAGCATCGAGCCGTCGGGGATGATGATGTTGATCGGCCGCAGGCAGCCGGCATTCATCGGGATCATGTCCTCGACCATGACACGGAAGGCATAGAGCACGGCTGCGCGGGCGACGGGCTCGGGCGCATTGAAATTGTTCTTCTCGACCTTCGACGTTCCGGTGAAGTCCACGGTCGCCTCGCGCTTTTGCCGATCGACGGTAATCTTCACCTTGATCACCTGGCCAGTGTCGGTCGGGTATTCGTACTCGGAACTATCTGGCAGCCGCTCCAGCACGCGGCGCACGCTTTCGGCGGCGTTGTCCTGGACATGGCCCATATAGGCTTCGACGACGTCGAGGCCGAAATGGGCGACCATCTTGCGCAATTCCGCCACGCCCTTTTCATTCGCGGCGATCTGCGCCTTGAGGTCGGCGATGTTCTGGTGTGGGTTGCGGGCAGGATAGGCGTGGTCGGTGAGCAGCGTGTGCAACTCCGTCTCGCGGAATTTTCCACGATCGACAACGCGGAAATTGTCGAACAGCACGCCTTCCTCGTCGACCGTGGTGGCAAGCGGCGTCATCGAGCCCGGTGCCGTGCCGCCAATATCGGCATGGTGGCCGCGCGAGGCTACGTAGAAGATTACTTCCTCCCCCCTTGAGGGGGAGGTGGCGGCGGAGCCGCCGGAGGGGGTCGTTGCGGCAGTGCTCGACGCTCTTGTGGTGCCTTCTGAGAGGACCCCACCCGGCCGCTGCGCGGCCACCCTCCCCTCAAGGGGGAGGGAAAACACCGGCGTCACCACGGTGATATCAGGCAAATGCGTGCCGCCATTGTAGGGGGCGTTCAGCGCAAAGACGTCGCCGGGATGGATGTCGCCGGAGTTCAGCCGGATGATGGTTTCGACCGAGCGGTCCATGGAGCCGAGATGCACCGGCATGTGCGGCGCGTTGGCGACCAGCGCTCCATGACGGTCGAAGACGGCGCAGGAAAAGTCCAGCCTTTCCTTGATGTTGACGGAATAGGCGGTGTTCTGCAGCGTGACGCCCATCTGCTCGGCGATCGACATGAAGAGGTTGTTGAAGACCTCCAGCATCACCGGATCGGCTTCGGTACCGAGGGCAGCCGTGCGAACTTTCCGTTCCGTGCGGCGAATGACGACGTGATTGAGGTTGGTGATTTCGGCCTGCCAGCCCGGCTCCACGACGATGGTCTGGTTCGGCTCGATGATCAAAGCGGGGCCTGGGACCAGATTGGATGGGCGCAGGTTTTCGCGGCGATGGATGCCGGCCTCATGCCAGCGGCCCTCGGTGTAGATGCGCCGCGTTCCCGACGCACCCGCTTCAACCATTGCCGGTCCGGCGGGCGCAACGGCTTCGGCCGTGGTCTCGACGATCTCGGCGCCTTCCACGCCAACGGTCTCGACGATCATCGGCTTGTCATCATAGACGAACCCGAACTGCGCCTTGTGGGCGATTTCGAAATCGCGCCTGGCCTGGAAGATCGAGTCGCCTTCGAAATTCACCGGCAGCGTGGTGTCGGTGCCGTCATAGCGGATGTGCAGCACCGGCTTTGCCGCAATCTTGTCCTCGGCGATGCCTTGCGCTGCCAATTCGGCGATGACGGCTTTTTTCAACGTGCCGACGAGGCTGCCGATCTGGGTCCTGGATTCTTCGGCAAGCGGCTTCAGGAGCGCCTGCTGGCGCGACGCGAAAACCGACGACAGGCCGATACCATAGGCTGAGAGCAGACCGGAGAAGGGGTGGATCAGTACCGCCTCCATGCCGAGCGCGTCGGCAACCAGGCAGGCATGCTGGCCGCCGGCGCCGCCAAAACAGTTCAAGAGATATTCGGTGACATCGTAGCCGCGCTGCACGGAGATCTTCTTGATAGCATTGGCCATGTTTTCCACCGCGATGGTAACGAACCCTTCGGCGACGGCTTCCGGCGTGCGGCCATCGCCGATTTCGGCGGCGAGCGCAGCGAATTTTTTATGCACGGCGGCGACGTCCAGCGGCTGGTCCTGGTCTGGGCCGAAAATTGCCGGGAAGAAATCGGGCTGCAGCTTGCCCAGCATGACATTGGCGTCGGTGACGGCCAGCGGGCCGCCGCGCCGGTAGGCGGCGGGGCCGGGATTGGCGCCGGCGGAATCCGGGCCGGCGCGGAAACGGCCGGCTTCGTAGTGCAGGATCGAGCCGCCGCCGGCAGCGACGGTATGGATGCGCATCATCGGCGCACGGATGCGCACGCCGGCGACCTCGGTGTCGAAGGCGCGCTCATAATCGCCGTCATAATGGGCGACGTCGGTCGAGGTGCCGCCCATGTCGAAACCGATGACTTTCTCGAATCCGGCGAGTTTCGCCGTCTCGACCATGCCGACGACACCGCCGGCCGGGCCGGACAGCAGCGCGTCCTTGCCCTGAAACATGTCGGCGGCGGTAAGCCCGCCCGACGACATCATGAACATCAGGCGAGGGTTTTCCCTCCCCCTCGAGGGGAGGGTGGCGGCGGAGCCGCCGGGTGGGGTTGGATCGACCGGGCTCAGCGCATTGGCGGTGCCTTCCGAGAGGACCCCCTCTGGCCGCTTTGCGGACTGCCCTTCGCTATGGCTCCGGGCGTTCGTCGCTGAAAAAGCCAAATCGTTGGCTTTTTCTCGGCCTTTGGCCGACCGCTCCTCACCCTCCAGAAGTGGGGAGATTGGCGTCGCGCCCAGTTCTCCCGCTACTCTTTGCACATAGCGCGACAGGATCGGCGACAGATAGGCATCGACCACGGTGGTGTCGCCGCGGCCGACCAGTTTGATCAGTGGCGAGACTTCATGGCTGACCGAGACTTGGCTGAACCCGATCTTGCGGCAGACTTTCGCCACCGCCTTCTCGTGGTCGGGATATTTCCAGGCATGCATGAAGACGATGGCCACCGCATTGATGCCGTCGGCCTTCGCCTGTTCGATGGCGGGCCGGCAGGCGGC
This sequence comes from Mesorhizobium sp. M0058, assembly GCF_040323095.1. NCBI lineage: Bacteria > Pseudomonadati > Pseudomonadota > Alphaproteobacteria > Hyphomicrobiales > Phyllobacteriaceae > Mesorhizobium > Mesorhizobium sp. M0058. Next base: position 163,579 of record NZ_JAMYUQ010000006.1, read on the forward strand.
GATGTCGAGCAAGCGCTCGACCTCGCCATTGGCGCGCACACGCTCGTCGATCTCGATGACCCGCTCATAAAGCTGTTCGGGAAGAATGATCTCCTTGGCGAAGATGTCTGGCCGCGCTTGATAGGCGATCTTCAGCGCATCGCGAAAGCCCTTGGTGATGAGCAAAAGCACACGGTCGCCCTTGCGCTCCAGCAGCGCATTCGTGGCAACGGTGGTACCCATCTTGACGTCACCGACCAGGCCCGGAGGAATAGCGGTGCCGGATTTCAGCCCCAGAAGCTCACGGATACCGGCTATGGCCGCGTCGGGATAGGCTTCGGGATTTTCCGACAGGAATTTCCTGGGATGCAAACCGCCTTGCGGATCACGTCCGATCACGTCGGTGAAGGTGCCGCCGCGGTCGATCCAAAAATCCCATTTCTTGTCCACGCAGAACTCCGGCATTGCATTTGGGTCCAGACTGTTAGTTCGGCATCGCCCGGCCCGCAATCGGTAGTGCGCGGATGTTACATCAGGAAACGCAACGTTACGAAACTCATGGCCGTTTGATGCATTTTGCCTTCGACCGTTCACCGCAATGTGAGCGTGTGTTGAAGGAGAGATGTCATGAAAAAGCTCATTCTTGCTTCCGTTTCCGCCCTGGCCCTGTTCGGCGTTGCCGCCTGCAGCGACAGCGGTACGGATAACACCACCACCCAGAGCACCAATCCGCCAGCCGCCGAGCCCATGAAGCCGGCGACGCCGGATGCACCGAAGCCTGCAGAACCGGCTCCGGCAACACCTGCTCCTGCCCCCGCGCAGTAGCAGCAGTCTCGGTCACTTTGACGTGACGAGAGAGGAGGCCGGCTTCGCGCCGGCCTTCCTGCGTTTAGGTCGATTCGGGGCTCAAGGGTCTTGAACCGGCTCTTTCCTACGGTTTGGGATCTGGCGCGTCGGTTGCTTGCGTGAATTCGATCCCCTCTGCGGCGCTGTCTTGGCTTGATAGCGATGGCCGGCGGCCCTAATAAGCGCTCATGTCGATTTGGGATCGCCTCGGCGACTTCATCAACCGCGTTTCATCTTCAGCCACGTCCGGCGTCGCCGATGTGGTCGAGGCCGTGCGCACGGTTTTCTCCGGTGACGCCGATCTGCGCCGGCGCGTCGCCTTCTCTGTGGCGATGATTGCGCTGTCAGCCAAGATGGCCAAGGCCGATGGCATCGTCACCCAGGACGAGGTTCGCGCGTTCCAGGAAATATTCGAGGTGCCGCGAGAACAGACCCGCAATGTGGCGCGGCTTTACGATCTGGCCAAGCGCGACGTCGCCGGGTTCGAGACCTATGCCGAGAGTATGGCGCAGATGTGCGGCTCGGGCCATTCGAACTGCGTCATGCTGGAAGACATACTCGACGGTCTGTTCCATATCGCCAAGGCGGACGGGCTGGTGCATGAGCGCGAAGGGATTTTCCTGCACCGTATTGCCGAGATTTTCCGCATCGACGAGGTGCACTATGAGGCCATCCTGGCCAGGCACGTCAATCTCGGCGCCGGCGATCCCTATATCGTGCTCGGCATTGAGCGCGGGAAACCGTTCGAGGAGGTCAGGAAGCGATACCGCAAGCTGGTCTCCGACAATCATCCGGACCGGCTGATCGCGCGCGGCCTGCCGCAGGAATTCATCAAGATTGCAACGACCAGGGTCGCGGCGATCAACGCGGCCTATGAAATGATCGAGCGGGGCCTCAGGCACGCATGAGCGGCTTCCCGCCCGACGAGCCAAGCGCGGAGGTCAGGGTATCGCCGAATTTCGGCCCGCGGCGCGAAACGCTCAGGCCCGACATGATCGTGCTGCACTATACCGGCATGGCGACGGGTGCTGCCGCGGAAGCCTGGCTGTGCGACCCCGCAAGCGAAGTCTCGTCCCACTACCTCGTCCATGAGAACGGTCGCATCATCCAGATGGTGCGCGAAAGCGACCGCGCCTGGCACGCCGGTGCAAGTTCCTGGTTCGGTCGTCGCGACATCAACTCCTGTTCGGTCGGCATCGAAATCGTCAATCCCGGCCATTCGCTCGGCTATTCGGCCTTTCCCAAGCGGCAGGTGGAAGCGGTGATCCGTCTTTGCCTTGGTGTCATCGAACGCCATTCCATTACGGCGCAAAGGGTGCTTGCCCATTCCGACATCGCGCCGGGGCGCAAGATCGACCCGGGCGAGAAATTCCCCTGGAAGGCGCTGTTTGCGGCCGGGGTCGGCCATCTCGTGCCTGCGGCGCCGGTCCGGCGCGGCGCGGTGCTGAAAGCCGGCGATACCGGCGCCGAGGTCGAGGCACTGCAGTCGATGCTGGCGCTCTATGGCTATGGCGTCGAGATATCAGGTGTCTTCGACCGCCAGACCGAAATCGTCGTCGAAGCTTTTCAGCGGCATTTCCGACCACGCCTGGTGGATGGCGTCGCCGACGGCTCTACGTCTAGCACGCTGCAAAGCCTGCTGACTTCCCTTAGGTCAGTTGCGTCTAAATAATCTTTTCCTGATATCAAAGTTACAGCCTGTCACTGAAAGTGAATTGCCTCGCCTTGTTCGACACAAATTCCGCCCTCAAAGGCAGTTCGTGCAAGTTATCGGACCTCCAGCCCCCCGGATGCTCCGATATTGATTAGGCGTTGCTGCGTGAAGATCTTCGCGCGGCCAAACAGAACAGGACCACATGCAGAAATTGACCGTTGTAACGGCAGCTATTGCTGCCGGAGTAATGACTTTTGCCTTCAGCACGGCCGATGCCGCACCAGTGAGCCAGAGGGCAGACCAGGGCTTCATCGCCGCACCCGCCAAGGCCACCATGACGAAGGCAAACCCGAAAGCAAAAAGGGCAACCACCGCGAAAGTGCGCAAAGCAGCCGTGGTGAAGGCCAGAAAAGCCACGGCCAAGAGGCATTTTAAGCGCAACAGGAAGAGCGTCGACCTGACGACGACCGCATCGATCCGCCCAAGCACCGCTGCGGAGTCGACTGCGGCAGCCGCGCTTGGCGGCCAGTATTCGGCAATCATTGCCCGCTATGCTGCGGCCGAAGGCGTGCCGGTGTCGCTGGCCCAGGCGGTCATCAAGATCGAGAGCAACTACCGGCCGAACATCGTCGGCAGCGCGGGTGAAATCGGCCTGATGCAGATCAAGCCGGCAACGGCGCGGATGATGGGGTATAGCGGCTCGGCCAAGGGTCTGTTCGATCCCGACACCAACATCAAATACGGCATGAAGTACCTTGCCATGGCGCGCAATCTCGGCGGCGGCACCACCTGCGGCACGATCCTGAAATACAATGCCGGCCATGCCGCGACGCGGATGAACCCGGTGTCGGCGGCCTATTGCGGCAAGGTCAAGGTGCAGTTGGCGGCATTGGGATCGCCGGCATAAGTCTGCTTTTTCATTTGCGTTTTGGAACGTGAACCCCTTTATACGCTCTGCCAGCTGGCCGGGCGGCCGCACCCGCAAAGCCGAAAGGCTGCGGGTGAGGAAAGTCCGGGCTCCATGGAGACACGGTGCCGGTTAATGGCCGGCGGGGGCGACCCCAGGGAAAGTGCCACAGAAAGCAAACCGCCACGATTTATCGGGGCAAGGGTGAAAGGGTGGGGTAAGAGCCCACCGCGCGACTGGCAACAGGAGCGGCACGGTAAACCCCACCGGGAGCAAGACCGAATAGGGACGGTGCGAGGGGAAACCTTCGAGGGCTGTTTCCGGCTCACCGTCCGGGTAGGTTGCGTGAGGCGCATGGCAACATGCGCCCAAGATGAATGGCCGCCACGTTCTCGCCCCGAAAGGGGCGAGGGCCATACAAAACCCGGCTTACAGGCCAGCTGGCAATTTCTCCCCCATATCGCGATTAATCCTTTGGATCAGCAGTCTGCGCCTTCGGGCGCAGCTGGCGATTCAGGTGCTTGAGCGATTGAATCAAGTACGCATGCTGGGGTCGAGACAAACGCATCCTTGAAGCTGGTACGATTTAATCGTACCATGATTGTCATGGTTTGATCAGGAGCGCATCATAGGTCACGTCGACAAACGCAGCATCACGCTTTCGCCGGAACTGGCGGCGGCGGTCGACGATGTCGTGGCCGCCGGCGAATATGCCTCGGCCAGCGAAGTCATCCGTGATGCGCTGCGGCAATGGAAAGACCGCCGCGATCTTCTCGGCTACACGGTCGAGGAATTGCGCAGGCTGATTCAGGAGGGGATCGACAGCGGACCGGCGGTGGACGGCCAGCCCTTCATGGACCGGCTGCGAGCCAAATATCAGAGGATGTCGGAAGCTGCAGGCTCGGAAGAGTGAAATATCGGCTGCTTCCTCAGGCGATATCAGATGTCGAAGGCATCGGTGACTACATTGCGGAACATAGCCCAAAGGGAGCCATGCGCCTTGTGGACGCTTTGGAGAGGCGCTAGACACTGCTCACCTTGCACCCGTTCTCAGGTGCGCCGCGCGATGATATCGCGCCCGGCATTCGTCATCTGATCGTCGGCGAATATGTCACTCTGTATCGCATGGGCGAAGACGCGATCGAGATCGTCCGCGTTTTGCACGGCAGGCGCGATATTGGCGCCGACGACTTGGTGACCTAATCCACCAGTTCAGACGCCGATCTTGTCCAGCGATGCCTCGATCGCCTGCCAGAGTTCTTCCACCGGCTCGCAGCCCACCGACAGGCGCACGAAGCCGGGCGGAACCGAATCTCCTCGCTTGGCCCGCCGCTCGGCGGAGGTGTGGACACCCCCGAACGACGTTGCCGCCTGCATCAGCGTGCAGTTGTTGATGAAATCCTCGGCCTTTTCCTGGGAGAGGAGTTCGAAGGACACGAGGAAGCCGAAGCGCTCCATCTGCGCCCGGGCGAGGTTGTGCGACGGGTCGCCCTCCAGCCCGGGGTAGCGCAAGCCGCTAACGGCGCGATGGTCTTTCAGGCGCTTCACGATCACCTCGGCAGAAGAACACATGCGGTCGAAGCGTACGTCCAGCGTCTCCAGGCCGCGATGCACCAGCCAAGCCTCGAACGGGCCGGGTATGCCGCCCGCGGTCTCGCGCCAGCCGGTGACGGCCGCGATGATATCTGGATTGCGGCTGGCGACATGGCCGAACAGCACGTCGGAATGCCCGTTGGCCGCCTTGGTGTCGGCAGCAACGATGATGTCGGCGCCGAGATCGAGCGGACGCTGGCCGAACGGCGTCATCGTGGTGTTGTCGACGACGACGATCGCGCCCGCTTGGTGCGCGGCCTCGGTGACGGCTGTGATGTCGCAAATGTCCAATCGCGGATTTGACGGGGTTTCAACGTAGACAAGGCGGTAGCCGTCGAAGCCGCCGTCGAGGAATGTAGCTGTCGGCCGCAGATCATAGGCGACGCCGAAGGGCTTGAGGAAACGTTCGGCCAGCGCGCGTGTGGCATGGTAGCCGTCCGAAGGCAAAAGCACGCGGTCGCCGGATTTCAACAGGCCGAAAAACACCGCCGAGATTGCCGCCATTCCTGAGGGGAAGCCGACGCATGGCGCGTCTTCCAGATGCGCCAGCATGTGCTCGACCGCATCCCAGGTGGCGTTGCTGTAACGGCCGTACTGACTGTAGCCGGCGCCGTCGCCCGGGTTGTGGAAAATAGCGGCCATGGTCAGCGGCAATGGGATGGGGTCGCCTTTGACAAGTCCGTCGCGACGCAGATGGGCAAGGGAGGCCGCGCGGGACCTGGCTGTTTCGGACATGGATTTCTGACCTTGTTGCTCAGCGAAAAGACTGACGACGCTATTCGCGGCAGTGATGCGCGGCAAGCCGCTTCCGCTTGGGCCAGCCCGCTCTAAACGGTTCGTTAGGCTTAATGGGAGATAAAGACGGGAGTGTTGTCAGAGCTGCTCTCACCGGTTGTGGCGCGCGCGTTTGTGAAGCCTGTTCCCGTTGACGCCCATAGTGCCCCATGATATCCCATTTCGATACCAAAGCCTTCGTTCCGCGTCAGGGTAAAGCGTACGCCAATCGGGCAGCCGCGGCGGCTGTGCGTTTGCGGCGTTTTGCCGCTGGGAGCGAAGCGGATTTTCGGCAGGGGACGCGCTTCGGCGCGGACGAAAACATGGAGAGGGGTGCGGCGGCGGAAGCGGCTGCAGCGTGTCATGGACCGGTTTCTGTCAAGCGCGGTGAACAGGATCGATGCGAAGGGGCGGGTCTCCGTTCCGGCGCATTTCCGCGCGGTCGTGCAGAAGCGCGGCTATTCGGAACTCTATGCGCTGCGCGGCCTGGACGTGCCTGCGATGGATGTCGGCGGGCTCGATCTGCTCGACCGCTACGAGCAGCGCATCGCGCTGGAAGACCCTTTTTTGCAGACGGCGGACGATATGTCGTTCTTCTGCCATGGCGACGGGACGTTCCTGAAGCTCGATCAGGATGGCCGCATCACGATGAGCGATTTCATTCGCGAGCATACGGGCATCACGAGCGAAGTGGCCTTTGTCGGCCGTGGCAATTTCTTTCAAGTTTGGGAGCCTGGACGGCTGGCCGCCTATGGGGCGCAGGCGCGCGCTCGGCTTTTGCAGCTTCGGCAGGGGACGAAGGCTCACGAGGCCAAGGCTGGGGAGCGGCCGGAATGATGGCGGATCACGGCGATGATCTTAGCGCCGTTGGCGGACCGGTCCGCCACATTCCGGTCCTCCTCGCCGAAGTGCTGGAGGCGCTCTCACCCAAAGCCGGCGATGTGATCGTCGACGGCACGTTTGGCGCCGGCGGCTACACCAAGGCGATCCTGGCGAGCGGCGCCTCGGTGGTGGCGATCGATCGCGATCCCGATGCGATTGCCGCCGGGCGCGGCCTGGAACAGCAATCCGGCGGCAGGCTGAGGCTGGTGCAGGCGCCGTTCTCGACGCTGGACGAACAGGTCGAAAGCGCCGACGGCGTTGTCCTCGACATCGGCATTTCCTCCATGCAGGTCGACCAGCCCGAGCGCGGCTTTTCGTTCCGCACGGACGGGCCGCTCGACATGCGCATGGCGCAGGCGGGTTTGAGTGCTGCCGACGTCGTCAATTCGTTCAAGATAGGCGACCTTGCCCGCATCTTCGGCTTCCTCGGCGAAGAGCGGAATGCCGGGCGCATTGCCCGCATGATCGAGTCACGCCGCGAAAAACGTCCGTTCGAGCGCACGCTCGATCTCGCCGACGCCATCGAAACGCATATCGGCCGCGCGCCGAAGGACAAGATTCATCCGGCCACCCGCGTCTTCCAGGCGCTGCGCATTTTCGTCAATGACGAGCTGGGCGAATTGGCCAAAGCCCTAATGGCGTCCGAGCGGGTATTGAAGCCCGGCGGGCGGCTTGCGGTGGTGACGTTCCATTCGCTGGAAGACCGCATCGTCAAGCGCTTCATCGCCGACCGCGCCGACGTCGCCACCGGCTCACGTCATTTGCCCGAGGCGCACGCGCGCACTGCGACCTTCCGCAAGGCTGGTGGCGGCGTGACGGCAGGTGATGCCGAGGTCGCTGCCAATCCGCGGGCGCGCTCGGCTAGGCTGCGTACCGCCATCCGCACCGAGGCGCCGGCGCGCGCCGGTGATCTCACCATTTTCGGCCTTCCAAAGCTTCCCGGCATCCAGGCGCCGCGAGAGAGGTGAATACGTGTTTCGAACCAGCGACATAGTCCTGATCGCCGTCATGGTCTCGGCCGCGGCCCTGACCTACAAGGCCAAGCGCGAGGCCGAGGAACAGCTGGCTTCGGTGCAGAAGATCGAGGCGCAGATCCGCTATGAGGAGGACACGATCGACCTGCTCAAGGCCGACTGGAGCCTGCTGACCCAGCCGTCGCGCCTGCAGAAGCTGGCTGAAATCTACAAATCGCAGCTCGCACTCGAGCCGGTCAATGCGCGGCAGATCGTCGGGCTCGACGACCTGCCGGCAAAACCGCTCAACATCGAGGACCTGTCGTCGCAGCGGCTTGGCGGCATGGCCGACAATTCCGGCAAAGGACCAGCCGACAAGGATCCCGTGGTGACCGGAGCCATCGTCCAATGATCGCTGGATTTCCAATGCGCGCCAAACTTCCGTCGGTCGGCAAATTGCTGAAGCGCCACGCACGGACCGGCGAGGACGGCTCCATCGTGGTCGAAGGCGCGCGCAAGGCGACCGGCGGCAAGGCCAAGACCCGCATCGTGATGACGATGGCGGTGTTCTTCGGCATTTATTCGACCATCGCCGGGCGGCTGGTCTATCTCGGTTTCCAGTCCCCCGACATGTCGAATGGGCCGCAAAGCCGGGTGACGGCGTCGCGTCCCGACATCGTCGACCGCAACGGCGAGGTGCTGGCGACCGACATCAAGACGGCATCGCTGTTTGCCGAGCCGCGCCGCATCGTCGATGCCGACGAGGCGATCGAAAAGCTGTCGACCATTCTGCCAGATATCGACCCCGAGCAGACCTATCACAAGCTGAAAAGCGGCGCCGGCTTCGTCTGGCTGCAGCGGCAGCTGACGCCCAAGCAGCAGGCCGACATCATGCAGCTCGGCATTCCCGGAATCGGCTTTCGCACCGAAAAGCGCCGCTTCTATCCTGCCGGCGTGACCTCGTCCTACATTGTCGGCCTCACCAACATCGACAATCAGGGCATCTCCGGCATGGAGAAATACATTGACGAGCAGGGCCTGAGCGACCTGCAGGCCTCAGGCCTTGCGATCGCCAAGGATCTGAAGCCGGTTCAGCTGTCGATCGACCTGCGCGTCCAGCATGTGGTGCGCGACGAGATTGCCGCCGGCCTCGAGCGCTATCGGGCCATGGGCGCCGGCGCCGTCGTGCTCAACATCAAGACCGGCGAAGTGGTGGCGATGGCCTCGGTGCCGGATTTCGATCCGAACAATCCCTTCAATGCGCAGGACAAGGATCGGCTGAACCGCATGTCGGCCGGCCTCTACGAGATGGGCTCGACCTTCAAGAGCTTCACCTCGGCCATGGCGCTCGATTCCGGCAAGGCGAACATGAACAGCCGTTTCGACGCCTCGCACCCAATCCGGGTCGGCCATCAGGCCATCCACGATTTCCACGGCAAGAACCGCGTGCTGTCATTGCCGGAGGTGTTCCTTTACTCCTCCAATATCGGATCGGCCCGTGAGGCCGAAATGGTCGGCATCGAGGGGCACCGCGAATTCCTGCATCGCCTTGGCCTTCTGGACAGGATGCAGACCGAACTGCCTGAAGTCGCCCGCCCGACCGAACCGAAGGTCTGGAAGCAGGTCAACTCCTTCACCATCGCCTTCGGCCATGGCGTGTCGACGACGCCGCTGCAGGCGGCCGTCGGCTGCGCGGCGCTGATGCAGGGCTATTTGATCCCGCCGACTTTCCTGGTCCGCAGCGAGCAGGATGCCATGGCGGTGGCCAAGAGAGTGGTCAGCGAAAAGACTGTGGAGGGCATGCGCTACCTCTACACGCTCAATGCCGAGAAAGGCTCGGCCAGAAACGCCAGGGCCCCCGGCTACCGCGTTGGCGGCAAGACCGGAACCGCCGAGAAGGTGATCAATGGCCGCTACTCGAAGGAACTGAATTTCAACACCTTCGTCGCCGCCTTCCCGATGGACGATCCGCAGTATCTGGTGTTTACGATCGCTGACGCTCCGCACCCGGAAAAGCCCGGAATGACCGACGTCGCCGCCAACAATGCGGGTGTCATGGCCGGAAACATCATCAGGCGGGCAGCCGCCATGCTTGGCGTGAAGCCAGATTTCAGCCATGAAAATGGCGCAACGCTGGTTTCCTATCAGTGATTCTTAGGGCGCGCCGGCAACTGCGCGCCATTTTGTTGAGATAAACGGGGTTCGATGCACCTGAGAGATTTAGCCGGTATCCTGCCTGTCGAGGGAACATCTTCCCGCGATGTGGAGGTAACCGGGATTTCGTCGGATTCCCGCTCGGTCAAGACCGGCGTGGTCTTTTTCGCGCTCGCCGGCAGCAAGGCGGATGGTTCGGCCTATGCCGCCGATGCGGCAAAGCGCGGCGCAGCGGCGGTTGTCGTTGGCAAGGCCAGCGCCGTTTCCGGTCTGTCCGTCCCGGTGCTCAGTGTCGACGACGCACGCCTGGCGCTGGCGCTGAGCGCGGCACGTTTCTTCGGCAGCCAGCCGGAGACCATGGTCGCGGTTACCGGCACCGCAGGCAAGACCTCGGTCGCCGCCTTCATCCGGCAGATCTGGGAGCAGGCCGGCTTTGCCGCCGCGTCCATCGGCACCACCGGCGTGGTGGCGCCGGGCCGCAACGACTACGGTTCGTTGACCACACCCGATCCAGTGGCTTTGCACCAGTTGCTCAAGGAATTGGTGGAGGCCGGCGTCACACACGCCTCGATGGAAGCCTCCAGCCACGGTCTCGACCAGCGCCGCCTCGATGGCGTCAAGCTCGCCGCGGGCGGCTTCACCAATCTCGGCCGCGACCATATGGACTATCATCCGACGGTCGAGGATTACCATCGCGCGAAATTGCGCCTGTTCGACACGCTGCTGCCGAAAGGCGCGCCGGCGGTCATCTTTGCCGACGATCCGTGGTCGGCGCCGACCATCCAGGCTGCGCAGGCCGCCGGGCTCAAGGTGCTGACGGTCGGCCGCCATGGCGATTTCCTGCGCCTGAAGCGGGTCGAGCACGAGCGCCACCGCCAGCGCGCCGAGGTCGAAGCCGACGGCGTGCTCTACGAGATCGACCTGCCGCTCGCCGGCGACTTCCAGATCGCCAATGCCCTGGTTTCGGCCGGGCTGGCCATTTCCACTGGAACGCCGGTCGCCAAAGCTTTGATGGCATTAGAGGAACTTCAGGGGGCACCGGGACGGCTCGACCTTGTCGGCGCCACCGCCAATGGCGCGCCCGTCTATGTCGACTATGCCCACAAGCCGGATGCGCTGGAAAATGTGCTGGCCGCCGTGCGCCCGTTCACCACCGGCCGCGTCATCGTCGTGTTCGGCTGCGGTGGCGACCGCGACCGGGGCAAGCGGCCGATCATGGGCGGAATCGCCACGCGGCTCGCCGATGTCGTCATCGTCACCGACGACAATCCGCGCTCGGAAGTGCCGGAAACGATTCGTGCCGCGATCCTGGCAGCCGCACCCGGCGCCATTGAAATCGGCGACCGCCGCAAGGCGATCCACGAAGCGGTCGCCATGCTCAAAGCGGGCGATACGCTGATCGTTGCCGGCAAGGGCCATGAAGAGGGCCAGACCATCGGCGCCGAGACGTTTCCGTTCTCCGACCACGAAGAAGTCCGCTCGGCGCTGCGGGAGCGGGCCGCATGAGCGTGCTCTGGACTTCCGAGGCGCTGGTCGACGCCATGGGCGGTCGGCCGCTTGGGCCGATGCCGGAGGGAATTTCGGGGATCTCGATCGACAGCCGCAGCCTGCAGCCGGGCGACGCCTTCTTCGCCATCAAGGGCGAGGCGATGGACGGCCATGACTTCGCGACCGCGGCGATCAAGGCCGGCGCCGGCGTTCTGGTCGTCGCCGAAGGCAAATTGCCGTCGCTTGGGCGGCTGACGGCGCCGATGATCGTCGTGCAGGATGTGCTGGCAGCACTGGAGAAACTCGGTGTTGCCGCCCGCGCCCGTTCCAACGCAAAAATCATCGCGGTGACCGGATCGGCCGGCAAGACCACCACCAAGGAGGCGCTGCGTCATGTGCTGTCGGCCGTTGGCAAGGTGCACGCGTCGGCGCAGTCGTTCAACAACCATTGGGGCGTGCCGCTGACACTGGCGCGCATGCCCGACGATTGCGATTACGCCGTGTTCGAGATCGGCATGAACCATCCCGGCGAAATCCGGCCACTGGTCAAGATGGTCCGCCCGCAGGTCGCCATCGTCACGCTGATCGCCGCCGCCCATCTCGGCTTCTTCAAAAACCTCGAAGAGATCGCCAAGGCCAAGGCCGAGATTTTTGAAGGCATCGAGCCCGGCGGTGCGGCCTTGCTCAACCGCGACGATGCGCGATGGAAGCTGCTCGACAAGATGGCGCGAGCCGCCGGCGTCGAACATGTCTTTGGCTTCGGCGAGAATGCACGGTCGACCTACAAGCTGACCAAATGCGAGCTGCATGCCGATCATTCCGACATCACCGCCAGGATCGGCGGGCAGGATGTGACGGCGCGCATCGGCGCGCCCGGCCGCCACATGGTACAGAACGTTCTGGCGGTGCTCGGCGCCGCGCATTTGGTTGAAGCCGATATCGGCAAGGTGGCCTTGGCACTGGCCGATCTGTCGGCCGAGCGTGGCCGTGGGAAGCGCCATATGCTTCGCCACCCCAAGGGACCGATCACACTGATCGACGAGAGCTACAACGCCAATCCGGCCTCGATGGCTGCTGCCATGGCGCTGCTCAACGCGACGCCTGTCACGGGCGAGGGCCGGCGCATCGCCGTGCTCGGCGACATGCTCGAGCTCGGCGACCATTCGGCCAAGCTCCATGCAGCCCTTGCCGAGTTGATCGTCGGCACCGGCACAAACACGGTCTTTCTCGGCGGTCCGGAAATGCAGGCGCTGGCAGACATCCTGCCCGACGAGATCAAAACGGAATACCGCGCCGGCGCCGAGGAATTGAAGCCGCTGCTGTTGTCGACGCTGAAGGCCGGCGACGTGGTGATGATCAAATCGTCGAAAGGCATCGGCTTTTCAAAGCTGGTCGAGGCCTTGCTCGGCAAATATCCGGCGGAAGCCGCAGGCACGAAACAGAACTAGTCCGGGGAACGGAATCGTATGTTTACATTGCTCGTCGATTTTGCGGACAAGGTCTCGGTCTTCAATGTCTTCCGCTACATAACTTTCCGCACCGGCGGTGCGCTGATCACCTCGGCGCTGATCGTCTTCATCTTCGGGCCGACCATCATCAATTCGCTTAGGCTGCGGCAAGGCAAGGGCCAGCCGATCCGCGCCGATGGCCCGCAGACGCATTTCAAGAAGGCCGGCACGCCGACGATGGGCGGGCTGATGATCCTGTGCGGCATCGTCGGCTCGTCGCTTCTATGGGCGAACCTCTCCTCGATCTATGTCTGGGTGGTGCTCTTGGTGACGCTGGGCTTCGGTTCGATCGGCTTTTACGACGACTATCTCAAGGTAACCAAGCAGTCGCATCTCGGCTTTTCCGGCAAGGCGCGGCTGGCGCTGGAATTCGTCATCGCCGGCATCGCCGCCTGGGCGATCATGCATAATGGCCAGGCGCCGTTCTCGTCGTCGCTGACCTTCCCCTTCGCCAAGGAATTCATCATCAATCTCGGCTGGTTCTTCGTGCCGTTCTCCTGCTTCGTCATTGTCGGCGCCGGCAATGCGGTGAATTTGACCGATGGCCTCGACGGGCTGGCGATCGTGCCGATCATGATTGCGGCGGCATCCTTTGGCGTCATCGCCTACCTCTCCGGCAATGCGGTGTTCGCCGAATATCTGCAGATCCATTTCGTGCCCGGCACCGGCGAGCTGGCTGTCGTGCTTGGCGCCGTCATCGGCGCCGGCCTCGGCTTCCTCTGGTTCAACGCGCCACCGGCGGCGATCTTCATGGGCGACACCGGTTCGCTGGCCATGGGTGGCCTGATCGGTACGGTCGCGGTCGCCACCAAGCACGAGATCGTGCTGGTCATTGTCGGCGGATTGTTTGTCGTGGAAATCCTGTCGGTCATCATTCAGGTCGGCTACTTCAAGATGACCGGCAAGCGCGTGTTCCTGATGGCGCCGATCCATCATCATTTCGAAAAGCTCGGCTGGACCGAAAGCCAGGTGGTGATCCGCTTCTGGATCATCGCCGTCATCCTGGCGCTGGTCGGCCTGTCGACCCTCAAGCTGAGATAGGAACCCGCTTGATCCCCGCCGCATCCTTTTCGGGCAAACGCGTTTCGCTCTTCGGGCTCGGTGGCTCGGGGATCGCCACGGCGCGCGCGCTGATCGAGGGCGGCGCCGACGTGCTTGCCTGGGACGACAATCCCGATAGCGTCGCCAAGGCTGCTGACCAAGGCATTGCGACCGCCGATCTGCGCGGCGCCGACTGGTCGAAATTCTCGGCCTTCGTGCTCTCGCCCGGCGTGCCGCTGACGCATCCCAAGCCGCACTGGACGGTGGAGCTGGCGCGTGGCTCCGGCGTCGAGGTGATCGGCGATATCGAATTGTTCTGCCGCGAGCGGATTGCGCGCGCGCCTGATGCGCCGTTCATCGCTATCACCGGCACCAACGGCAAGTCGACGACCACGGCGCTGACCGCGCATATCCTCAAATCGGCAGGGCGCGACACGCAGATGGGCGGCAATATCGGCCGGGCCATCATGACGCTCGATCCACCGCAGGCTGACCGGGACTATGTCGTCGAGTGTTCTTCCTACCAGATCGATCTCGCGCCCTCGATCAACCCGACGGCCGGCATCCTGCTCAACCTGACGCCCGACCATCTCGACCGCCACGGCACCATGCAGCATTACGCTTCGATCAAGGAGCGGCTGGTTGCCGGCAGCGAGACGGCGATCGTCGGCGTTGACGATTCCTGGTGCGCGCAGATCGCCGACCGGCTGGAGAGGGCGGGCCGGGAGGTGATCCGCATCTCCAAGCGGCTGCCGCTGACCGACGGTTATTTCGCAGACGGTTCCGATCTGATGGAAGCCGTCCATGGCCGCTACAGCCGCGTCGCCTTCCTCGAAGGCATCGGTTCGTTGCGCGGCCAGCACAATGCGCAGAACGCGCTTGCCGCTGTTGCCGCCTGCCTCAGGGTCGGCTTGAGCCTGGGCGAGATCCAGGCGGGACTGGAGAGCTTTCCAGGCCTCGCGCATCGCATGGAGCAGGTCGGACGCAAGGACCACGTGCTGTTCGTCAACGATTCCAAGGCGACCAATGCCGATGCGGCGGCACCCGCGCTGTCGAGTTTTTCGCGCATTTACTGGATCGCCGGCGGACTGCCCAAGGAAGGCGGCATCGAGCCGCTGCGCGGTTTTTTCCCACGCATCGCCAAGGCCTATCTGATCGGCGAGGCGGCGCCCGCGTTCTCGGCGACGCTCGGCGAAGCCGTGCCCTATGAAATCTCGGGCACCCTGGCCGCCGCGGTCGACCATGCCGCGAAAGACGCGGCCAAGGATGACAGCGGCGAGGCGGTGGTGCTGCTGTCGCCGGCCTGCGCCAGTTTCGACCAGTTCAAGAATTTCGAAGTTCGCGGCGAAGCCTTCAGGCAAGCTGCGAATGCTATCGAGGGTGTCAAACCCATCGGAGGGGCACGATAATGCAAAGCCGTCTCGACAAAAGCCCGGTTGCAACCTGGTGGTGGACGATCGATCGCTGGTTCCTGGCGGCGTTCCTGTCGCTGATGGGGCTTGGCATTGTCTTGTCCTTTGCGGCAAGCCCGGCGGTGGCCGAACGCATCGGCCTCGACAGTTTCCACTTTGCCACCAGGCAGATCATCTTCACCGTGCCGGCGCTCGGCGTGATGCTGGCAGTGTCCTTCCTGGAATCGCGGCAGATCCGGCGCATGGCGCTGATCATCCTGGGCATCATGCTGGTGCTGATGGTGGCCGTGCTCTATATCGGCGTCGAAGTGAAAGGCGCACGGCGCTGGGTGTCGTTTGTCGGCATGTCGATCCAGCCGTCGGAATTCCTGAAACCCGCCTTCGTCATCGTCTGCGCCTGGCTGTTCGCCGAACACAAGCGCCAGCCCGACATCCCGGGCAATTTGTTTGCCATGCTGCTGCTGATCCTGGTCATCTCGCTTCTGGTGGCGCAGCCCGATCTCGGCCAGACCATGCTGGTGACCGGCACCTGGGGCGTCATGTTCTTCATGGCCGGCCTGCCCTGGCTATGGATCATCGCGCTTGGCGCCACCGGCGCCGGCGGCCTGTTTGCCGCCTACACTGTGTTCCCGCACGTTGCCGCCCGCATTGACAAATTCCTGACCGGCGAAGGCGACACGTTCCAGGTCGACATGGGCCGCGAGGCGCTGATCAACGGCCACTGGTTCGGCGTCGGGCCGGGCGAGGGCACGGTCAAGCGGGTCATTCCCGACGCGCATGCCGATTTCGTGTTTTCGGTCGCCGGCGAAGAGTTCGGGTTGATCATGTGCTTCTTCATCATGTCGATCTTCGCCTTCATCGTGCTGCGCGGCTTGAGCACGGCATTGAAGGAACATGATGATTTCACCCGCTATGCCGTCGGCGGTCTGGTCACCGTGTTCGGCCTGCAGTCGGTCATCAACATGTGCGTCAACCTGCAGCTGATGCCGGCCAAGGGCATGACGCTGCCTTTCATCTCCTATGGCGGCTCCTCGCAGATCGCCATTGCCATCTCGATGGGCATGGTGCTGGCGCTGACGCGCAAGCGACCGGAAAAGCGCAAGCAGATGGGCTTTGCCCTGTCGCAGCGCGCCCTGCCGGCGGAGTGATATGGCGCGGGGTGTCATCCTTCTCGCTGCTGGCGGAACAGGCGGACATCTGTTTCCGGCCGAGGCGCTGGCGCATGAGCTGATCGAGCGCGGCTGGGGCGTGCATCTGGCGACGGACGACCGCGCCGAGCGCTTTGCCGGCCATTTCCCGGCCGCCGCCATCCATCCGATCCAGTCGGCGACGATGGGCTCGAAAAACCCTGTCGCGCTGCTTGGCGCGTTCTGGAAGATCTGGCGCGGCGTGCGCCAGGCCTCCGCCGTCATCGCCAGGATCAAGCCTGATGCGGTCGTCGGCTTTGGCGGTTATCCGACCTTGCCACCGCTCTATGCCGCGACGCGTCGCAAGCTGCCGACGCTGATCCATGAGCAGAACGCAGTGATGGGCCGCGCCAACCGGGCGCTGTCCGGGCGCGTCGATGCCATTGCCGGCGGCTTCCTGCCGCAAGATGAAAGTGCCACAGGCGCCAAGACGGTGACGACAGGCAATCCGGTCAGGCCGCCAATCCTGGAGGCGGCCAAGACGCCCTACACCGCATCCCAAGGGGCGGATCCGTTCAGGCTCCTGGTGTTCGGCGGCAGCCAGGGCGCGCAGTTCTTTTCCGACGCCATGCCGACGGCGATCGCACTTCTGCCGGAGGCGCAGCGCAAGCGGCTGGTGATCACCCAGCAGGCCCGCGCCGACGACGTGGCGCGGGTGAAGGCTGGCTATGCGGCACTCGGCGTCCATGTCGAGGTCTCGCCCTTCTTCACCGATATGGCACAGCGCATGGGCGCGGCGCATCTGGTGATCTCGCGCTCCGGCGCCTCGACGGTTTCGGAGATCGCCGTCATCGGCCGGCCGGCGCTGCTGGTGCCTTATCCCTATGCGCTGGATCACGATCAGGCGGCGAACGCAGCCGCCCTTGCCGCGGCGGGCGGCGGCGAGGTGCATCCGCAATCGTCACTGTCGCCGGAGCGCATCGCGGCTCTCATTGGCGGGCTGATGGACACTCCCGAGCGGCTGACGGCCATGGCTGCCGGAGCGAAGTCGGCTGGCCGGCCCAACGCGGCACGGTTGCTCGCTGATCTCACAGAGGCTATTGCGTCCAGAAAAACCGTTTCGGATTTCAGGAAAGGGACGCATTGATGAAGATGCCGCAGACCATCGGCCTTGTGCATTTCATCGGCATTGGCGGCATCGGCATGAGCGGCATCGCCGAGGTTCTGCACAATCTCGGCTACAAGGTGCAGGGTTCGGACCAGGCCGACAGCGCCAATGTCCAGCGGCTGCGCGACAAGGGCATCGAATGCTTTGTCGGCCACAAGGCCGAGAATATCGGCGCGGCCGAAGTGGTTGTCGTCTCCACCGCGATCAAGAAATCCAATCCCGAACTGAAGGCCGCGCGCGAAAAGCTGCTGCCGATCGTGCGCCGCGCCGAAATGCTGGCCGAACTGATGCGCTTCCGCCAGGCGGTTGCGATCGGTGGCACGCATGGCAAGACAACAACCACGTCGATGGTGGCGACGCTGCTCGATGCCGGCGGGCTCGACCCGACGGTGATCAATGGCGGCATCATCAATGCCTATGGCACCAATGCCCGTATGGGCGATGGCGAGTGGATGGTGGTCGAAGCCGACGAAAGCGACGGCACCTTCCTCAAGCTGCCGGCCGAGATCGCCGTCGTCACCAACATCGATCCCGAGCATCTGGACCATTATGGCAGTTTCGAAAAGGTGCGCGAGGCGTTCCGGCAATTCGTCGAGAACGTGCCGTTCTACGGTTTTGGCGTGATGTGCACCGACCATCCGGAAGTACAGGCGCTGGTCAGCCGTATCGAGGACCGCCGCGTCATCACCTATGGCGAGAACGCGCAGGCCGATGTGCGTTTCACCAACCACCGCATGGCCGGTGCCGTCTCGGCATTCGACGTGGTGATCCGCGACCGCAAGACCGGCGGCCAGACGACGATATCGGATCTGCGGCTGCCGATGCCCGGCCGCCACAACGTCTCCAACGCCACCGCCGCAATTGCGGTCGCGCATGAACTCGGCCTGTCGGCCGAAGCGATTAAGAAAGGGCTGTCGTCCTTTGCGGGCGTCAAGCGGCGCTTCACCCACACCGGCTCGTGGAACGGCGTCGACATCTTCGACGATTACGGTCACCACCCGGTCGAGATCACGGCGGTGTTGAAAGCGGCGCGCAGCGCCACCAAGGGCCGCGTCATCGCCATTGCGCAGCCGCACCGCTTCACCCGGCTGCACGATCTGTTCGACGAATTTTCGGTCTGTTTCAACGATGCCGACACGGTGATGGTGGCGCCGGTCTATACGGCGGGCGAGGAGCCGATCGACGGCGTGACCTCGGAGGCGCTGGTGTCGCGCATCCGCTCCGGCGGCCATCGCGATGCGCGCTACGTCGAAACCCCTGCCGCGATTTCGCCCGTCATCCGCGCGTTGGCGAAACCGGGCGACTTCGTCATCTTCCTGGGCGCCGGCAACATCACCCAATGGGCCTATGCGCTGCCTGGGGAACTCGGCGGTACCGTCTCATGATGCGCGGCCAGGACCTGCTCGACAAACTTGGCGACCGGCTTGCCGGCCTGCGCGGCCGCATCACGCCCAATGCCGAGATGGACAAGATCACCTGGTTCCGCGCCGGCGGTCTGGCGGACGCCCTGTTCCAGCCGGCCGACGAGGAGGATCTGGCTGCCTTCCTGCGCGCCGTGCCGGAGGACATCCCGCTCACCATCGTCGGTGTCGGCTCCAACCTCCTGGTGCGCGACGGCGGCATTCCAGGTTTCGTCATCCGGCTTTCGGCCAAGGGCTTTGGCGAGGCCGAGGTGGTTTCGCCGACCGTCATCAAGGCCGGTGCTGCGACGCCCGACAAGCGCGTCGCGGCCGTCGCTTATGAGGCCGGTATTGGCGGCTTTCATTTCTATCACGGCATTCCCGGCGCCATCGGCGGGGCGCTGAGGATGAATGCCGGCGCCAATGGCGTCGAGACGCGGGAACGTGTCGTCGAGGTTCGGGCGCTCGACCGCAAGGGCAATCTCCACACCCTCAGCAATGAAGACATGGGCTATGCCTATCGTCACTCGGCCGCACCTGCCGGGCTGATCTTCACCTCCGCCGTTTTCGAAGGTGTTCTGGAAGACCCGGAGGCGATCAAGGCGGCCATGGACGCCGTCCAGACGCATCGCGAGACGGTGCAGCCGATCCGCGAGAAGACCGGCGGCTCGACCTTCAAGAATCCGGAAGGCACCTCGGCCTGGAAGGAAATCGACAAGGCCGGCTGCCGCGGGCTGATGATCGGCGGCGCGCAGATGTCGCCGATGCACTGCAACTTCATGATCAACACCGGAACAGCGACCGGATACGACCTCGAATATCTCGGCGAGACGGTGCGCGCCCGCGTGCTTGAAAATTCAGGCATCCGCCTGCAGTGGGAAATCAAGCGGCTCGGCAATTTCCGCCCCGGCCATGCCGTGCAGGAATTCCTCGGACAGCTTCTTTAGCGCAAGCTGAAGTTCATGTGATGCTTGAACTTCAAACGGTCTGAAACAACAGCGCCACCGTTGCTCCAAAGACTCACAACACGCTTTTTCCGGCCGTTTTCGCGGAAAGTGAATCTGTCGGAATCATAAGCACTTGCCAGCGAATCAACTCTCTGATTCTCTGCCTTAAAGCGTTTCCTGATTTGAGTCGTTCGACGCGTCGACCGCGTTTTCCGTCTGGGGGGCAACCTGCCGGGAGACTCGGACTCAATCTGGTCGCTGAATGCGTGGTTGCGGGCCCGCCGTGAGAGGGATGACGGGATATGAAGAACAAGCATGTGGCTGTCCTCCTGGGCGGATTCTCGTCCGAGCGGCCCGTGTCTCTGTCTTCGGGAAAGGCGTGTGCGGATGCGCTTGAGAATGAAGGCTACCAGGTTACCCGCGTCGATGTTGCGCGCGATGTCGGCGCCGTGCTCACCGAACTCAAGCCCGATGTCGTCTTCAACGCACTGCACGGCCCGTTCGGTGAAGACGGCACCATCCAGGGCATCCTCGAATATCTGGCCATTCCCTACACGCATTCGGGCGTGCTCGCCTCGGCGCTCGCCATGAACAAGGAGCAAGCCAAGAAGGTCGCCAAGGCTGCCGGCATCGCGGTGGCGGAATCGAAGGTTGCCAGCCGCTTTGCCATCCAGAACAAGCATCCGATGAAGCCGCCCTACGTGGTCAAGCCGGTCAATGAAGGCTCAAGCTTCGGCGTCGTCATCGTGCATGAAGGGCAGTCGCATCCGCCGCAGGTCATCGGCTCGTCCGAATGGAAATATGGCGAGACCGTCATGGTCGAGCGCTACATCCATGGGCGCGAGCTGACCTGCGCCGTCATGGGCGACGTGGCGCTCGGCGTCTGCGAGATCATTCCGACCGGCCATTCCTTCTACGACTATGATTCAAAATACGTCGCCGGCGGATCAAAACACGAAATCCCTGCTAAAATTTCATCAAATATTTACCAAAAAATACAGACACTGGCGCTCAAGGCACATCTGGCTATCGGCTGCCGGGGCGTTTCCCGATCGGACTTCCGCTATGACGACCGTCACTCCGAAAACGGCGAGATTGTCTGGCTCGAGATCAACACTCAGCCGGGCATGACGCCGACGTCTTTGGTGCCTGAAATCGCCGCCCAGGCCGGGCACTCGTTTGGCAAATTGTTGAGTTGGATGGTGGAGGACGCTTCGTGTCTGCGTTGAAATGGGGGCAGGACAAGGGCAGGGGCGGCGCCGGGCCGGCGCTGTTCGGCATGCCGTTGTCGTTCGACCATTTCGTGCTGCCGCGCGTGCTGCGCCGGCCGGTGCGCGTGCTGGCGCGCCTGGGCGGCGGCGACTTCGTCGCGCCGCGCTTTTCCGCGGCCATCCTGTCGGCTTCGCTCATTGCATCAAGCAGCCTCTATGGCGCCATTCTCGGCGGTCATGCCGACGACATCGTCCAGAGCATCACCGCCCGGACCGGCTTTGCCGTCGACCAGATCAAGGTGGTCGGCAACCGCCAGACTTCGGAGATCGACATACTGGACCGGCTCGAGCTCGACGGCTGGACGTCACTGATCGGCTTCGATGCCGAGGCCGCGCGTGAACGTATTGATACCTTGCCCTGGGTCGAAGTGGCGGCGGTGCGCAAGGTCTATCCACATACGCTGGAAGTGCGTGTCGAGGAGCGCGAGCCCTTCGCGCTCTGGCAGCAGGGCGCGGAGCTTTCGGTCATCGAACGCTCCGGCGCGGTGATCGCGCCGTTCTCCGGCGGCAAGCAGGCGCTGCTGCCGCTGATCATCGGCACCGGCGCGCCGGCCAAGGCCCCCGACTTCGTGGCCAAGATCAACAAATTTCCCGAGCTCGCGGCTCGGGTCAAAGGCTATATCCGCATCGGCGAACGGCGCTGGGACCTTAAGCTGGAAAACGGCATCACGATCAAGCTGCCCGAGGATGGCGAGGATCAGGCGATCGCCGATCTGGTTCGGATGGACCACGACAACGGGCTTCTGACGCGGGACATCGCCGCCGTCGACATGCGCATCTCCGATCGCCTGGTGGTGCAGCTGACGCCGGAAGCGGCGACGCAGCGCCAGGCCGCGCTCAATGAAAAGCCGCAAAATCTGAAGCGCAAGTCGGGGACGAAGATATGAGCTGGCTTGGCGGCAACAGCGATGCCTCTTCGCGGCGTTCCGGCACGCTCACCGTGCTGGATGTCGGCTCAAGCAAGGTTTGCTGCGTGGTGGCGAAACTGAAGCCGCGCGAGGACGGCAAGCTGTTGCGCGGCCGCTCGCACCGCATCCAGGTGATCGGCATCGGCCACCAGAAATCGCACGGCGTGAAGTCGGGCGTGGTCGTCGATCTCGACCGCGCGGAGCACGCCATTCGCCTGTCCGTCGACGCAGCCGAACGCATGGCGGGACTGACCGTGGATTCGCTGATCGTCAACATGACGGCCGGCCGGCTGAAGAGCGAAACCTATTCGGCCACCATCAATCTCGGTGGCCATCAGGCCGACGAAGCCGACATCAAGCGCGTGCTTGCCGCCGGCGCCAAGCAGGCGCTCAAGGCCGAACGCGACGTGATCCATTCGCTGCCCGTCGGCTTTTCGCTGGACGCCGAGCGCGGCGTGCGCGATCCGCGCGGCATGGTCGGCGACCAGCTCGGCGTCGATATGCATGTGCTGACGGGCGATGCCGCGCCGCTGCGCAATCTGGAGCTCTGCATCAACCGCTCGCATCTTTCGGTCGAGCGCATGGTGGCGACGCCCTATGCCAGCGGCCTTGCGGCCCTGGTCGACGACGAACTGGAAATGGGTGCGGCCTGCATCGACATGGGCGGCGGCACGACGACCATCTCGGTGTTTTCGGAAGGCAAATTCGTCCACGCCGATGCCATTGCCATCGGCGGCAATCATGTGACGCTCGATATGGCCAAGGGCCTGTCGACCTCGCTCGACGCCGCGGAGCGGCTGAAGGTGATGCATGGTTCGGCGCTGCCTGGCAGTGCCGACGATCGCGACCTGGTCTCGATCCAGCCGATCGGCGAAGACGGCGAGATGCCGCTGCAGATCCCGCGCTCGGTGATGACGCGCGTCATCCGCGCCCGCATCGACGAGACGCTGGAACTGTTGCGCGACCGGCTGAACAAGTCGGGCTACGGCAATGCCGTGGGAAAACGCGTCGTGCTGACCGGCGGCGCCAGCCAGCTTGCGGGTCTCCCCGAGGCGGCGCGCCGCATTCTGGGACGCAATGTGCGCATCGGACGCCCGCTCGGCGTGGCGGGCCTGCCGGAAGCTGCCAAGGGGCCGGCTTTCTCGACGGCGGTCGGGCTGCTGATCTACCCGCAGATGGCGAGCTTCGAGAGCCATCCGGCGAAAGGAATTTCCGGTCTCAGGATGACCGGGACGGGCGGAAAACTGCATCGCATGAGTCAGTGGTTGAGAGACAGTTTCTAATTGACGGGGACAGCCCCATAGGCGGCCGCGGCGGCGAAGCGGCGGGAAAGGCAAAGGACGGAGACAATGACGATCAATCTGCAAAAGCCGGACATCACCGAGCTCAAGCCGCGGATCACCGTATTCGGTGTCGGCGGCGGCGGCGGCAATGCCGTCAACAACATGATCACCGCGGGCTTGCGCGGTGTCGAGTTCGTCGTGGCCAACACCGATGCACAGGCGCTGACCATGTCGAAGGCCGAGCGGCTGATCCAGCTCGGCGCGCATGTCACCGAGGGGCTCGGCGCCGGCTCGCAGCCTGAAGTGGGCCGTGCGGCGGCGGAAGAGTGCATCGATGAGATCATCGATCATCTCTCCAACACCCATATGTGCTTCGTCACCGCCGGTATGGGTGGCGGCACCGGAACCGGTGCGGCTCCCGTGGTTGCCCGCGCGGCGCGCGAACGGGGTATCCTCACCGTCGGCGTCGTCACCAAGCCGTTCCATTTCGAAGGCCAGCGCCGCATGAAGACGGCGGATCTCGGCATCGAGGAGCTGCAGAAATGTGTCGATACCCTGATCGTCATCCCCAACCAGAACCTGTTCCGGCTGGCGAATGACAAAACCACCTTTGCCGACGCCTTCGCCATGGCCGACCAGGTGCTCTACTCCGGTGTTGCCTGCATCACCGACCTGATGGTCAAGGAAGGCCTGATCAATCTCGACTTCGCCGACGTGCGTTCGGTGATGCGCGAAATGGGCAAGGCGATGATGGGCACCGGCGAAGCTTCGGGCGAGGGCCGCGCGATGGCCGCCGCCGAGGCGGCGATCGCCAATCCGTTGCTCGACGAGACCTCGATGAGGGGCGCCAAGGGCCTGCTGATCTCGATCACCGGCGGCCGCGACCTGACCCTGTTCGAAGTCGACGAGGCCGCGACCCGCATCCGCGAGGAAGTCGACCAGGACGCCAACATCATCCTCGGCGCCACCTTCGACGAGGAACTCGAAGGCGTCATCCGCGTCTCGGTGGTCGCCACCGGCATCGACAAATCGGCAGCTGAAATCGCCGCGGCGCCGATCTCGATCCGGGCCGTGCCGCCGCAGCAGAAGCCGGTCAGCCGCCCAGCGGCTCCGGGGGCGGAAGGCCGTCCGGCACCGGTCCAGCAGCAGACCTATGAGCAGCGCGCGGCCGATCCGGTGGCCGAGGCGATCCAGCTTGCCGAGGCCAATGCGGCGGCAATGGCTCGTCCGGCGCCGATGGCCCAGGCGGAAGATTTCCGCCCGCAGAGCAAGATCTTCCAGGCCCCGCCTGCCCAGCCGCAGCCTGTCGTGCAGCAGGTGATGCAACCGGCGCCGCTGCGGGAAATGCCGCAGCCGGTGGCTGCCGCACCGCAGCGCATGCCGCGGGTGGAGGATTTTCCGCCGGTGGTGCGGGCCGAGGTGGAGGCCAAGGGCCGTCCGGCCGACCATGAAAACAGCGGGCCGATGGGGCTGCTCAAGCGGCTGACCAACGGGCTGACGCGCCGCGAAGAAGAGCCGGCCCGGTTGCAGCCGGCACAGCCGCGCGAACCGAAACTGCGCCAGGCGGCGCCGGAAATGCGCCGCCTTGCCAGCCAGGATCCGCAGCTTTACGCGCCGCGCCGCGGCCAGCTCGACGATCAGGGCCGGTTGACGCCGCAGACCAGGTCGACCCAAGAAGACGACCAGCTGGAGATACCGGCTTTCCTGCGCCGCCAGGCCAACTGAGCCGTTAACGGTATGTAACACTTGTTAACAGGCAGACGAGAGATTGTCGGCCTGTTAACGTTTAAAGGAGTTTAATAACAAGGCGTTACGATGTGACGCTCAAGGTCTGTCGCGGTTACACAGAGTAAGAAACCGTGATTTGGAGTCTCCCTGACAGACCATTATCTTTGCCGCAGCACTTTCGGTGTGCTGGGATTCGGGGAAGTGGCCCTGCCTGCCGATAAAAAAGAGCCGCGCCTTTTGGGTTAAAGCGGACTTAGGCGTTTGGGCTATGGGGTTTGTCTTGCAAGACTATCAGACGACACTGAAATCGCGTGCAACGCTGACCGGTACCGGCGTTCACAGCGGCAAACCGGTCACCGTCAATTTCCTCCCTGCGGACGCCGACACCGGCGTGCTCTTCCACCTTTCGAACGGAAGCGAGAGCCGCGAGTTCCGCGCGCTGGTTGCCGAAGTCGGCGCGACCGATCTCTGCACCATGCTCGGCGATCCGGCAGGCGAGCATATCGCCACCGTCGAACATCTGATGGCGACGCTTTTCGGGCTCGGCATCGACAACATCGTCATCGAGATCGACGGTCATGAGGTTCCGATCCTCGATGGCAGTGCGGTGGCGTTCGTGGAAGCCATCGACCAGGCCGGCATCGAGACGCTGGCGGTCAAGCGCCGCTACATCAGGGTGGTCAAGCCCGTCCGCATCGAGAATGGCGCGTCCTGGGCCGAGTTCAGGCCCTATAGCGGCACGCGCTTCGAGGTCGAGATCGATTTCGAAAGCCCGGCGATCGGCCGCCAGCTATTCGCCTCCGACATCAACCCCGACATCTTTCGCCAGGATATCGCGCGCGCCCGCACCTTCGGCTTCATGAAGGATGTCGAGCGGCTGTGGGCGGCCGGCTATGCGCTGGGCTCCTCGCTGGAGAACTCGCTGGTGATCGGCGACGACAACCGGGTGATCAACATGGGTGGCCTGCGCTATCCCAATGAGTTCGCTCGCCACAAGACGATGGACGCCATGGGCGACCTGGCGCTGGCCGGCGCCCGTTTCATCGGTTGCTTCCGCTCCTATCGCGGCGGTCACCGGATGAATGCGGCTGCTTTGCGGCGGCTTCTGTCCGACCGTTCGGCCTTCGAGGTCGTCGAGACCACGCGCCGCGAGCGCGGCCGCACCGCCGAGATGAGCGCCGTCACCGGCCCTGTCTTTGCGCCCTGGGTGATCTGATTCTTAACGATTTTCTGGCTTTCTGAACGCTGGCCGGTGTTGCACGAAAGCATCACCGGCCAGTGAAAGTGCGTAGCATTCGGGGCAACACCAAGCCGCCACAAAAATGTGCGATTGGCTAGACATAGCGTTGCTGGGCAAGGCAGTTATGGTTTATGGCTGCTGCCGTCTGTTAGGCGCATGTCGCTCAAAAGTGGGGATCAGTTTTGAGGGAACGCCATGCGAAAGGCATTGAACTAACGCCGAAAGGGCGCAATCCAATCATGTTCTTCAAGCGAGTTGGTCAATCGAAAGCGCCGTATCGGGCTGTTTTCCTGGCGCTTTCGGTGGTTGTGCCATCGCTCTTCCTCTCGGCCTGCATGTCGTCCGAGAAAGACGTCGACCTGTCGACCTATGTCGACCAGACCGAACCGGCCGACGTCCTTTACAATCAAGGCCTTGCCAATCTCAATGCCGGCCGCCTGGATGAGGCGAGCAAGAAGTTCGACGCCGTCGACCGCCAGCACCCCTATTCGGAATTCGCCCGCAAATCGATGGTGATGGGCGCCTTCGCCGACTATCGCGCCGGCCGTTATGACGAAGCGATCGGCTCGGCCAAGCGCTATCTCACGCTCTATCCGTCGACCGACGACGCGGCTTACGCCCAGTATATTATCGGGCTGAGCTACTACAAGCAGATCAAGGACGTCACCCAGGATCAGAAGGAAGCACGCCAGACCGTGCAGACGATGCAGGATCTGGTGACGCGCTGGCCGACGTCGGAATATGTCGACGACGCCAAGGAAAAGATCCGTTTCGCCAACGACCAGCTGGCCGGCAAAGAGATGCAGATCGGCCGCTATTATCTCGAGCGGCGCGAATACATTGCTGCCGTCAAGCGCTTCCGCAACGTGGTCGAGAACTATTCCAACACCCGCCATGTCGAAGAGGCGCTGGCGCGTCTGGCCGAAAGCTACTACGCGATGGGCTTGACCTCGGAAGCGCAAACCGCCGCTGCGGTGCTCGGCACCAATTATCCCGACAGCCAATGGTACAAGGATACCTACAAGCTGTTGCAGAGCAACGGGCTTGAGCCGCGCGAGAATGCCGGATCGTGGATATCCAAGGCCGGCAAGCTGATCACCGGCGCCTGACGCCCGAGCATCGACTGAGGCGGAACGCGCTTTTCGGATTGATCCGACGCTCAAACAAAAAGATAGTGCGGCGCTGCGACTCCATCGGTCGCATGCCGCTTCACAGCGGTTCAGTGGTTTGATTGAGGCGCTGAACCGTCCTAACTTTTTGTTCTACGCAATTCCGGACGGAAAACCGCTACGCACTTTTCCTGGAATTGCTTGAGGTCCAGGTTCTGATGCTTTCCAGACTGTCGATCCGCGATATCGTCCTGATCGAGAAGCTGGATATCGACTTCCAGCCCGGCCTTTCTGTGCTGACCGGTGAAACCGGCGCCGGCAAATCCATCCTTCTCGACGCGCTGTCGCTGGCGCTTGGCGCCCGCGGCGACGCCTCGCTGGTGCGGCACGGTGCTGCCCAGGGCCAGGTCATTGCCGTCTTCGATGTGCCGCGCAACCACCCGGTGCGCGCGCTGCTGGCCGAAAACGCCATCGAGGATGACGGCGACATCATCCTGCGCCGGCTGCAGACCGCGGATGGCCGTACCCGTGTCTTCGTCAACGACCAGCCGTCCAGCGTCACGCTGATGCGCGACATAGGCCACGCGCTGGTCGAGATCCACGGCCAGCATGACGAGCGCGCCCTGGTCGATCCAGGCGCGCATCGCGAATTGCTGGACAGTTTTGGCGGCCATCTCGGCGCCGCCCGCGCGACCGGCGAGGCGTGGCGCTACTGGCGCGGCGCCGAGCAGGAGTTTGCCAGGCACCGCGCCAAGGTCGAGGCAGCGGCGCGCGAGGCCGATTATCTCAGGGCCTCGGTGGCGGAACTGGCAAAGCTCGATCCGCAGCCCGGCGAAGAGACACAGCTGGCGGAATTGCGTGCAACGATGATGCGGGCGGAAAAGATCGCCTCGGAAATACACGATGCGCAGGATGTGCTGTCAGGCCCGTCCTCGCCACTGCCGCAACTGGCCAGTTTGCTCAGGCGCCTGCAGCGCAAGGCCAGCGAAGCGCCGGGCCTGCTCGAGGATGTGGTGAAGTCGCTGGATGAGGCGATGCTGTCGCTGGATGCCGCGCAATCGGGCGTCGAGGCGGCATTGCGCGCCACCGAATACGACCCGCAGCGGCTGGAGAAGGCGGAGGAGCGGCTGTTTTCGCTGCGTGCGGCCTCACGCAAGCACAGTGTGGCCGTCGACGATCTGGCGCAACTGCGCGACACCATGTCCGCCGATCTCGCCGATCTCGATGCCGGCGAGGGGCGCCTGCATCTCTTGGAAAAGCAGGCCTCAGCGGCGCGCGAAGCCTACGATATTTCCGCAGCCCAGCTCTCCGCGCTTCGCCACGCCGCGGCGGTCGGTCTGACCAAGGCTGTGATGGCCGAACTGCCGGCGCTGAAGCTCGAACGGGCCGAGTTCATCGTTGAACTGGCCAGCGATGGCGAGAACCGCATGGAAGAGGGCATCGACCAGGTCGAGTTCTGGGTGCGCACCAATCCCGGTACCAGGCCCGGCCCGATGATGAAGGTCGCTTCCGGCGGCGAGCTGTCGCGCTTCCTGCTGGCGCTCAAGGTGGCGCTGGCCGACCGTGGCTCGGCGCCGACATTGGTCTTCGACGAGATCGACACCGGCGTCGGCGGCGCCGTGGCCGATGCGATCGGCCAAAGGCTGGCCAGGCTGTCGAAGCGCGTGCAGGTGCTGTCGGTCACGCATGCTCCGCAAGTGGCGGCGCGCGCGGCAACGCATTTCCTGATTTCCAAATCCGGTGGCACCGACAGGGTCGCCACCGGCATTGCCGAGATGGACCGGGCGGCGCGCCAGGAAGAGATTGCGCGCATGCTGGCCGGCGCCACCATCACCGAAGAGGCGCGCGCAGCCGCCGAACGGCTGCTACGCGAGAATATTGCTGCAGCGTAGTCGTCGCAAGGCTTTCGGACTGAGTCAGGATATGGCTCCATCCCGCTGTTCAGGAATGCTTTTTCCGAAATCCTGATTTATGGTGTCGCGCCACTGTCCAGGGACCGCTGCATGTCTGAAAAACCAGTCGAATCGTTGAGCGAAAGCGAAGCCGCGGATGAGCTCCAGCGGCTGGCCGAGGAGATCGCCGGTCATGACAGGCGCTATCATGCCGAGGACGCGCCGACGATTACGGACGCGGAATATGACGCGCTGCGGCGGCGCAACCTTGCCATCGAGGAGCGGTTTCCCGGTCTGGTACGCGAGGATTCGCCCTCGCTGCGGGTCGGCGCCGCGCCGGCGGAAGGCTTTGCCAAGGTGCGCCATGCGGTGCCGATGCTCAGCCTCGCCAAGGCCTACACAGACGAGGACGTCACCGATTTCATCGAGCGTGGCCGGCGCTTCTTCGACCGCGACAAGGATCTCGACATCGCGTTTACGGCCGAGCCGAAGATCGACGGCCTGTCGGCGTCGCTGCGCTATGAACGCGGTGTGTTCGTGCAGGGTGCTACGCGCGGCGACGGCGCTATCGGCGAAGACATCACCGCCAATCTCAGGACCATCGCCGACATCCCAGCCAAGCTCAAAGGATCGGGCTGGCCCGAGACCATCGAGATCCGCGGCGAAGTCTACATGACCTATGCGGAATTCGAGGCACTGAAGGCCCGCTCGGCGGCGGTGGGCGGCCAGGACTATGTCAATCCGCGCAACACGGCAGCGGGCTCCTTGCGACAGAAGGATGCGTCCGTCACCGCCAGCCGCAATCTTAAATTTTTTGCCTATGCCTGGGGCTACACGACAGCGGATCCGGCGCCGACCCAATACGATTCGGTGCAGAAATTCGCCGAATGGGGGTTCAAGGTCAGCCCGCTGATGGTGCGGGCGAAGTCTGTCGAGGAGCTGATCGCGCACTACCACAAGATCGAGGAGCTGCGTTCGTCGCTCGGCTACGACATCGACGGTCTCGTCTACAAGGTCGACCAGCTGGAATTGCAGCGTCGCTGGGGCTTTGTCACCGGTGAGCCGCGCTGGGCCGTTGCGCACAAATTCCCGGCCGAACAGGCGATGACGACGGTGCAGAAGATCGACATCCAGGTCGGCCGTACCGGCACGCTGGCGCCGGTGGCGCGGCTGGCGCCCGTCACGGTCGGCGGCGTGGTGGTCGAAAACGTCACGCTGCACAATGAGGACTACATCAAGGGCTTCGACAGCAACGGCCTGCCGATTCGCGACGGCATCGATGTCCGCATCGGTGACACGGTTGTCATACAACGGGCGGGCGATGTCATTCCGCAGATCGTCAGCGTGGTCGTCGATAAGCGGCCGGCTGATGCGGTGCCTTATGAATTCCCGCACATTTGTCCGGTCTGCGGCTCGCCGGCGACGCGCGAAATCAACGAGAAGACCGGCAAGGAGGATTCGCGCCGGCGCTGCACCGGCGAGCTGATCTGCGCCGCGCAGGCTGTGGAGCGGCTGCGTCATTTCGCGTCGCGCGGCGCGCTCGACATCGAGGGGCTGGGCGCCGAGAATATCGACCTGTTCTTCAATTCGGGACTGGTCAAGACCGCCGCCGATATCTTCACCCTCAGGGATCGCCGCCCGGCCGTCACCAGGGCGCTGGCCGAGCGGCGCGAGGAGCAGGCGCGGCTGCGCGAGGCGGCATCGGGCAAGGCGCGCAAGAATGTGCGCGGTGTCGAGGACCGCAATTATGAAGGTCTCGACAAGCTGTTCGCGGCCATCGATTCGCGCCGCCAGCCGGAGCTCGACCGCTTCATCTTCGCACTCGGCATCCGCCATATCGGCGAAACGACGGCGGCCGTGCTTGCGCGGACGTTTTCGACCGTCGAGGAGCTGATCCGCGTCGGCAAGGAAACGGCGGCGGCTGAGGATCCGCACAGCGTCTTCCCCTCCATCAACGGCATTGGCGATACAGTGATCGATGCGTTGCGCGATTTCTTCGGCAATGAACGCAATGACGACGTGCTCGACAGACTGCTCGAACAGGTCAAGCCGAAGCCGTATGTCGTCACCGTGTCGACCGACAGCGAGGTTGCCGGCAAGACCATCGTCTTCACCGGCACGCTAGAAAAGATGACACGCTCCGAAGCCAAGGCGATGGCCGAACGGCTCGGCGCCAAGGTGGCGGGTTCGGTGTCGACGAAGACCGATCTGCTGGTGGCCGGGCCGGGCGCCGGCTCCAAACTGAAGCAGGCCAGCGAACTCGGCGTCGAAGTCATCGACGAGGACACCTGGCTGCAACGGGTCGGCAAGGCGTGATGGCCGGTTCGTTCAAAGGGTTCGGGCAAAAGGCCATACCGTTCCTCAAGGCGCTCGACTTCCACCAGAGCCGCGAATGGTTCCAGGAAAACCGCGCGCTTTACGACAGCGAGTTGCATGAGCCGTTCTGCGATCTGGTCGAGACGCTGACCGAGCGCTTCGCGGCGGCGGGTCTGGGCTTGCGCGGAGACCGCAAGAAGTCACTGTTTCGCATCAACCGCGACGTGCGCTTCGCCAAGGACAAGCGGCCCTACAACCAGCATTTGTCGGCCATGCTGTCGCCGGATGGCACCAAGATGGAGCAGGGCGTGTTCTTCGTCTATGTCGGGATCGACCGCTGCTTTGCCGATGTCGCCTGGTGGAATCCGGAGCCGTCCCTGCTGCTGGCGATGCGCAAGGCGATCGTCGCCCGGCCGGCCGAGTTCCGAAAACTGCTCTCAACGCTGAAGAAAAACGGCTTCGAACTTGAAACCGAGGGCCGCATGAAGCGCACGCCGCGTGGCTTCGAGCAGGTCAACGAACCCGATCTTGTCGACGCCATCCGCAACCGGCACTTCTATGTCCAGCACATGATCGATCCGGCTGGAATTCACGCGCCGACGCTGGTCGACGAGCTTGTCGATTTCGCCTTGCGCGCCAAGCCGCTGCTCGACTGGGGCAGGGCGATCCAGGGCACGGCACCGCGGAGCTAAATCAGCCCGGCGCACTGCACGGCTACATCCGCATCAAAAGACCACCGTCGACTGCCAGTTCGATGCCGGTGATGTAGCTTGCCGCATCGGAAAGCAGGAATAGCGCGGCATTGGCCATGTCCTGCGGCGTGCCGATGCGGCCGAGCGGCGCATAATTGGCAACGGCCGCGCGTTTCTCCTCGGTGTCCCAGCGCGCCTGCAGCGGCGTCAACGCCATGCCCGGGCAGATCGAATTGGAGCGGATGCCATCGCCCGCCAACTGCATGGCGAGCGACTTCGACAGCGCACAGACGCCGGCCTTCGATGCCTGGTAGGCATCCTGCGGGGTCGGATCGCCGCGATACCACTGGATGGTGGAGAAGTGCACCATGGCGCCGCCGCGTCCGCCGGCCCGCATATGGGGAACCACCGCCCGCGCGGTGTGGACGAAGGATTTCAGATTGATGTTGAAGACCTGGTCCCAGACATCGAGGTCCATCTCGAGGGCCGATTTGTCGCGACCGAACCAGAGCACGCCTGCGACATTGGCGAGATAATCGATGCCGCCGCGCTCGCGGCCCGCGGCATTGATGGTCTGCTCGACGAAGGCGGCGTCGGTGAGGTCGCCTTGGGCAAAGGTGAGCCGGTCGTCATAGACGGCAAGCGACGCCGGACGCGGCTTGACGTCGATGGCGGTGACCGAGGCGCCGGCCTCGAGCAGCGCCAGCGAGATCGCGTCGCCCATACCGCCACCGGCGCCGGTGACGACCGCGTGCCTGCCGGTGAAATCATAAGCGATCATCCGAACCCCTCATTTTTTTACAACATCAGTTTCGCTGATTTGTTGGCTCAAGCGAATTCGTCTGACTTTTCAAACGCCGGCTCCTACATAGCAGCGCGAGATGGGAATGTGACATGTCGGCAGAGACCTTAAGCGAAAATTCCGTGGCCAGCGACTTCTGGGACGGCGTGCGGCTGTCGATGCCGGTCGTTGTCGCTGCGGCACCATTTGGGCTGCTGTTCGGCGCCATCGCCGTCGACAACGGCTTTTCCGTTCTCGAAGCTTTCTTGATGAGCGCGCTGATCTTCGGCGGCGCGAGCCAGATGGTCGGCATCGAATTGTTCGGCCAGCATGTCGCGCCATGGCTGATCGTGCTGTCGATCTTCGCGGTGAATTTCCGCCACGTGCTTTACTCCGCCAGCATCGGCCGGCGAATCGCGCACTGGCCGGTTATCAGCCAAGCGCTGGGCTATTTCGTGCTCACCGATCCGCAGTTCGCGGTGGCGGAGCGCAGGGCCGAAGCCGGCGAGACCGTTGGCTTTGCCTGGTATATGGGCCTTGGCCTGCCGGTGTATGTGTTCTGGGGGATCGAAAGCGCGCTGGGCGCGGTGTTCGGCAAGCTGATCCCCGACACGCATGCGCTGGGCATCGATTTCCTGCTGCCGATCTATTTCCTCGGGCTGGTCATGGGCTTTCGCAACCGGCCACTGTGGCTGCCGGTGGTGATCGCCAGCGCCGCGGCGTCGATCATTGCCTACAAGACTGTGGGATCGCCATGGCACGTCTCCATCGGCGCCGTTGCAGGCGTGCTTCTGGCCGTCATCCTGCCGCCGCACCATAGCGGTGTGGAGGCAAAACGATGAGCGCGACTTTGTGGATCATCATTGCCGGCGCGATCGCCACCTATCTCACCCGCGTCGGCGGCCATCTGGTGATCTCGCGCTTCGACCACATCCATCCACGCGTCGAGGCCGGCTTGAACGCCGTGCCGGCGGCGGTGCTGACGACGCTGGTGGCGCCCGCCGCACTCAGCGCCGGACCGGCGGAATGGGCGGCACTGGTCGTCGCCGCTGTGGTCTCGCTGCGCGCCGGCCTGATGGCGATGTTTCTGGCCGGGGCGGTGGTGCTGATCCTCGCGCGGCAGTTTGTGGCATAGGGCGCCTGCCGGCAGATCAGTTTCGAACGGTCGGCGCCGCCCCTCATTGCCCTGCCGGGCGTTCGTCACTCGAAAAGCCAAGCAATTGGCTTTTCGTCCGCTTCGCGGACCGCTCCTCACCTCCCCGTATAGTGACGGGGAGAAAGAAGCTCATTTCAGATCTTGGCGTCGTGCGGCAGCGGCGCTGTTGCCTTCTCCAGCCAGGCCAGCGTCTCGCCGTCGAGCATCGGGCCGATCTCGGCCAGCACCCAGGCATGGTAAGTATCCAGCCACTGCAACTCCTCGCGCGTCAGCAGGTCGGTGCGGATCAGCCTGATATCGATCGGCGCCAGTGTCAGCGTCTCGAAACCGTGCATGGCGATGTCGCCGCCCTCCACCTGTTCAGCCGGTGTCACCAGGATCAGGTTCTCGATGCGGATGCCGTAGGAGCCTTCCTTGTAATAGCCGGGCTCGTTGGAGAGCATCATGCCGGCCAGCAGCTTTTCGGTGCCGGTGCGGGCGATGCGCTGCGGCCCTTCATGCACGGCCAGATACGAGCCGACACCATGGCCGGTGCCATGGGCAAAGTCGCAGCCATGCTTCCACAGCGCCATGCGCGCCACCGCGTCGATTTCCGAGCCGCGCGTGCCGGCGGGAAAGCGCAGCGTCGAAATGCCGATCATGCCCTTCAACACCAGCGTGAAGCGCTCGCGCATCTCCTCGGTCGGCTGGCCGATCGGCACGGTGCGGGTGATGTCGGTGGTGCCATCCTGATACTGGGCACCGGAATCGAGCAGGAACAGCTCGCCCTTTGCCAGCTTGCGATTGGTGGCGCGCGAGACGCGGTAGTGCATGATGGCGCCGTTCGGCCCGGCGCCGGAAATGGTGTCGAAGGAGACATCGCGCAGCGGCATCTGCGTTTCCTCGCCGGTCTGCCGGCGCGTTTCCTCCAGCTTGGTGACAACGGTTATTTCGTCGAGCGTGCCCGGCTCCTGCCGTTCCAGCCAGCACAGCAGTTTCGCCACCGCCGCGCCGTCCCGGCGGTGCGCGGCGCGGCTGCCGGCGATTTCCGCCTGGTTCTTGGTGGCGCGCGGAATGCGGGCGGGATCGGCCGCTGAAACAAATGCGCCGCCATTGTCCTCGACCAGCATTTTGAGCTTTTCCGCCGCCAGCACCGGATCGAGCCCGATCTTGGCGCCGCCCTTGGCAAGGGCTGCGACCGCCGCCTCGAATTCGCCGGGCTCGTGCAGATCGGCGAGTTGGGTGAGATAGGCGGCGACCGTGCGCGAAAACTTGCGGCTGTCCATGAACAGCTGATGCTTGCCGTCGGCGGCGAGGATCGCAAAGCCGAGCGCCAGCGGCGTGTGCGGCACGTCACCGCCACGGATGTTGAAGGCCCAGGCGATCGAGGAGGGGTCGGTGAGCACGGCGTGCGTCGCGCCGTCCTTGCCGATTGCCGCCGCCAGCCGCGCCAGCTTGTCCTTGGCGAGTTCCCCGGCAAAGCCGATCGGGTGGATCTCGACCGGCGCCACCGGCGGCTCGGGCTGATCCTTCCAGATGATGTCGATCGGGTTATTGTCCAGCGGCACCAGCGTCGCGCCGGATTGCTCGGCCGAAGCCTTCAGCGCCTTGACCTCAGCGATCGTGTGCAGCCAGGGGTCGAAGCCAAGCCTGGCGCCCTTGCCGAGATTGTCCTTGATCCAGGAGGCCGGCGGGTTGTCGACGAGACTCTCGATTGCAAAAATGTCGAGATCGACTTCGTGGCGCACTTGCAAGGTATAGCGGCCATCGACGAACATGAAGGCGCGGTCGCGCAGCACGAGCGCGACGCCGGCCGAACCGCTGAAGCCGGTCAGCCATTTCAGCCGCGCCGAGCGGTCGGCGACATACTCGCCCTGGTGCTCGTCGGCGCGCGGCACCAGGAAACCGTCGAGGCCATTATCCGCCAGCCATCGCCGCAGCAACGTCACGCGCGGCTTGCCGACGCTCGGGTCGCCTGCGGAATCGAAGGTCTGGAACATCGTATGCCTCCTGTATCGGGCGCGACCGTAGCGCATGACCCGGAAAACCGGAATCGATTTTCGCCAATCGCAAACAGCCTCGGATGGTCCAAAGCGCGTTGCGTCTCAGTGCTTCAGGTGGATCGTTACCCAGCCTTCGCGATGCAAGGTCCTGACATGCCGGAAATTCTGGCCGACATAGGCCGAGATCACCGCATTGCATTGGCGCTCGAGGATGCCGGACAACACGATCGAGCCGCCGAGGCTGATGTGCCTGGCCATCTCAGGCGCCAGCCGCATCAGCGGCCGCGCCAATATGTTGGCGACGATGAGGTCGAAAGGCGCGCGCTTGCCGAAGATCGGGTGGTGGAAGCCGGGCGCCGTCGCCGTTTCAACCAGCGCCTTGACGTGGTTGAGGCGGGCGTTGGCGGCGGCGACCCTGACGGCGATCGGATCGATGTCGGTCGCCAGCACCGGAATATGCGCCAGCTTGGCGACCGCGATCGCGAGCACCGCGCTGCCGGTGCCGAGGTCGAGGGCATTCCTGGGACGTTCGCGGCGCACGACCCGTTCCAGCATTTCGAGACAGCCGGCAGTGGTGCCGTGATGGCCGGTGCCGAAGGCAAGGCCGGCCTCGATCTCGATGGCGAGTTCGCCGCTGTGGCGCTTCCGGCGGTCATGCGCGCCATGGACGAAGAAACGTCCGGCGCGCACCGGTTTCAGTCCCTCCAGCGAGCGCGCCACCCAGTCGATATCGGGCAGAACCTCGCGCTCGATCGGCTTCGACAGGGACAGTCCGGCAAGGCTGTCCCTTAGCCGCGCCTCAACCGCGTCGACATTGCCGTCGGTGTAGAGCGAAACCTCGTAGATGTCGCGGTCTTCATCGAGTTCGAGCACGGCGATCGGCAGGCCTTCATCCTCGAAAGCCGGTTCGAGCGCGGCAAAGATGCGGTCGGCCTCGATCTTCCCAGCGATGAAGTGGAGCCTGGTCTGACCCATCAGCTGGTCTCTTGTTTGAGCATGATCTCTGGACAACACTTTTCTGTCCGAGAAAACCGGAATCCACGTTTCGGGATCATGCCTAGCCTGCCGCCAGCCGCTTCAGCTTGGCGATCGCGGTGTCGGCGCTTTCGCCATAGGCTATGGTGCCCGAAAACTCGCCCTTGGCATCGAGCAGCAGCGCGGAGGCGGTGTGGTCCATCGTGTAATCGCCGTCGCCGGTGTCGACCTTCTTCCAGTAGATGTTGAAGGACTTCGCCATGGCGTGCACCTTGTCGGGATCGCCCGATATGCCGACGATCCGGTCGGAGAAATTGCTGACGTAAGTGTTCATCACAGGCGGCGTGTCGCGCTCTGGATCGACGGTAACGAAGTAGGCGTTGAGGTTCTTGCCGTCGTCGCCCAGCGTCTTCAGCCAGCCGGCCATTTCGAACAAAGTGGTCGGGCAGACTTCCGGGCAATGGGTGAAGCCGAAGAAGACGATGCTGGGTTTTCCCCTGAAGGCGGCTTCGGTGATTGGCGCGCCTTTCTGGTCGACCAGCGTGAATGGCGCACCATACGGCTCGCCACCATAGTGGCCGCGATAGAAGTCAAAGGTGAGCCAACCGATGCCCGCCGCCATCAGAACCAGAATGCCGACCAGAATTGAACGCATCATCAGGAAGTGTCCGTCGCAGAAATCGAGCGCCGGATCGGCGCTCCTGTTGGCGAGCAGTCTTAGCCGGTCGCAGGGAGCAAGGCAAAGATGCCGCGTTGCCGCAACGGGGCTGAGCGCTACCTTGCAAACAGCTGGCCCTTATCCCACCTGAGACCGGCAAACCGAACCTGAGGAGGCTCCCTTGCAAAGACGGACTGGGCAGAGACGGATTGGGCAGAAACTGATCGGCGGCGCGCTGGCCGCATGCATTGCCCTTGGCGCCGGTGCCGCAGCGGCAGAGGAGGTCGGCAAGGTCGGCGTCGATTGGGTCGGCAACGACATCATCGTCGAGGCCATCAAGGACCCCAAGATCGACGGCGTGACCTGCCATGTCTCCTATTTCGACCGCAGCGTCATCGACCGGCTGCACAAGGGCAACTGGTTCGAGGATCCGTCTGATTCCTCGATCTCCTGCCGCCAGACCGGGCCGATCACCATCGGCGACATCGACATGAGCGAGGGCGGCGAAGAGGTGTTCAAGCAAGGCATCAGCCTGATCTGGAAGAAGCAGGTGGTGAACCGCATCTACGACAAGAAGAACGAGACGCTGATCTATCTCTCGCATTCGCGCCAGGTGCAGGACGGCTCGGCGAAAATGTCGGTGACGACCGTGCCGCTGTTCGGCCAGAACGTGGTGTGGACCGGCGGCAAGCCGAAATAGCGGATCCTGTGTCAGCGCAATTGCTCTGACGGACGATTGGCCCGCTTGCGGGACCAATCGCGACGCGACAATTGCTTCCGCAATTGCGCGGGGGTAAATCCGCCAGATGGACCGTACCGAAAACCTCGTCCTGAAAGATCCCGAGCCGCGCATCCATCCGACCGCGGAGCTGAAAGCGTGCAAGCTTGGCCGCTATGCCTCGATCGGCGAACGGGTGGTGCTGCGCGAGGTCAATGTCGGCGATTTCTCCTATTTCGAGCGCCACGCCGAGGCGATTTACACGACGATCGGAAAATTCTGCTCGATCGCCGCCAACAGCCGCATCAATGCGCTGGAGCATCCGATCGAGCGGATCACGCAGCACAAGCTCAGCTACCGGCCGAACGAGTATTTCCGCTGGCTGGGCGTCGACGCGGCGTTCCGCGCGCGGCGGCAGGCCAAGGCGGTCAGCATCGGCAACGATGTCTGGATCGGCCATGGCGCCGTCATCATGCCCGGCATCAGCATCGGCAATGGCGCCATCGTCGGCGCCAATGCGGTGGTGACGCGGAATGTACCGGCCTACACAATCGTCGCCGGCGTACCGGCGAAGCCGTTGCGCATGCGCTTTCCCTCCGAGATCGCGGCGCGGATCGAAAGCCTCGCCTGGTGGGACTGGCCGCCGGAGAAACTCGCCAAAGCGGTTCCCGACATGCAGGCCTTGCCGATTGAGGATTTTCTCCATCGCTGGGAGC
This sequence comes from Mesorhizobium sp. M0058, assembly GCF_040323095.1. NCBI lineage: Bacteria > Pseudomonadati > Pseudomonadota > Alphaproteobacteria > Hyphomicrobiales > Phyllobacteriaceae > Mesorhizobium > Mesorhizobium sp. M0058. Next base: position 202,837 of record NZ_JAMYUQ010000006.1, read on the forward strand.
AAGAGCATTCCTGAGAGCTCGCCGCGCGTGCGCGGTTTCATCGACTGGCTGGCCGAAATCCTGGCGCCAAAATTCTGAACGGCACGTGTCGGGAGGAGTTCCGCTGGTCTGCGGCAACGCAACGAACCCCTTCCGCCATGCGGGGGTGGCCCAGCGGAAGGGGCTTGGAGACAAATCCGCGTGAAGCGGAAGGAACAGGTTTTTTGCCTGCATGGTGACTAATGGCAACAAACCGATAAGGCGGCTTTTCACGGCGCTGCGCCTTTGGCGTGCATACAATTGCATCAGCGATGCCCTCTGCGACAGGGAACCGGAAGCGGCTGCCGGTTGTTTATTGTTGGAGCGATGAATGCGGCCTTGGTCAGCTCGTCGCGCTTAGAACGGTCGAGGATGTGAATGATCGAAAAGCTGTTTACCAGAATCGCCAACACCGTTTCGCACTTGGCGGGCCTGCCGCCGACTTTCATCGCCTGCTGCGCCATCGTTATCGTCTGGGCGGTAAGCGGGCCATTCTTCGGCTTTTCCGATACGTGGCAGCTCGTCATCAACACGGGAACGACGATCATCACCTTCCTGATGGTGTTCCTGATCCAGAACACCCAGAACCGCGACGGCGCCGCGGTTCAGGCCAAGCTCGACGAACTGATCCGCGTCAGCGAGGGCCACAATCATTTCATCGGCATCGAGCACCTGACCGAATCCGAGGTCGAGGAGATCAGAGACAAATGCGAGCGGGCGGCAAAACGCCATGACCACGAGCTCGCCGAACTGGCGGGCAAGAAGGCCGTCGCGCAAAAGCGCACCGCGAAAAAACGCGCGCCCGCCTGAGTCTCGGCTTTGGCTGAGTTCGACGATCAGTTTCCCATAAAGGCCGCGAAAGCGTCCTTATGGTCGGGGTGCCAGCGCGAGAGAGCAGGCCGGTTCTCGATGATGTCGCCGATCGCCCAGGCCATGCGCTTTTCATCGGTCGGCCGCATCACCTCATTGTCGGGGCAGAGGATGTAGAAGTCCCCGCGCGCCAGCGAAGCCAGCATGAAGTCGACCACCTGCTCGCCGGTCCAGGCGCCAGCGGGTTTTTCGACCGCTCCTTCGGTGAGGCCGGTGAAGGTGAAGCCGGGAATGAGAAGATGCGCCGCGACCTTCGCGCCCGGCTCGTTGCGCAATGCGTGCGCCAGGCCTTCGGTGAAAGTCTTCAATGCCGATTTGGAGACGTTGTAGGCGAGATTGCCGGGTGGCGTGGTGATGCCTTGCTTGGAGCCGGTGTTGATGATCAGGCCCGGCTCTCCGGAGGCCAGCATGGCCGGCGCAAAGGCCTCGACGCCATGTACGACGCCCCAGAAATTGATGTCGATCAGCCGCTTCCAGGCGTCGCCGTTCTCCCACGGTTTTCCCGGATTGTTGCCGACGCCGGCATTGTTCATCAGGAGCGATACGGCGCCGAAAGCGGCATGCGTCTTTTCCGCCAGCCGGCCGAGTTCGTCGGCCTTCGACACGTCGGTGGCGACGGCAAGCGCGGCATTCTCGCCGGTGATCGCGGCGACTGCCTGGCGGGCCGCATCGAGGCGCGCGCCGCCAATGTCGGCCAGCACCAGTCTCATGCCCATAGCCGCCAGCCTTTTGGCGGCGGCAAGCCCGATGCCGCTGGCGCCCCCGGTGACGATGGCGACGTTGCCTCGGCTGAGGGCGGGCAAAGCGGATTGGATTTCGGCGTCGGAGGTCATGATCTTTTTCCTAGGGTTCGGGTGGCGCCGAACTTAGCGCGGGACGCGCATCGTGCAAGGCCGTCCCGCGTGTTCGGGTTGACCGCATCAACGGCGGCCGTGCATGCTGCGGCCGAACAGGGAGACTGCCGATTGACCGACTGGGTTGCGATCCTGAAGGAGCAGACCGCCACCGGCGACCAGATGGGCCGCGAGGTGCCGCAGATGCTTGCCAATCCGGACATAAGCGAAGCGCAGGTGAAGACCTTGTTTTCGGCACTCGAAAAACAGGCCGAGTTCGTCGAGAAATTGCGCATGGCGCTGGAAAAATTCGGCCATGATTTTTCGATCATCAAGGCGGCCGAGCGGCTGGAGGAGCGCTATGCCGACCTTGCGGCGTCGGTTGCCGAAAAGCTGAAGGCGATGCGCAAGTAGAGACGTCCTACGCTACTTTTCCAGCACCCGCGAAAAACGCGTGTCCGGCACGAACCAGACGGCGGCCACCAGCACGAAGATCGCAACGCCGATCCATTGGTTGACGAAGGCAAGCGGGACGGCTGCGGCGTAGAGGGCCACCGAGATCTTGCCCTTGCGGTCATTGCCCAGCGCCTTGGCGAAGGCGGTGTCGTTGCCGTGCAAATGGTGCAGCTTGGTGGCGAGAAAGGTGTAGGCGACCGCGCACAGCACCAGGTCGATGCCATAGACCGCGACGGGGACGGGCGCGAAATGGTTCTCGCCCATGAAGGCCGTCGTTGCCGGCATCAGCGACAACCAGAACAGAAGGTTGAGGTTGGCCCACAGCACGCGGCCGTCGACCCTTTGGACGGTGTGGAACATGTTGTGCAGATTGTTCCAGTAGATGCCGACATTGATGAACGACAAGACATAGCTGAAAAAGATCGGCCACAGCGGCAGAAGCGCTGAAAAATCCTGGCCATGCGGCACTTTCAGCTCCAGCACCATGATGGTGATGATGATGGCGACCACCCCATCGGTGAATGCCTCGACTCTACCTTTTCCCATGGATTCTCCCTCTCGATGGAAAGACGTTAAGCGAGGACTTCGGGCAAGACCATCCTGACAAGGTTGTCAGGATGAAGTTCGGCGCGTGGAACGGCCATCCTTACATGGACGTTGGGGCGCAATTGGGCGTTGGGCGATTGGCCGGAGGTTGCCATGACCAGCTATGCCGAGACCACGACGCGCGACAACGGACTCGATGGCCGGCCCGCGATGGCCGCGGTTGCCGCCATGATCGCCGCGCTGTTCGCCGGCAGCACGGTGCTGACGCCGCTTTACGTCATCTACAAGCAGGCCTTCGGTTTCTCGCAGATCACGCTGACGCTGGTCTACGCCGTCTATGTCGTCGGCAATCTCGGCGCATTGCTGATGTTCGGGCGCTTGTCCGACGGCATTGGCCGCCGTCCTGCGGCGCTGGCGTCGATGGCCATAGCGGTGGTCAGCGCGGTGGTGTTCCTGCTGGCCGAGAATGTCGCATGGCTCGATGTCGCCCGCATATTGAGCGGCCTTGGCATCGGCGTCGGCGCGGGAACCGGCACGGCCTGGCTTGCCGAGTTGATCGAGGGTAAGGACAAATCGCGCGCGGCAATCATCGCCACCAGCACCAACTTCGTTGGCCTTGGCCTCGGCGCGCTGGCATCGGGCCTGCTCGCCGAATATGCGCCCTGGCCGTTGAGACTAACGTTTGCGGTCTATCTTGCCTTGCTCGTGGTGGTGACGCTGTTGATCTGGCGCACCAGGGAAACCGTTTCGCGGCCGGGAAGGCTGGCCGATGTTTCGCTGCGGCCGCGGCTGTCGGTGCCCGCTGATATCCGCGCCGCTTTCGTGGCGCCGGCCGTCACCGGCTTCGGCGCCATGGCGCTGGTCGGCTTCTATGCAGCCCTGGCGCCGAGCATCCTGGCGCAGCAGCTGCATGTGGCCAACCATGCCGAGGCCGGCGGGCTGTTCTTTGAACTGTCGATCGTTGCGGCCGCGACCATTCTGGCCACGGTCCGACTGTCCAGCCGCGCCGGCATGCTAGCCGCGCTGGCGCTGATGATCCCGGCCGTAGGGCTGATGGTTGCTGCTCAGTTTTTCGCGTCAATGTCCCTGATGGTTGCCGCCACCGCTGTGTGCGGCGTGGCGGCGGCGCTCGGCTATCGCGGCGGCCTGCAGGTGGTGAACCAGATCGCACCTGCCGAGCGTCGCGCCGAATTGGTGTCGGCGTTCTTCATCTGCTGCTTCTGCGGCAATGCGCTGCCGGTGATCGGCATTGGGCTGCTGTCGAGTTGGGCCACTCCGACGACGGCAAGCCTGGCCTTCGCCGGCATGATCACGCTGTTCTCTGTCGTAGCGCTGGGGTTCGGCGTCAAATACGCGCGCTGAGCCTCACCCGTTTGGCGTCCCGGGCGCCATGTTTGCCCGTCCGCGCGGGATGCCGAGGCCGGTGTCGGGCGGCTCGCCGGCGGCCGGCCGGTCCTCGATCATGTGCATGGTGCGCCAGCGGCCGAAGCGATAATAGGCGGCGGCCAGCACCAGCGAGGTGATCGATCCCGCCGGAAAACTCCACCACAGCGCTTCCTCGCCGATGTAGCTCCTGAAGAAGTAGGCAAAGCCGGTACGCACGACCAGCACGGAAATCACCAGAATGATCAGCGGCGGCATCACGGCACCGGTGGCGCGCACGGTGGCGAACAGCACGATGGTGACGCCGAACAGGATGAACGACCAGGACGCCACCTTGTTGATGTGGGCTGCAATGTCGATTGCGGTGCTGTCGCGGCTAAGGAACAGGCCGAGCACCGGCCTGTCGAAGAGGAACAGCAGCGCCACCAGGGCGCCGGTGAGCACCAGGTTGAAGCCGACGCCGGACGCCGCGATGCGACCGATGCGGTCCCAGCGCCCGGCGCCGACATTCTGGGCCGCCATCGACGAGACTGCGGCTCCGATCGCCAGTGCAGGCATCTGGATATAGGTCCACAGCTGCGCCGCGATGCCGTAGGCGGCGGCGACCTGCGAGCCGTAGGAGTTGACGATGCCCATCACGGTCAGCGCCGCCGCCGAAATGACGATCATCTGCAGGCCCATCGGCACGCCCTTGAAGACGACGATCCTGAGCAGCGCCGGATCCGGCCGCAGCAGAGCGAGGTTCGCGCCGGCGAGCCGCAACGGATGCTTTTTGGCATAAAGCACGACGAGGATGGCGATCACGCTCACCGTCTGGCCGATCAGCGTCGAGGTGGCGGAGCCGGCGATGCCGAGTTCGGGGAAGGGGCCGATGCCGCGAATGAGCAGCGGATTGAGGATGATGTCGAGCACGACCGCGAGCGCCATGAAGAAGAATGGCGTGCGCGAATCACCCGCACCGCGCAGCACCGTCATGACGAAGGACAGAAGGTTCATCATCGGCACGGCGACGAAGATGATACGCAGATAGGAGCGCGCCAGCGGCAGCGCATCGGGCGGGGTGCCCAGTGTGTTGAGGATGGCGTCGACCCAGATCCAGCCGCAGACGGCGAAGATAGCCGAGACGAGGAAGAAGAAGCTGGCGCTGGTGCCGACGATGCGCCGCGCCTCGGGCAGGTCGCGGGCGCCGACCGATTGCGCCACCAGGATGGTGGCGGCCATGCCGATGCCGAATACGGTGCCAAGAATCAGGAACAGAACCAGATTGGCGTTGGAGGTGGCGGTCAGCGCCGATTCACCGAGGAAGCGGCCGACCCAGACAGCGTTGATCGAACCGTTGAGCGACTGCAGCACATTGGAGCCGAGCACCGGCAGAGCGAACAAAAGCAGCGTGCGCGGAATCGGGCCGCTGGTCAGGTCGCCGGTGCGCCGGCGCGGTGGTATTTTTTCGTCCATGGGCTGTTCGGCGAAGGTTCATCTCAAAGTCCGCCCGGCAATGATCGCCGATTTGACGGACAAGGTCGATGCGGCATTGGAACATGCCACCTGGCGGCTTCAAGCTAATCAGTTCTCAAAACATTCGGAATGGGATATGGGTCGTCGCCGCGTGGGGTCGCATATCCTGTTGGATATGATGAATAGGCTGGGGGGATCATGTCCGACAATCCGCTTTTTTCCGAGCGCCTGAACCGGCGCGCGTTTCTTGGAATATCCGCTTTGGGTGCCGCTACCATGGCGCTTTCAGCCTGCACCACGACCGACGTCGTGGTGCCGCCAACGCCCGCTCCGGCGCCCGAACCGGCTCTGGGCGATGCCGCCACCATGTATTCGGCGCGCGTCGATGAGGGCTTTTCATTGCCGGCAATCCCCGTGGCCAAGCTCGATCCGAAGTTCGTGCGCCAGATCGTGGACGATCCGACCGGCGAAAAACCCGGCACGATCGTCGTCGATACATCCGAGCATTTTCTCTATCTGGTGCGCGACGGCGGCAAGGCAATGCGCTATGGCGTCAGCCTCGGCAAGGCCGGGTTTGGCTGGACCGGCAGCGCCGTGATCCAGGCGCGCAAGAAATGGCCGGTGTGGACGCCGCCGCCCGAAATGATCCAGCGCCGGCCGGAACTGGCGAAATATAAGGACGGCATGCCGCCGGGACCGCAGAGCCCGCTCGGCGCGCGTGCGCTCTATCTGTTCCGCGACGGCAAGGACACGATGTACCGGCTGCACGGCACGCCGGAATGGGATTCCATCGGCAAGAACGCGTCGTCGGGCTGCGTGCGCTTCATGAACCAGGACATTATCGACCTCTACAGCCGGGTCAACGGCGTAGCCCAGGTCTATGTGCGCCCGAACCTGTCGGCCGCAGGCAAGATCATGGCCGTGTCGAGCCGGACCGCCGAGCCGATCGATGCCGGCGTGCCAAGGGATGCGGAGATTTTGAAATAGGTGCCTTCACGGCATCGCTGATCGCCGACAAACGTTTAGAGGCGGACGCGCCGGGCGCGTCCGCCTTTCCGTAAACGGCTACTTCTTGGCGAGGCCCGGAAGCGTGACCTGATAGACCAGGAACATGGTGTCGACATCGGCGCCGTCGTCGGCCTTGTAGGGCGCGCCGACCTGAAAACCGTCTTGGGTGAGAAAGTCGTTATCGTTGCCGACGAACAGGAAATAGTCGTCGGGCAGCGCCGGATCGAGCAGGCTGACCACAGACATTGCTTCCCACTTCTCCGAGAGATTGTTCTTGTCGTTCGGCTTGCCGTCATGCAGGCCGAAACGGCCGAGTTCCTTGTTGTCGTTGATGTCAATGAACGGCGTCAGCTTGGCCGGGGTCACCGAGGGGTCGAGCACGCCCTTGGGCGCCAGCGGCTTGTCGGCGGCATCGAAGGCGCCGCCGGCAATGTCGGTGGCGCCAGAGACGTCGACGACGAAAATCTGGCGCAGCAGCGAAGTATCGCCCTTCACCCCCTGGCCGTTTCCGCTGTCGCGCGCCAGCATCAGGAAGGTCTTGTCAGACAGCGCCACGATTTCGCTCTGCGCGGCGACCTTGGTCTTGTCCTTGGCGTCCTTGAACACCGGCAGCGGCACGGCATATTCATGCACCAGCTTGAGATGGGCCGGGTCGGAGGCGTCGTAGACCAGCGCGCGGGTGTTCTGGCGCGTCGCGGGCGAATCGCCGCCATCCTGGCGGGGCGCCGACTGCAGCACAGTGATCAGCGACTTGCCGTCCGGCGTCAGCGCCATGCCTTCGAGGCCTTGATTGTTCTGGCGGCCGGTTTCGGGATCCTTCGGATCGGGTTCGGCTGCACCGGGGCCCGGATTGTCGGAGGCGAAGTTCGGCGCGCCCTTGCGCATCGGCACCAAAGCGGCGGGCGGCTGCGTTGCCGACAACAGATGGCCGTCGGCCGAGAAGCGGTAGATGTTGGGGCCGTATTCGTCAGAGATGAACATGGTGCCGTCGGGCAGCCGCGCGATCGCCTCATTGTCGAGCGCCAGCTTGCCATTGGCCTCGGGCAGGATCGGCAGGTCGCCATTGGCCGCGCGCACGCCGTTGAGCGGATCGAGGCCGGTGGCGTCAGCGCCCTTGTCGTCGGTGAGGAGCAGGGAATCGGCAAGCGTCGCCTTGACGCCTGTCTGTTCCTGGCCGGAGGTGGGCGTGGCGCCTAGTGCTACCGGCGTGAACTCGATGCGAATAGTGTTGAGGCGCGGCCGGTAGTCGGTGGTGCCGACGACATTGTAGCCGCGGTCGGGCAGCAACCAGAGCGAGCCCTTGTAGCCGTCCGCGCCACGGGTCCAGCTTGCGGCGTCGATGGACATGCCGGAGCCGGAGCCGAAGGTCTCGCCGAACTTGTCCTTCTGATCGGCCGGAATGCGGCCGACGCCGACCAGGCCCTTGTTGACGAAGCCGCCAACGGTGGCGGTGCTGCCGGCAAGGGCAGGGGTCAGGGCGGTAAACAGCGCCAGCACGGCGCCGAGCGACACGGTTCGGTGCAGATTTTTCATGGAGATCCTCTTTGTGACAAGCCTTGAGCGGCGCAAAGGGGCCACCGCATCGCATCGACGATGTCGCCCTCTCGCAAAGCGGTCTAGGACGCGAACATGATACTTGCGTGACAGAGCGGGCCTCTTCCTTCTCCCTTGTGGGAGAAGGGAGAGACGCACTATCAATCGCTGTCGCGGGCGATCAGCTCCAGCGGCCAGACTTCGCGGATGATGCGCGGACCTTCCGGGCCGGCAAAGGCGGGAAGCGAGGCCAGCAGCATTTCGGCCAGTCGCCGGCCCATCGGCTCCAGCGACGGACGGAAGGCGGTCAGCGCCGGTGAAAAATAGCGGCAGAGCGGCGTGTCGACGATGACGATCACCGCGATGTCGTGGCCGGGCCTGATGCCCATCTCGGCCAGTGCCTTGCAGCCGCCGAGCGCCATTGCGTCATTGTTGAAGATGATGGCTGTGGGCCGGTCCTTGGAGAGCATCACGCGCGGCGTCACCTGGTAGCCTCCGGCCTCGTTGATGAAGCCGTCGGCGATCAGGCCGGGGTCGACTTCGATACCATGCCGCTTCAGCGCCTTGCGGTAGCCGTCGAGGAACAGGTAGCCGAAGTTCAGATCAAGCGAAGGGCGGATGGCGGCAATGCGGCGGTGGCCGCGCGCGACCAGCCGGTCGACGGCTTCATCACCCGCCCTCTCGAAATCTATATCGAGCGAAGGATAGGTGTCGTCGCCGGATTGACTTCGGCCAAGCGTGGCGAAGGGAAAGCCGGCCTTGCTGAGATAGTCGATTCGATCGTCTTCCCGCCGTGTATTGGCCAACACGACCGCGTCGGCCCGGCGCGTCTCAACCACGCGGCGCAGCCTCTCCTGCTGATATTGGCCGGGCTCGCCCATGACGACCATCAGATCCAGGTCATCCTCGGCAAGTCGGCCCTGCAGACCGATCAGGAACGGGATGAAGAACGGTTCGCCATATTGCTGGTCGCCCGGATGCGGCTGCAGCATGAAGGCGATCGAATGGGTGGTGCCTTGCCGCAGACTGCGGCCGGACTGGTTGGGCGAATAGTTCAATTGCTTGGCGGCGGCGAGCACGCGCTGGCGGGTGTCGGCATTGACGTCGGCGCGGCCGTTCAGCGCCCGCGACACGGTGCCGATCGAAATGTTCAGGTGACGCGCAAGGTCATGGATGCTGGACGCCAAGGACAGTTCTCCCCCTGTCTTGGCTAGCACCGGCTGCCGCCCAGGCCAAGGCTTCGGGATGATTTTCGCTGGCAGCCGATTGACATTCTACGCCATCGGGTGTGTTCTCGTAAACGTTTACGGAGAAACGTTTACGGTGATGCCGGAAATGCCGTGACATTCGGTCTGGAGGACCGGACGGGAGGAATGCTGGATGATGAATGCCGTCCTCGTCGGCTGTGGTGCGATGAGCAAGGCCTGGCTCGATGCCGCGAGGCAGATCGACGGGCTGGCCATTGTCGGCTTGGTCGATCTCGACGCCGAACGGGCGAAGGCGAGGGCGCGCGAATACGGGCTTGACGGCGCCGTCATCGGCACCAGCTTGGATGCGGTGCTCGACCAGACCAGGCCGGACGCGGTGTTCGATGTCGTGGTTCCCGCCGCCCGGCGCGACGTCGCCTTTGCCGCCTTTGCCCATAATTGCCATCTGCTGACGGAAAAGCCGCTGGCCGATACTCCGGAAAATGCCCGCGCCATCGTCGATGCGGCACGTAACGCGGGGCGTATCCATGCGGTCGTGCAGAACCGCCGCTACGTCGCCAATGTCCGGCGCATCAGGCGCTTTCTCGACTCCGGCGCCATCGGCAAGCCAACCAGCATCCATGCCGATTTCTTCGTCGCGCCGCATTTCGGCGGCTTCCGCGAGGAGATGGCGCATGTGCTCTTGCTCGACATGGCGATCCATACTTTCGACGCCGCCCGCTACATGGTCGGCGGCGATCCCGCCGGCGTCTTTTGCCAGGAATGGGAGCCGGCGAATTCCTGGTACCGGCAGGGATCGTCGGCCAGCGCTATCTTCGATCTCGGCGGCGGCAAGGTGTTCACCTATGCAGGCTCTTGGTGCGCGGCGGGCTTCCGCACCAGCTGGGAGAGCACGTGGCGCATCGTCGCCGAGCACGGCAGCCTGGTCTGGGACGGCGAGGACGGACTGAAGGCCGAGGTTGTGTTGTCGGTCCGCGACGGCCTGTTCGACCTGACCCAGCCCATCACAGTACCGCCGCTCGATTCCGCCGACCGCGTCGGCGGTCATCTCGGCATCATCAAGGATTTCATCCACGCCATCGAGACCGGCAGCGAGCCGGAAACGCGTGGCAGCGACAACATCAAAAGCCTGGCCATGGTTTTTGGCGCCATCGAAAGCGCCGAGACCGGACGGCGCGTCGCAATCACACAGGAAGCATCATGATGCCAAACCCGCTTCTCGACATCCGGATCGGCACCATGGTGCGGGCCAATCTCGAAGACCCGGCCGCCTACATCAAAGAGATTCTGCCGCTCGGCTTCGAGAGCATCCAGCCCTTCTTCTGGCAGACGCTGGGCGGCAAGGATTTGGCGCGGCTCGCCGGTGAGATTGGCGAGGCGATCGGCGATGCCGATGTCGCCGTGTCGTCGATCGGCGTGTTCGGCAATCCGCTGGAGGATGGCGAGGTCGATCGCGGCGTGCTCGCGGCCTGGGAAACCGTCATCGACAATGCGCATCTGTTCGGCGCTTCGATCGTCAGCGGCTTCACCGGACGTCTGCGTGGCAAGAAGCTGACAGACAGCCTGCCGCGCTTCCGTGAGGTTTGGGGTCCGCTGGCCAGGCGCGCCGCAGACAAGGGCGTGCGCATTGCCTTCGAAAATTGCGCCATGGATGGCAACTGGGCGGCCGGCGACTGGAACATCGCCCACAATCCCGATGCCTGGGAGTTGATGTTCAACGAATTGCCCGACGACAATCTCGGCCTCGAATGGGAGCCCTGCCACCAGCTTGTCTACCTCATCGACCCGATGCCGCAGATCCGCAAATGGGCGCCGCGCATTTTCCATGTCCACGGCAAGGACGCGACGGTGCGCTGGGATGTGATCCGCGAGCACGGCGTGTTCGGCAAGCTGCCCTTCGTGCAGATGCGCACGCCCGGGTTTGGCGACAGCGACTGGACGCGGGTGATCAGCGAATTGCGGCTGGCCGGTTACAAGGGCGCCATCGACATCGAGGGCTGGCACGACCCGGTCTATCGCGGCGACCTCGAAATCACAGGCCAGGTGCGCGGGCTGGAATACCTCAAGCAATGCCGGGGAGGAGCGACCTACCTGCCGAACCCGGCGTGACCGAGGGCCGGTGGGAGGAGCCGGCCTGACAGATTGCCAAGCACTGCCGACAAGCACTGCCGACAGGCGAACGACGAAACCCCTCGGCTCACCGAGGACAAAAGGGAGGAACGTGCATGAGCATCGCAATGAGAACGACACTTCTGCGCTCGACCGTCGTGGCCGCCGCCACGGCGCTGTGCGCTGCCATCTCCACTCTGCCGGCGCAGGCGCTCGACGCCCAGTGGTGCAAGGATGTCCACATCCGCTTTTTCGTCGGCGGCGCCGAGGGCGACGCTTTCGGCACCATCGTCTACAATGGCGCCAAGCAGGCGGCGTCCGATCTCGGGCCGAAGGTCGACTACATCTTCTCGCAGTGGGACGTCGAGAAGATGGTGCAGCAATTGCGTGAGGCCGTCGCCGTGAAGCCAAACGGCATTGCCATGATGGGCCATCCGGGCGACGCCGCGATCATGCCGCTGGCCGAACAGGCGCATAAGGACGGCATCAAGATGATGTACCAGAACGTGCCGGTGCCGAAGGTGGTGGACGCGTTCGGCGGCGGCTATGTCGGCGCCCAGCAGGAGCAGCAGGGCCGCGCGCTCGGCACTGAGGCGTTCAAGCTCGGGAAGCTCAAGTCCGGCGACAAGGCAATCATGATCGGTCCGTTCGAGAACGAGGCCCGCGGCGCGCGCGAGCGCGGCACGGTGGCAGCACTCAAGGAAGCCGGCGTCGAGGTCATCCAGCTGTCGTCGCCGCCGAGCGGCGAATGGGCGTCCGACCCCAATCTGGCGATACCGGTGATCACCGCGGCCCTGCTCAACAATCCCGACGTCAAGGCGGTCGGCTATCCCGGCGGCCAGATGCTGGGCAACGTCGCCACCTACATGCAGGCGGCAGGACGCAAGCCCGGCGACATCTTCAACTTCGGCTTCGATACCAGCCCGCAGATCGTCGAGGCGTTCAAGGGCGGCTGGGTGCAGCTGACGGCTGATCAGCAGCCGTTTCTGCAAGGCTATCTGCCGATCCTCAGCCTTTGCCAGCAGGTGGTGCTGGGCCTGGCGCCGATGAATGTCGACACCGGGGCGGGCTTCGTCACGCCGCAGAATTACGAGATCGTCGCCGAGCTCGCCAAGCAGGCGCTGCGCTGACTCCCAAACTGCCGGCTGGGCGCAAGCCCGGCCGGCAGGACCGCCGGCACCAGGCCGGGATGATACCACAGGAGCGAGGATCGCCATGGCCGAACGCATCATCGAACTGCGCGACATCAGCAAATCCTATGGCCAGGTCTATGCGCTGGGCGGGGTCAATCTCTCGGTCGACCGCGGCGAGGTGGTTGGCCTGATCGGCGACAATGGCGCCGGCAAATCGACGCTGATCAAGATCCTGTCCGGCGTCGTCAAGCCGACCAGCGGCGAGATCCTGGTGCGCGGCAAGCCGGTGACCGGCTGGAGTGCGGCACGCTCGCGCGACGCCGGCATCGAGACGGTCTTCCAGGATCGGGCGCTGGCCGTGCAGCAGACCATTGTGCGCAACATCTTCATGGGCCGCGAACTCACCGGCTTCATGGGCTTTCTGAAGGTCAATAAAGAGATAGAGGAGGCGAGCCGGCTGATGCGCGAGATCGGCTTCACCTCGAAGGTGTTCACGCCGCACTCGATCGTCGGCCAGCTCTCGGGCGGCGAGCGCCAGGGCGTGGCGATCGCGCGCGCCATCTACAAGCAGGCCGAGCTGATCATCCTTGACGAGCCGACGACGGCGCTGTCGCTGACCGAGACCGCCAAGGTCTTCCATTTCGTGCGCCAGGTGCGGGCGAGCGGCCGTTCGATCCTGTTCATCGGCCACAACATCCACCATGTCTTCGACATCGCCGACCGCTTCGTGGTGATTGACCGCGGCAAGGTGGCGCTGACCGCCGATCGCACCGAGGTCAAGTCGGCCGAAGAGCTGATCAATTTCATGGAAGACGTTGCGCATCCCGGAGGATTGCCGGGGCTGCACGAGGCCGGCGACGCGGAGAGGGCAGCACGATGAGCAAGACCATGGAACCCGATCTGCAGAGCCCGCTCGGCGGCAAGGCGGCCCGGCCTGAGTGGAAGCACCCGTCCGACCATTGGCTGCGCGGTTTCGTCATCGACAACCGCGCAGCGCTCGGCACGCTCGCCGTGTTCATCATCATGATGGCGGCGTTCCTGATCGCCAACCCGACCGTGTTCACCACCTGGTATCTCTACAGATCCGTGCTGACCACGCTGCCGGTTGCCCTGTTCGTGGTGGTGCCGCTGGTCTTCGTCGTCACCTGCGGCGAGATCGACCTGTCGTTTCCCGCAACCATGGGCTTTGCCTCCTGGGTGTTCGCGCTGGTGGTGCAGGCCGGCTACGATCCGTTTCTCGGCATCGCAGCGGCGATTCTCACCGGCACGCTGCTCGGCTTTCTCGTCGGATCCCTGGTCGTTTATGGGGGGCTGTCGTCGCTGATCGCCACCCTCGGCATGAATTTCCTGCTGCGGGGACTGATCCAGATCATCAACGAGGGCAGATCGACGGCATTGACCGGTCTCAGCGACAGCTGGGCGTACACCATCTTCTCCGGTCAGGTGTGGGGTTTTCCGGTACAGGTCTTATGGGCACTCGCCTTCGTCATTTTTTCGGCAATGCTCTACAACCGGCACCGCTTCGGCGCGCAGGTGAGGGTCGTCGGCGACAACCCCGACAGCGCCCGGCAAATGGGCATCGACGTCAAGCGTGTGCGGGTGAAAGTGTTCATCTTCACCGGCATCGGGGCCGCGATCGCCGGCACGTTTTCGGTGATGATCAACTTCACCTGGTGGCCGACCGCGGGCGACGGCTATCTCTTGCCGGTGCTGGCTTCGGTGTTCGTCGGCGGCACGCCGACCTGGGGCGGCATCGGTACGGTTGCCGGTGGAGCGATCGGCGCGGTCACCGTGTCGTTCATCCAGACCGGCGTCGTGGCGGCGGGCCTGAGCGGCTTCTACGTCCAGTTCTTCAACGGGCTGATCATCATCCTGTCGCTGCTGGGGCACAAGTGGAACCAGGCGCGGTACAGGTGAGGGGCGGGCTAAATTGACGGGGACGCTCATGTTGCGGACCGCATGCCCCGACGACTGGGCAGACGCCCGTCGCTTCGTCATTCTAAGGCGGAGCAGGAGCGAAGCTCCGTCGCGTAGACCCTGGAATCCATTCCGCGACCTTGGCGTGCAGCTGCGCAGGATTCCGCACCGTGGCAACGCGTTGAAGACGCGGGATGGATCCTCGGGTCTACGCTGCGTCGCTACGCTCCTTGCTCCGCCCGTGGATGACGAGGCGGGGAGGGCTCCGCCAGACTACAACAATGTGGTCGCTTGTAGGACAACAGGACAAGCGGGCGCTCACACCGCCGCCACAAACCCGTCCAGCACGCGTTTCTGGCCGGCCTTGTCGAAGTCGATGGTCAGCTTGTTGCCTTCGATGTTGGAGATGTTGCCGTTGCCGAATTTCTGGTGGAAGACGCGGTCGCCGACGCTGAAGGGCGACGGCGTGTCGGCGACGGATTTGGCGACCAGTTCGCCGTCAATGGTGCGGCCTTTGACGCTGGTTCGGCCGGCGCCGTAGCCGGAGTCGGTCTCGCCATAGCCGATGCGCTCGACCTGGTGGCCGGAGCGCGAGCCCCAGTTGCGGTCGGTCGCCTCGGTGCGGTTGGCCTGCGCGCGCTGCCAGCCGGGCGTCGCATAGGTGTTGGAGAAGGCGCCGGATTTTTCCGCGCCGACATTGTCGAAGCGCGAGGCGCCGTAGGGGTTCTGCCGCCCTGCGCCCTGGCCGCCACGGCCCGACGCGAACGAACCGCCGCCATAGGAATTGCCGTAGCCGCCATAGGAGTTGCCGCTTTCGGCGACCTCGACATGGGCTTCCGGCAGTTCGTCCAGAAAGCGCGACGGGATGGTCGACTGCCACAGGCCGTGGATGCGGCGGTTGGAGACGAACCACAGATGCAGGTTCTTCTTGGCCCGGGTCAGGCCGACATAGGCGAGACGGCGCTCTTCCTCCAGGCCGGAGCGGCCGCCTTCGTCCAGCGCGCGCTGATGCGGGAACAGGCCTTCCTCCCAGCCGGGGAGAAAAACCGTCTCGAATTCGAGGCCCTTGGCCGAATGCAGGGTCATGATGTTGACGGCATCCAACTCGGCATTCTGCTCGGCGTCCATGACCAGCGCGACATGCTCGAGGAAGGAGCGCAGCGATTCGTACTCCTCCATCGAGCGGATCAGCTCTTTCAAGTTTTCCAGCCGGCCCGGCGCCTCGACCGAACGGTCGTTCTTCCACATGTCGGTGTAGCCGCTCTCCTCCAGAATGGTCTCGGCGAGCTCGGTGTGCGGCGTGGTTTCCAGCGCCTTCTGCCAGCGCTCGAAATTGGCCGCCACTTCGCGCAAGGCCGCGCGCGGTTTCGGCTTCAGCTCGTCGCTTTCCGCAAGCTTGGCGGCTGCCTCCAGCATCGGGATGCGCAAGCTCCGCGCCGTGTCGTGGATCTGGCGGATGGTGGCTTCACCCAGGCCGCGCTTGGGGACATTGACGATGCGCTCGAAGGCGAGGTCGTCGGCGCCCTGCGCGACGACGCGGAAGAAGGCCAGCGCATCGCGGATTTCCATGCGCTCATAAAAACGCGGGCCGCCGATGACGCGGTAATTGAGGCCGAGCGTGACGAAGCGGTCTTCGAATTCGCGCATCTGGAAGGAGGCGCGGACCAGGATGGCCATGTCGTTCAGCTTGTGCTTGGCACGCTGGTAGGTCTCGATGGTTTCGCCGACGGCGCGGGCTTCCTCCTCGGAATCCCAAGCGGCGTGAACATGCACCTTCTCGTCGTCCTCGGCGACCTTCTCGGTGAACAGCGTCTTGCCGAAGCGACCCTCATTGTGGGCGATGAGGTGCGAGGCGGTGCCGAGGATGTGCGCCGTCGAGCGGTAGTTGCGTTCCAGCCGGATGATGGTGGCGCCCGGGAAATCCTTGTCGAAGCGCAGGATGTTGTCGACCTCGGCGCCACGCCAGCCATAGATCGATTGGTCGTCGTCGCCGACGCAGCAAATGTTGACTTTGTTTTCGCTCACGGGCCGTTCCGCGCCTGCCGGCTCAGGCCCTCCGCCCCCTCTTTTTTGCGCGCCTTCGGCGTCGCGGGAGTCGCCTCGCAACGGCTCGGACGCCTGGTCGGGCTTGCGGCCTTCGGCCGATCGCACTTTACCCTCCCCTGGATGGGGAGGGTCGCCGCGAAGCGGGGGGGAGGGGTGACTGGCGCCGGCGCTGCCGGGCGGCCCCCCCCCGGCGGGGGCGGGGGGGGGGCCGGCCCCCCCCCCCGGGGTGGGGGGGGGGGCGCGGGCGGGGGGGGGGGGGGGGGGCCCCGGGCCCCGGGGGGCCCGCCCCCCCCCCGCCCCTAACGGGGGCGCGACCTCCCCCATCGAGGGGGAGGTAGGTCTTTGCGCCAGCAGCCGCAGCCACATGTATTGCGCGGTGTTGGTGTCCTGGTACTCGTCGACGAGGATGTATTTGAAGCGCTTGTGGTAGTCCTTCAGCACGTCCGGATTGGCGCGGAAGATGCGGATCGGGTGGCAGAGCAGATCGCCGAAGTCGCAGGCGTTCAGCGTCTTCAGCCGCTCCTGATAGGCCTTGTAGAGTTCCCGGCCCTTGCCGTTGGCGAAGCTGCGCGCGTCGCCCTCGGCAATGTCGGCGGGGCCTTGGCCCTTGTTCTTCCAGCCGTCGATCATCTGCGCGAACTGCTTGGCCGGCCAGCGCTTGTCGTCGAGGCCTTCGGCCTGGATCAGCTGCTTGATCAGCCGTACGACGTCGTCGGTGTCGAGGATGGTGAAATCGGATTTGAGCCCGGCCAGCTCGGCGTGGCGGCGCAAGAGCTTGACGCCGATGGAGTGGAAGGTGCCGAGCCACGGCATGCCCTCGACGGCTTCGCCGACGAGATGGCCGATGCGCTGCTTCATCTCGCGCGCGGCCTTGTTGGTGAAGGTCACCGCCAGGATCTGCGAGGGGAAAGCCCTGCCGGTGGCCAGGATATGGGCGATGCGGGTGGTCAGCACGCGGGTCTTGCCGGTGCCGGCGCCGGCCAGCACCAGGACCGGGCCTTCGGTGGTTTCCACCGCCAGCCGCTGCTCGGGGTTGAGGCCGTTGAGATAATCGGGCGCGCTGTTGGGGCCGCTGCGGGCCGCCATGGCGCGCGCGGCTATGCCCGACGGGGCCGCGGGCCGCGCATTGGGTTCGTCAAAAAAGGGCATGTCTTCCGCAAAGCCGGACATCTC
Source organism: Mesorhizobium sp. M0058 (assembly GCF_040323095.1). Taxonomy (NCBI): domain Bacteria; kingdom Pseudomonadati; phylum Pseudomonadota; class Alphaproteobacteria; order Hyphomicrobiales; family Phyllobacteriaceae; genus Mesorhizobium; species Mesorhizobium sp. M0058. The sequence goes on from NZ_JAMYUQ010000006.1 coordinate 220,525, forward strand.
CCCCGAATGTAGTGATTCGGGAGCGAAAGACCAGAAGTGTCTACGTTTTGTTCTGCTAAAGTGCCCGATACTGCGGCTCAGGCCTTTCGGTAACCGAGCGCGACGAACAATCGATGTCCGAACGAGCGCGCTTCCTCTGTCATCACCATGCCAAAGGCCGTCAGCATCTGGTCGTAATAGCGGCTGCCCGCGGGTGACGCCAGGAATGTCGAGTACAGTCTGAGATCGCCGAGCGGGAGATCCCGGTACGTATAAGCGCTACCCTGCATGGCATTCTGTTCGATGTTCTGGCGAATTTTCACGGATTGCTGACGCACCAGCACCATGATCTGTTCGTCCGACAGAGGCTTTCCGGCTGCGCCCAGCATCCCCGTAACCATCGCGTAGCTCATGTTCAGCGCTATCGCCTCGCCGGTGTCGACAGCGCTGATATCGTCGATGATCTTGCGGTACAATTCGAGCCGGGCTGGATCCTTGGTCGGAAGCTCGGCGAGGATTTGCTTGCCCTCTGTCTTCTTGCTTTGCCTGCCTTCCGGGCCAGACGACTGGATTTCCAAAGCGGTGACGTGCTTGCCCAACGGGGAAGCGTAAAACGCTGCGAGGTCGGACAGATCGGTGGCCGACAGCCTGTCCGCCATCCGCGATTCGATGGCAGTCTCCATTTTGACTGCGTCGAAGGCGCCTTCCAGCGCGACCGACAAGGCGTCCTGGAAATTTGCCGGTAACGGTTCGGGTATGGATTTCGTGGCTGCGGCGATGCCGGGACCGATGCCCATCAGCATCTCGTGAAAGCCGTTTGCCTTATTGATCTCGCTAAGCGTCTGTGCCGGCGCGGCCACTGTGCCGGCCGTGAGCGCGACGAAGCTACAGAGGACAAGGACTACTCGCGTCAGAGGCGAGGCGAATGACATCACTCTGGTTGCTCCTGATGATTGGTCGAAAGCAGACTGCTGGAAAACCCGGATGCCGGCAAGGCGGGATTGCCACCTTGGCGTGTGGCCTCGAAAAACGCGCTGTTACGCAAGAGAGCCTGCGGCATGGCCTTTTGGTTTCGCCATGGATCGCTCCCCGGCGGCTTGACAGGCACGGCGGTCGGGAGAAGGTTGTACCGCCGGGGGCAGGATTGGCATACCTTTGCCCACGGCCGCGTCGCGGAATGCGCATCAGTCGAAGGAGTATCGTCTTGGCTGTCGTCATCACCTCCCTCATCCTGTTCCTCATCGGCCTCGCACTTGGCGGCGGCGGCGTCTGGCTCGTGATGCTGGGCGGCAGCTGGTACTATGTCATCACCGGTCTCGCCTTCCTGATCGCCGCATGGCTGCTCTTCCGGCGCAAATCGACGGCGCTCTGGCTCTACGCGGCGATCGTGCTCGGCACGCTGGCCTGGGCGGTGTGGGAAATCGGCTTCGACTGGTGGGAACTCGGACCGCGCGGCGGCATCATCGTGCTTCTGGCGCTGTGGCTGCTGACGCCATGGGCAAGACGGGGCCTGACCGGCCCCGACGCGCGCGCGCCGCTCATTCTGGCCGTGCTGGCTTCGCTCGCCGTCGCCGGTTATTCGATGACGGCCGATCCCAAGGACATCGCCGGCGACCTCAGCGCCGACAAGGTGACGCCGACTGCCGATCTCGGCGGCAATGTGCCTCCGGGCGAATGGCATTTCTACGGCCGTACGCAATTTGGCCAGCGCTATTCGCCGCTCGACCAGATCACGCCCGACAATGTCGCCAAATTGCAGCCGGCCTGGACCTACCAGACCGGCGACGTGAAAGGGCCGGACGATGTCGGCGAAACCACCTACCAGGTGACGCCGCTGAAGGTGGGCGACTCGCTCTATATCTGCACGCCGCACAATTTCGCCATCGCCATCGATGCCGCCACCGGCAAGGAGAAATGGCGTTTCGATCCCAAGATCAAGCTCGACAAGGACCGCCAGCACCAGACCTGCCGCGGCGTGTCCTATTATGCCGATGCCAAGATCGCCGCCGGCCAGCCTTGCGCGACGCGCGTCTATCTGCCGACCTCGGATGCGCGGCTGATCGCGCTCGACGCCGCCAACGGCCAGGTCTGCCCGTCCTTCGCAGAGGCCGGCACGCTCAATCTGTTGACCAACATGCCGTATCCGAAGTCGGGCTATTATTACTCGACCTCGGCGCCGCTGATTGCCGGCGGCAAGATCATCATCGGCGGCGCGGTCAACGACAATTATTCGACGCAAGAGCCGTCCGGCGTCATCCGGGCCTTCGACGTCGACACCGGCGCCCTGGTGTGGAACTGGGATTCCGGCAATCCGGACCAGACAACGCCGCTGGCGGCAGGCCAGACCTACACCCACAACTCGCCCAACATGTGGTCGACGGCAAGCGCCGACGAGAAGCTCGGCCTGCTCTATGTGCCGCTCGGCAACCAGACGCCGGACCAGCTCGGGATGGGCCGCAGCGCCAATGTCGAGAAGTTTTCCTCCTCGATCACCGCGCTCGATCTGGCCACCGGACAAGTGCGCTGGGTGCGGCAGACCGTGCATCACGACCTCTGGGACATGGATGTGCCGGCACAGCCGACCCTGGTCGACATCACCACCGCTGCCGGCGTCGTTCCGGGCCTGGTTGGACCGACCAAGCAGGGCGACCTCTACGTGCTCGACCGGCGCAGCGGCGAGCCGATCATCCCGATCAAGGAAGTGCCGGCGCCGGGCGGCGCTGTCGAGGGCGATCACACGTCGCCGACGCAGCCGGTCTCGGATCTCTCCTTCAATCCGAGGCCGCTGACCGGCGCCGACATGTGGGGCATCACCATGTTCGACCAGCTGGCCTGCCGGATCGAATTCCAGGGTCTGCGCTACGAGGGCCGCTATACCCCGCCATCGGTGCAGGGCTCGCTGGTCTATCCCGGTAATTTCGGCACCTTCAACTGGGGCGGCGTCGCCGTCGATCCGGTGCGGCAGGTGATGTTCGGCATGCCGACCTATCTGGCGTTCAAATCGCAGCTCATTCCGCGCGACCAGGTGCCGCCCCCGGATGAGGGGCGCGGCAGCGAGCAGGGGCTGAACCGCAATGAGGGCGCACCCTATGCGGTGGTGATGGGGCCGTTCCTGTCGCCGCTCGGCGTGCCCTGCCAGGCGCCGCCATGGGGCTATGTGGCGGGAGCGGACCTCAGAACCGGCAAGATCGCCTACAAGCACCGCAACGGCACCGTCTATGACATGACGCCGTTGCCCTTGCCGCTGAAGGTCGGTGTTCCCGGCATTGGCGGGCCGATGATCACCGCCGGCGGCGTCGTCTTCCTGGGCGCGGCGGTCGACGACTATCTGCGCGCCTATGACCTGACATCGGGCAAGCAGCTCTGGCAGGCCAGGCTGCCGGCCGGTGGGCAGTCGACGCCGATGACCTACACCGTCGCCGACGGCCGCCAGTTCTTGGTCATCGTCGCCGGCGGCCACGGCTCGGTCGGCACCAAGCCGGGCGACTATGTGATGGCCTATACGCTGCCGAAGTAGCAGCGATGCGACTTAGGTAGGTGATCGGCCCGGCAGATATTCTGGCAATGTCGCGCCGCCCCTCATCTGCCTGCCGGCATCTTCTCCCCGTATAGTGACGGGGAGAAGGGGCAGCTTCAGCGTTGGCGCCCTTTCCTGCAACGCTGGCGATTGGCGAAATCATCGATGACGGCATCCTTCTCCCCGTCACTATACGGGGAGAAGTGCCCGGCAGGGCGATGAGGGGCAGCAGCAGCCTTGGTCAGCTTGCGTAAGAGATGGCCTTTGAGGCTGGGCACGGAGCCCAGTACTTCATTGGTTAGCTGCGGCCCTGTTTCGGCCTGCTGGATCAGCGTGGTGACGGCCGACGCCGGTCGACGCGGACATTCACCATCCGAGCGGCGGCTGCGGCAGCAGCGGAGCGCATTGCCAGCAAGGCAGCAACAGCAAGCACGAGCGCGCTTGCAAGGATCGGAGTAGACAAGGTCATGGCGTTGTTCCTTCTCGTCGGGCTCGCCGCTACGAGCGAGACCATCATCAGCTTCCTTCCATATTGTGGCGGCACCATCGACATTCTCTGAAATGACCAAAATGTGATGGGCGCGTTCCGCGGGGCCGCCGCATCGTTCGATGGCGCAAGCGTCACCCATCCGAGACTGGACCGTGCGAGCTTGCACCCTATCTTGATCCGCGAGTCATCCCGGAGTGACCGCGAGGTCATCCCGGAGTGACCATGAGGTCATCCCGGAGTGACCGTGAGATCATCTCCTAACGAGGAGCACGCCATGACGAAACCCACCGCCGAAGCCGTCAAACCTGCCAAACCTGCCATCACCCAGGCGATGATCGATGCCTATGACGAATACACGCATCTGACGCTCGACCGCCGCCGCTTCATGGAACAGCTGACCAGGCTTCCCGGATCGGGCGCGGCGGCGGCCGCGATCGCGCCGCTGCTTGCGGCGAATTCGGCGCAGGCGGCAATCGTCGCCGACAACGATCCGCGCGTGAAGGCTGAAGATATCACCTATTCCGGCAGCAGCGGTGAGATGCAGGGCTATCTGGTCAGGCCGGCGGACCAGTCCGGCAAGCTCGGCACCGTCATCGTGGTGCATGAGAACAGGGGGCTCAACCCGCATATCAAGGATGTGGCGCGGCGCGTTGCGCTGGAGGGGTTCGTGGCGCTGGCGCCGGATTTCCTGTCGCCGCTCGGCGGCACGCCCGCCGACGAGGACAAGGCGCGCGACATGTTCACCAAGTTCGACGCCAGCCAGGTCACCGCCGATGGTGTGGCGACCATCGCCTATCTCAAGGGCGAGAAGGACGGCAACGGCAAGGTCGGTGCTGTCGGCTTCTGCTGGGGCGGCGGCACGGTCAACAATCTGGCGGTCAACGCGCCCGATCTCGCCGCCGGCGTCGCCTACTACGGCATGCAGCCGAAGGCCGAGTATGTGGCGAAGATCAGGGCGGCGCTGTTGCTGCACTATGCCGGCCTAGACGAGCGCATCGACGCCGGCATCGATGCCTACAAGAAGGCGCTCGACGCCGCCCATGTCGAATACACCGTCTATGTCTATGACGGCGTCAACCATGCCTTCAACAACGACACCTCGGCCGCGCGCTATGACAAGAAGGCAGCCGATCTCGCCTGGGGACGGACGATCGCTTTCCTCAAGGAGAAGCTGGTGTAAGCTTCAGGCCGCCGACGACGCCCATACGCTTTCATAGGCCGGCGACAGCGTAAAACCGGCCGGCAGCACCGAGACCGGGGGCGGGCGCCGCACGCCCTCCTGCAGATAGCGCAACGCCGACACCAGTCCGTTCATCGTGTAGGGCTTGGCGATGACGCCGATCGCGCCGGCGAAATGGTCGGGGATGCGTTTTGGATTGGCGGTCATGAACACCACCATGGAACGGTTACCCTCGCGGATATGCTCGGCAACCTCGACCCCGGTTGGTCCGTCGGCGAGGTGGATATCGACAAAGGCAATATCGGCATCGGCGGTATCAATCATACCTCTTGCTTCGGCCAACGATGTCGCCCAACCCACAACGCTGTGGCCGGCTTCCTCGACGAGGCTTTCCAGTTCCATCGCCAGCAACGCCTCATCCTCGACGATCAGGACCTTGAGCGGTTCGTTCATGACAGCTTCCCTTTCTGCTGCGGTTCGTTCGGCATCGAGATGACGACCTTTGTGCCCGGGCCGGCGTCGCGCCATTCGATGTCGGCATGCAACTGACGGGCAAGCGACTTGATCAGCCGCATGCCGAAAGAAGCATCGCCACTGGCCTCGGCCATGCCGACGCCGTCATCGGAAACCTCGATGTTGAAGTGGCCGTCGGGCTGGCTCATCTTGATGCCGATGCGCCCCGCGGTGGTGCCGTCCGGCTTTTCCTTGAAGGCATGCTTCAGCGCGTTGGTGACAAGCTCATTGACCATCAAGGCAACAGGCGTGGCTTTTTCGGCCGGAATGACGATGGGTTCGAGGTCCAGCGTCGGCTTGATCTCGGCGCGTCCGGATGCGGTCAGCAGGTCGGTGACCAGATCCCTGGCGAAATCTGAGACATCGAAGCGGCTGACATCCTTTGACTGGTAGAGACGGCGATGCACCGTGCTCAGCGCCTCGATGCGCTCCAGCATGGTGGTCAGCGATCGCTTTGTCGCTTCATCCTTGATTGCCCGGCTTTGCATGATGATCAGCGAGGAGATCATCTGCAGGTTGTTTTTCACCCGATGGTCGACCTCGTGCAGCAGCGTGGTCTGCGCCTCAAGGGCGGCCTCAAGCTCGCGCGTGCGTTCCTTGACAGCCTTTTCAAAGCGGTTCTTGTCGGCGGTGATGCGATCCTCGGAGCGCTTGCGATCGGAGACATCGAGCTGTGAGGCAAAGAAGAACAGGAGTTCGCCTTTGTCGTTGGAAACCGGGCTGATGTAGAGCGCATTCCAGAATGTCGAGCCGTCCTTACGGTAGTTCAACAGATCGATGGCGATATCGGTTCCCGCTGCTATCGCGTCGCGCACGCTAGCCACAGCTGCCTTGTCTGTCTCTGGCCCCTGCAGGAAGCGGCAGTTCTTGCCCATGACCTCGTCGCGCTCGTAGCCGGTCAGGCGCAGGAACGCGTCATTGGCAAAGACGATCGGATTGTCCGCCTGACGGGGATCGGTGATGACCATCGACATGCGGGTGGCGCGGATGGCGGCCGCGAACGGATCGCCCTTGCCGTGCTCGGCATGCAGATTGTCCGTCATGTGCCATGCGTCGGCCGGTTCCCTGGTCCTTTTCCAGTCCATGCTTTCACTCCAAGCCGTTTTTCAGGGGTCACAACGGCTTAGACGTGGAATTGGTTCAATCTTGATCTTCTTGTCGCAGGCAGCCGTTTGCGAAACCGAATCGCCGGTTGCGCAAACTGTCGAAATGAACGGTTTTTGAAGGTTGTCGGATGTAGTCGATTCGCTGAAAGCAGGGCTGGCGCCGACCTATAGAAATGATCAGGTCGCAATGGTCCGTGGCGGCGCTCGCCGGTGGCGGCTTTCTCAGAGCAGGGGAAACGTCAGGCGTGGCCACGCTTCATGCGCGCCTGCTTCAGGATGGCGCGCCAGCGGATCATGTCGAAGGGGATAGGCTCGTTGTTGTTGGCGATGTGGAAGATCTCGTTGTTGACGTTCTTCAACGAGCGCCAGAAATCATAGTCGGTGATGCGCGGATCGGCAGCCAGCCTGTCCACCTCGACCTTGATGTCGGTTTTCATGCACGTTCCTCGAACCGCCTGTTGCCCGCCGCCCGCATCGCAACTCGCATGGCACCGTTCTCAAACGGTCCGCTGAGTCGTTCAATGGCTCAAATGGCTTGTTCACGTTAAAACCTTGGTAAGGTTAACGCGGGCGCAGCAGCGCTTCAAGCGGTCCTGCGGCGAATACCGATCGAACGGCCGGCGCGTTCGGGCATCGGCAGTGCAGAGTGGGCGGCGCGCATCGCTTCCACCTTGGCCTGCACGTCGGCGGGGAAGGGCGCGACTTTCGGCCCGGACATGTCGACATGCAGCGACAGGGTTTCGGAAGTGGCGGCGAGCCAGCCATCGACATGGCGGATTTCCTGGTAGGCCCGCAGCCGCTTGTCGTCGTGATCGATCAGCTGGAAGGATACGACGACCTTGTGTTCGAGGTGCAGTTCCTGGACATAGCAAACATGGACTTCGGCCGTGTAGATGGTCAGGCGCCGCTCTTTGACATAGTCCAGCCCCATGCCCATCGCCTCGAACGCCTCATCCGAGCAGCGGTCGAACAACACGTTGTAATAGGCCATGTTGAGATGGCCGTTGTAGTCGATCCAGTCCTTCTCGATGTCCATCGGTTTGGAAACGAAGGGGGCAGGGATGGGCATGGAAACTTCCTTGTTCTGGTGCTGGACCGAGTTCAGGTGCTGGACAGGGCGTGGCCGCTGAGACTAGAGCGGTTCACCGTCTCGCGGAAACGGTGAACCGCTTTAGTTTTTGTTTTGACGCAATCCCGGACGGAAAACCGCTTCACACTTTTCCTGGAATTGCGTCATGTGCATCCATAATCGCATAACAAGCATGGACGCTGGTCCATTCGCGGAGGAATTCATGGCTCTGAGCGACCTCAATCCGGTCGAACGCAACGAGGAAGGCATTGCGGCGGTGCTCGGCATCCTCAAGCAGCAGTTCGGCGAACGCTTCCAGACCGGCGCGGCGATCCGCTCGCAGCATGCGCACACCACCACCTATATTCCGACGCAGGCGCCTGACGGTGTCGCGCTCCCGGAGACGACAGAAGAGGTGCAAGAGATCGTACGTGCCTGCGCCGCGCACCGCGTGCCGGTCATCGCCTTCGGCGTCGGTTCCTCGCTGGAGGGCCACACCAACGCGCCGGGTGGCGGCATCTCGGTCGACACCTCGCGCATGAACCGCATCCTGTCGGTCAACCCCGAGGATCTCGACTGCACGGTCGAGCCTGGCGTAACGCGCGAGGATTTGAATCGGCACCTGCGCGATACCGGCCTGTTCTTCCCCATCGATCCCGGCGCCAATGCTTCGCTCGGCGGCATGGCGGCAACGCGGGCCTCCGGCACCAATGCGGTGCGCTACGGCACGATGCGTGAAAACGTGCTGTCGCTGACGGCCGTCATGGCCGATGGCGAGACGGTGACGACCGGCAAGCGGGCGAAAAAGAGTTCGGCCGGCTACGATCTGACGCGGCTTCTGGTCGGCTCGGAAGGCACGCTCGGCATCATCACCTCGCTGACCTTGAAGCTGCAAGGCATTCCGCAGGCGATCTCCGGCGGCGTCTGCCCGTTTCCAAACCTCGAGGCGGCCTGCAACGCGGTCATCGCGACCTTCCAGATGGGCATTCCGGTGGCGCGCATCGAACTGGTGAATGGACTGCAGATGCGGGCGATGAAGAATTACTCGAAGCTCGATTACCCCGAGAGCCCGTGCCTGTTCGTCGAGTTCCACGGCAGCGATGCCGGTGTCGCCGAACAGGCCGAAACCTTCGGTGCCATTGCTGAAGACAATGGCGGCGGGCCATTCCTGTGGACGAGCGTCGCCGAGGAGCGCACGAAACTCTGGAAGGCCAGGCACGATGCTTATTGGGCGTCGCTGACGCTGCGGCCGGGCACCAAGGGCCTGTCGACCGATGTCTGCGTGCCGATCTCGCGGCTGGCCGAATGCGTTGCCGAAACCGAGGCCGACATTGCCGAGATGGGCCTGGTTGCGCCGATCGTCGGCCATGCCGGCGACGGCAATTTCCATGTGCTGGTGCTGATGGATGTCAACGACCCCAAAGAGATCGCGCTAGCGGAGAAATTCGTCTCGCGGCTGAACATGCGGGCGATCGCCATGGACGGCACCTGCACCGGCGAACACGGCATCGGCCAGGGCAAGATCGGCTTCCTGCGCCATGAGCTCGGCCATGCTGTCGACATCATGCGCTCCATAAAAAAAGCGCTCGACCCGCAAGACATCATGAACCCAGGCAAGATATTACCTGCATAGCCGAAATGTGAGGAGCGGCAATGGATACTCTGATTATAAGGGCATCGCTTGGCAAGACACTGTTACTGCTGTCGGCCAGCCTCTTCTTTGTCCTGGCCTGCGCTTTCCTGATTTATGTCTCCGAGGACGGCGACACCGCCGGCCTTTGGTGGTGCGTGGCCTTTTTCGGGCTGGTCGCGTTGGTGTTTGCCTGGCAGCTTGTGCGGCCGCAGATTCTGGTGCTGAACGGACAAGGTTTCAGTCTCGGCGGAGGCCTTGTTCGATCGCCCAAGCTGGTCCCCTGGAAGGATATCGAAAGCTTCTTCGTCGTCCATCGCCGGCGCAGGATAGGCGATATGATCGGGTACAATTTCGCACCGGGGGTCAAGAAAAGCTCCGTCATGGGCAGCGTGACCAAAAGCCTGGGCGCCGAAGCCGCATTACCCCAGGGCTGGACATTGTCCCCCGAGGAGATGGTGGTGCTGCTGAACGAATATCACCGACGGGCCATGGCAGGATAGTCTCTTACGCACAGGCCGGACCGCGGTCAAAGGCGTCCAAAAATCTCTGCTCTTCCAGATACATCAGAGATCAAGCAACTCTGGATGAATTGCCTCTTTATCGACACGCTGATGCGGGTAGAGTGCGGCTGACTTTCAATCAACCCGTTCGGAGCTGATGCTCGCACGCCTGTTCGTGATCTTCGGTGGCTTGTTTGTGCTGGTGCTGGTAGCGGCGCTGGTGGTGCCGTATTTTGTCGATTGGACCGGGTACCGCGCCCAATTCGAGCGCGAGGCGAGCGCCATTCTCGGCCGCAAGGTGACGGTGCAAGGCGACGCCACGGCGCGGCTGTTGCCGTTCCCCTCGGTGACCTTCTCAAACGTCACGGTCGCCGGCGGCCCCGGCGGCCAGCCGGCAATGACCGTCGAGACCTTTTCGATGGACGCGGAACTGGCGCCGTTCCTGCGTGGCGAAGTGCTGATTTTCGACATGCGGCTGGTGCATCCGAAGGCGACGATCGACATCGCCGATAACGGCACGGTCGACTGGGCGATACGGCCGTCCTCGCCCTTCGATCTCAACCAGATCTCGATCGAGAAGCTCACGGTGACGGAGGGAGAAATTGCGCTCCGCCATGCCGCAGGCGGGCGCAGCCATCTGATTTCCGAGATCAATTCGACCATCTCTGCCAAGTCGCTGGCCGGGCCGTGGCGCATGGACGGAACGTTGCTGCTCGACGGACTGCGTTCGACGGTTGCGGCTTCGACCGGCAAGGCCGAAGGCAGCGGCCAGATGCGGCTGAGGCTCAAGGTCGATCCCGATGCCTATCCACTGGTCATCGAAACCGACGGCAATGCCGGCATCGTCAATGGGGCTGCCGTCTATTCCGGCCAGTTCAAGATTTCCGGCAACGACAAAAACAGCGCCGAACTGCGCGGCGGCGATGGCGAGAGCGTCAAAATCAGCGCCGGCAAACCCGATCCGGGGTTCAGGCTGAACGGCAAGTTCTCGCTCGACCACCAGAAGCTTGGCGTCGACGAATTCCGCTTCGAGACCGGGCCGCTCGACAATCCCTACACAGCCGACGGCAAGGCTTCGGTCGATCTCGGCCTTAGGCCGAACTTCGCCATCGAGGCCAATGGCGCGCAGGTGCAACTGGACGAGGCGGTGGGCGCTGAGAAGGGCGCCGGCCTGACGCTGGACCAGCGCATTGCCGGGATCGAGCAGGCGCTGCTCGAACTGCCGAAGCCGAGCATCCCCGGCACTGTCGAGGTCAAGCTGCCGGCGGTGGTGGCCGGCGACACCACGGTGCGCGACGTGCATCTCTCGGCCGAGCCGGTCGAGGGCGGCTGGTCGGTGAAATCGCTGGCCGCGACCTTGCCCGGGCGCACGACGCTGGAAGCCAGCGGCATGCTCAGCGTCGAAGATCATTTCCGTTTCAGCGGCTCCATGCTGCTGGCGGTGGCGCAGCCTTCCGGCTTTGCTGCCTGGTTGTCGAAAGATGTCGACGAGGCGATCCGCCGGCTGCCGGCCGCCGGCTTCAAGGCCAAGGTGGACCTGTCGGAGAAGCGCCAGGCGTTCAGCGATCTCGAACTGATCCTCGGCAAGTCGAAGTTCACCGGCCGCATCGATTCCAACCAGCCCGACGCCGCCAAGTCCTCGGTGCTGATGCGGCTCGCGGGCGGCGAACTCGATGTCGACGGGCTGACGGCCTTCGCCTCGATCTTCGTCAGCGACAAGGGCGCCAACCGCTTTTCCGACCGTGACCTCGATTTTCAGATCAAGGCAGGGCCGGTCAATGCCGGCGGGCTCACCGCCGACACGGTCGACACAGCGCTCCGGCTCCGCGACGGGCTGCTCGAAATCGACCGGCTGTCGATTGGCGGCCTTGCCGGCGCCTCGATCAGCGCCACCGGCCGGATCAAGGATTTTCCGGCAAGCCCGACCGGCAAGCTCGATGCCTCGGTGGTCGCCGTCGATCTGAAGCCGCTGATCGACATTGCCGCGCAACATTATCCCGACAATCAGGTGCTGAAGGGGCTGGCTGGCCGCACGGCCGCCTATCCTGAACTGTTCCAGGACGCGCGCGTCGATCTGGTGGCGAGCGCCGCCGACAATGGCGACGGCACGACCGGGCTGGCGGTGAGCGGACAAGGCAAGGCCGGCGGTTCGGCCTTTTCGGCGTCGCTGTCGGGCAAGGGTGCCGTCGGCCAGTTGCTCGACGCGCCGGTGACGCTGACCTTCAACGCCAAAAATCCCGACGCCACCGTGCTGCTGGCGCTCTACGGCCTGCCGGCGCTGCCGCTCGGCATGCTCGGCCAGGCAAGCACCGATATTTCGGCCAAAGGCACGTTTGGCGGCGGCCTGGCGACGAGCTTCAATTTCGCCGCCGACGACTTCAGGGCGACGTTCGACGGCACCGTTGCTCAGACACCGCAAGGCGCCACCGCCAAGGGCAAGATCGGCCTCGACGCCTCCGACATCGAGCCCTGGCTGATGACGACCGGCGCCGGCCTGCCGGGCATGGGAACGGGCACCTCGACCTCGCTCAGCGCGGATGCCGATTTCGGCAATGGCCTGCTGGTGTTGAGCGGTCTCAGCGGATCCATCAACGAGTCGGAGATTTCGGGCGACGTCAACATCGATGCGAAGCAGGGGCTGCCGCATTTTGCCGGTGCGCTGGCGCTCGACGAACTGGACCTCGACCCGATTGCGGTTGCGCTGTTCGGTGACCAGTCGTTCCTCAGCAGCAACGCGAACTGGCCGACGGCGCCATTCAGCCAGAAATCCAGCCTGCCGTTCAGCGCCGATCTCGACCTGACGACGGCGACGCTTGCCGCCGGACCGCTGGCGACAGCCTATGATGCGTCGCTGTCGTTGAAACTGGACCAGGAAGGCATCCGCGTTTCGGACCTGAAGGCAAAACTGCTCGGCGGCGCGCTCACCGGATTGTTCGAGTTGAAGAACACAGACGGCACGGGGCTGTTCTCCGGCCAGATGAGGCTTGCCGGCGCTGACCTGGCGACTGTGCTGCCGGCTGCCGGATTGAGTGGCAACGGCGATTTCTCGACAGGGCTGTCGACCAGCGGCAAATCGGTCGACGCGATGATTGCCGCACTCTCCGGCTCGGGCACGGCGGCGCTGAAAGGCCTCACCATTGCCGGCGTCAATCCCGATGCCTTCGGCGCGTTGATTGCCAAGGCCGATGCGATCGGGCGCGACATCGACGTGGCCAAGACCGCGGGCTTTGCACCTGAGATCGCTGGCGACGGCAGCTTTGCTGCCGGCGATGCCGACATCGCCTTCACGGTCGCCGGCGGCACGTTGCGGGCACCACCGATCAAATTCGAAAACCAGGCGGCGACGCTTTCTGCCGACATCACGGCCGACCTCAACAACGGCACCGTCGCCACCAAGGGCGCTGTCACCTACAAGCCTGGCGACGAGGCGCTGATCGGCTCCGATCCGACGGTCAATTTCAGCGTCGATGGGCCGTTCGGGGCGCTGAAGAAGCAGTTCGACAGCGAGCCGCTGGCGCAATTTTTGACCCAGCGCGCGCTGGAAAAGGAGCAGCAGCGGGTCGAGGCGATGCAGGCCGCACTGCTCGAGAAGCAGCGGCTGCGGCGCGAGGTGCGCTACTACGCCGCCCTGCAGACCGAGCGCGACAAGGCCGCCGAGGAATTGCGCAAGCAGGAGGAAGCGGCACGGCTCAAAGCCGAGGCCGACGCCAAGGCGAAGGCACAGGCCGATGCGAAGGCACAGGCCGAAGCGGATGCGAAGGCCAAGGCGGATGCCGAAGCAAAGGCCAATGCCGATGCGAAAGCGAAAGCCCAGGCCGAAGAGCAGGCTGCCGAAGACGCCGCCAAGGCCGAGGACGAACGGAAGAAGGCCGAACAGGCTCGGATCGCTTCGCAGGAAAAAGCCAGGCTGGAGGCCGAGCGCAAGGCTCAGGAGCAGGCGCCGAAGGTCGACCGCTCACTTCCCGGCGTCAATGACGGTTCGGCCCCGGCGCCGCCGAAGCCCAGGACAAATCCGTTCTCCGTCGACAATCTGCTGAAGTCGCTGGGCAATTAAGAACCATTCAGACCGCGCCGCGCTTGGCCCAGTCCAGCACATGAAGCCTGAGCGCCGAGGACAGGTTCGCATCTCGCGGTCTTGTCTCGTCGATCTCCGCGACCAGGGCAGCAAGGGTCAGCTTGCGCGCGGCGGCGATGGCGACGAGATCGTCATAAAAGGGTTTTTCGAGGGAATAGCTGGTGCGATGGCCGCGGATGGTCACGGAGCGTTTTTCGACCGGGCTCACCGCAGGCGGTCCATCAATCGCCCTGGTCTTCCGGGCGTTCGCGGCGGTGGCCGGCGACGAATTTTTCGGCCTTGTCCAATGTCAGCCGGTCACGAGTTCTTTCGGCTTTGGAACGGCCGTGCAGAGCGCGGTTCTCGCCGGCGAGCTTTTCCTTTTCGGTGCGCGCCTTCTGCTTGCGGACCTGGCGAAGGTTGACGATTTCGCCCATGTCGCGCCGTCCGTCCCGCTACTTCTTGCGGAAGGCGTCGAGCGACACGACGTCGGCGCCCTTGCCGGCATCGGCCACGGCGGGCTTTTTCTCCGCCTCAGTGGCAGCTGCCTTCTTCTCGGCCTTCGGCTTTTTCTCGGAGACGATAGGCAAGGGCTCGGGAGCCGGCTGGGCGGCTGCATCGTCTTCCGCCGGGACGTCGGTCTTGACGTCGAATTCGAGTTCGAAATTGACCGATGGGTCGTAGAAGCCGCGTACGGCCGAGAACGGGATTTCCAGCTTCTCCGGCACGTCGGAGAAGGACAGCCCGACCTCGAAGCCGGTATCGGTCACCTTGAGGTCCCAATACTGGAACTGGATGACGATGGTCATCTGTTCGGGATAGCGCTCGCGCAACCTGGAGGACACCCGCACGCCCGGCGCGCCGGTCAGGAATGTGATGAAGAAATGATGATTGCCGGGAAGGCCGGTGCGCGCGACTTCGGCCAGGACCTTGCGCATCACGCCGCGCAATGCCTCCTGGGCCAGAATGTCGTAGCGGATGTGGTCGTCGGCCATGTGCTGGTCGGGTTCCGTTGAATCGTCCGCATAGCTGTAATCAAGCTTGAGCGCGGCGTAAACCGGATATAGATCGCTGATGCGCCGAAGCGAAGCCCGTAACGGACGATTTGATCGCCGGCTTTGACGTTCAGGCGCTGGCCAGCTGTTTTTCCACCGCTGCCGCTGATCTGCGCTTGCCGAAGGCGCGCAGGAATGTGCGCACGCCGTGGGTGGCGGATTGCAACACTTCGTCTTCCGACGGCATGCCGCCCAGCATGAAGGTGGTCTGCAGTTCGGCGTTGGCTAGCGCCAGGAACTGGCGTGCGGCGACATCGGGATCGTCGACCGCGAGATGGCCGGCATGGGCGAGGCGGGCAAAACGGGCGGCAAGTGCGGGCCAGGTCCGGCCCGGCCCTTGGTCGCGCCATTCTGCGAAGAGCTCGGGATAGCGCTCGCCTTCGGTCTGGATCAGCTTGCGCAGGAAGCGTCCGTCGCGGTTGCAGATGCAGTTCTGATTCATGCGCACGGCAAAGCCGATCAGGTCGGCTTCCAGATCCTTCGGCTGGTCTGGGAAAGAGGCGAAGGTGGCGAAGATGCCGGCATTGCAGCGCTCCGTCAGATCGCGCACCACAGCCATGAAGAGCTTTTCCTTGTCGCGGTGGTGATTGTAGATGGTCTGGCGCGACACGCCGGCCTCCACCGCGATCAGGTCGATATTGGCGCCGGCAAAGCCTTCCCGGCAGAAGACCGAAGCCGCCGCATCGATGATCGACATACGCTTGGCCTCGTGGCCGCGTGGCGGGAAAATGTCAGGAGAAACGGCAAGCTTCATAGAAATCTATATAGAGGTGATTGACGAATTAGACAAGGCTGTCTAAATTTGTGGACACAATAAATGGGAATTCGCTCCGTAGAGACGAATAATCTCGCTCTGAGCCGTCGGATTTCAACGGGATGGAACGTCCTAGGGTTAGTCGTCGCGTTGGCGGCGCCAACCAGACTTGAAAGAATTTATCATGAGTCCCAAATTCCTCCGCATCGCGGTCGTGCTCGGCCTGTTGTCCGCTATCGGCCCCTTCGCCATCGACATGTATCTGCCGGCGTTGCCTTCGATCGGCGAGGATCTGCATGCCGGCACCGCCGCCGTTCAGATGAGCCTTTTGATCTTCTTCCTGTCGATGGGCTTCGGCCAGATCGTCGTCGGACCGATCTCCGACATGGTCGGCCGCAAGCTGCCGCTTTACGGCGGCCTTGCGCTGTTCATGGTCGGCGGTATCGGTTCGGCCATGAGCCCGACCATCGAATGGCTGATCGCCTTCCGCTTTCTGCAGGGACTGGGCGCCAGCGCCGGCATGGCGGTGCCGCGCGCCATCGTGCGCGACCTGCACACCGGCACCGAAGCCGCCAAGCTGATGTCGCTGCTGATGCTGGTGTTTTCGGTGTCGCCGATCCTGGCGCCGCTGACCGGCAGCCAGATCATCGAGAATTTCGGCTGGCGCGCCGTATTCTGGACGGTGACGGGCGCGGCCCTGCTGGCCACCATTCTGCTGGCGACCTCGCTGAAGGAGACGCGGCCGGCGGAAGAACGCGTCGGTTCCTCCTTCGGAACCGCACTCGCCGGCTATCGCTTCCTCATGGGTGACCGCAATTTCCTCGGCCTGGTGGCGATCGCCGGCTTCGGCATCGCCAGCTTCTTCGTCTACCTCTCGAGTTCGTCCTTCATTCTGATCGACCATTACGGGCTGTCGCCTTCCGTCTACAGCGTGTTCTTCTCGATCAATGCGGTCGCCTTCATCGGCATGTCGCAGCTGACGGGACTGCTGTCGGAGCGCTTCGGGCTGAAGCGCGTCGTCTGGGTGGCGGTGACCGGCTATGCCACGACGATGGTGGTGCTGTTCGCAGTCATGGCGACCGGCGTCGACCGGCTCGATGTGATGGCGGCACTGCTGTTCGTCGGCTACGGCTTCCTCGGCCTGGTCATCCCGACGACGTCGGTGCTGGCCATGGAAGAGCATGGCGAGATCGCCGGCACGGCCTCGGCGCTGATGGGCACCCTGCACTTCGCCATCGGTGCGCTGGCGATGGGCGTCGCCGGCATCTTCTTCGACGGCACCCCGCTGCCCATGGTGGCCGGCATCACGCTCTGCGCGGTGATCTCGTTCACGCTGGCCAAACTGACGCTTGGCCGCTCGCGCGAAGCCGTTGAAGCGCCGGCCGAGTAAGCTGACCGCAATCGACCGGAAAGGCCGGGTCATCCCGGCCTTTTTCACGTCTGGGGTAATCCGGCCCCGGCCAGAACCACGGCCTTCGACCGACGCCAGCGGCAAATTGCACCAGCTCATGGCTCAATTTGGTGTAGGCTTCGCGGCCCATCGTCATGCGAAATCCGGCCAGCGGCAGCCGGCATTGAGCGTACGATATCGAGGAGGGGAGAAGTGGAGGTTTCTGTTGCCAGGTACCTCCGAACCCCGCCTAGAAGTGCGAACCTCTAGGGCTTGATTTGAAGCTATCGCACCGCTTACGCGGCGAGACGTGCTTCCGCATAGTTGTCATTTGCAACTACAGGTTTAGCCCGATGACGGTGGTACCATGCCGGGCAAAAGTACGATCTTTACACCTTCGTCGATCCTATTTCGCCCCCAGCAACAGCCGCTCTGATCACAGAACGGTTCTTGGTGGAGGCGCCGGGTACCGCCCCCGGGTCCGAACGGCTTATTACATCGCCCATTTATCGCCATAGTCGGTCAAGCCGACAAAACGAATATAGGGGGCGGGCGCACAAAATGAAAGGCCGCAATGACACTTCTTGGCCGCACCAAACTGCGGCGCCGAGGGTTGACTCGCGGGCGGTCTCAACCGAAGCTTTGCGATGGTGAGGAGTATCGACCGAGCGCACAAGTTGCGGCAGCGCGCCACAGCCCTCATCGATCGGATCCCGTGGCGCCGACATGGGGAAATTTGATGGCCGATTATCTCGCAGACGTGAAGAAATACGACGCCGCCGCAAATGCCGATGTGGTTGCCAAGATTGTGAAACATCTGGGCATCGCGCTGCGCAACCGCGATTCCTCGCTGGTATCCTGCACCGACCCCAAGGAATTGGAGCGCGTCAAGACCAACTGGGTTGCCAAGAAACTTGGCGTGACCGACGGGGCGAAAGCCGACTCAGCGATCGAGAAGACCTGCAAGGCGTTGGCCGCCGACAGCTCCAAGAGCCGCGTGACTTTCTACTATCTGGTCGCCAAGGATCTGGGCAAGCTCGGCTCTTTGTAGAGATTATTGCCGATAGGCAGAGCGCGCGTTTGATTTTGCTCCTCACCGGAGGTCAGCACCGCCCCTCATTGCCCTGCCGGGCATTTCTCCCCGTATAGTGACGGGGAGAAAGGGCTGACCGCAGCCTTGGCTCTCTCTCTCGAACGCTTGTGATTGGCGAAACCGCTGATCACAGCGCCCCTCTCCCCGTCCCTATACGGGGAGAGGATGCCGGCAGGCAGGTGAGGGGCAACGCTAACCCTTGAAGAGTGATGGGGCAAGCCGCGTTCTGGTCCTTTTGCTGTGTTCGGCCGGCGGCCAGTCGGTTATGATGGCGGTAACCCCGAATCGAGGCGAAGCCGATGCGCCAGTATCTCGACCTTTTGCAGCATGTGCTGGACAATGGCGCCGACCGTGGCGACCGCACGGGCACCGGCACGCGTGGGGTGTTCGGGTACCAGATGCGCTTCGACCTGTCGCGCGGCTTTCCCGTCACCACCACCAAGAAGCTGCATCTGAAGTCGATCATCCATGAACTCCTGTGGTTCCTGGCCGGCGACACCAACATCAAATACCTTAGAGATCATGGCGTTTCGATCTGGGACGAATGGGCCGACGAGAATGGCGATCTCGGCCCGGTCTATGGCAAGCAGTGGCGCTCCTCGCCGGATGGCCATGGCGGGTCGATCGACCAGATTGCCAATGTTCTGAAGGAGATACGCAGGAATCCGAATTCACGCCGGCTGATCGTTTCGGCGTGGAACCCGGCCGAAGTGGAGGCGATGGCGCTGCCGCCCTGCCACTGCCTGTTCCAGTTCTACGTCTCGGACGGCAAGCTGTCCTGCCAGCTCTACCAGCGCTCGGCCGACATTTTTCTCGGGGTACCCTTCAACATCGCTTCCTACGCGCTGCTGACCCTGATGGTGGCGCAGGTGACCGGGCTAAAGCCCGGCGAGTTCGTCCATACGCTGGGCGATGCGCATCTCTATTCCAACCATTTCGAGCAGGCGCGCGAGCAATTGCGTCGCACGCCCAAGGCGCTGCCGACGCTGTGGATCAATCCGGAGGTGAAGGACCTGTTCGCCTTCCGCTTCGAGGATTTCCGGCTGGAAAACTATTTTGCCGACGCGTCGATCAAGGCGCCGATCGCGGTCTGATCCGTCCACCGTCAATCAATTCCGACCCTCAATCGATGTCGACCATGACGTCGGTTGCCTTGATCATGGCATAGGCTGCTTGCCTTTTTCGAGCTTGAGATCGGCAACGGCCTCGTTGGTGATCGAAGCGTGACGACGGAGCCGGCGACATCACCGCGGACAGGCGAGGTGCTTTGACGATCTCGACGATCGTTCCCTTGAGGATGTTGCGGGCGCTGATCTTCATCGGAGTTCCTTTCCGGGTTTCGGTGCACGTCCAAACCAGAACAATCGATGCCGAACATACGCTTTCGCAGGAGGCGGCCTTCCCTTGTTATATTCATCCAGATATATCGGTCGGCAGGAGTCGAGCCAGCAGATTTCAAGCCCAGGGAGAGTTTTCATGTTGGGGCACAAAGGTTTTGGTATGAGGGCAATCGCGATTGGCGGCTTTGCCGTAGCTCTGATGGCCGCGATGCCGGCGGCTCACGCGGGAGACAAGGTGATCGTGTTTGCCGCAGCCAGCCTCAAGGACGGGCTCGACGCCGTCACCAAGGCCTGCGAAGCCGATGTCGGTGAAGCGGCGACCGTCTCCTACGCCGCGAGCTCGGCGCTGGCCAAGCAGATCGAAAGCGGGGCGCCCGCCGATGTGTTCATTTCGGCCGATCTCGACTGGATGAAGTACCTCTCCGACAAGAGACTGACCAAGCCGGAAACCGAGGTGAAACTGCTCGGCAACCAGATCGTGCTGGTGGCGCCACAGGATTCCAAGGTCGAGACCAGGATCGAGAAAGGCTTCGACCTCGCCAAGCTGATCAGCGACGGCAAGCTCGCCATGGGCGACGTCAAGGCGGTGCCGGCCGGCAAGTATGGCAAGGCGGCACTTGAATCGCTCGGCGTCTGGTCGTCGGTCGAAGGCAAGGTGGCGCAGGCCGAGAATGTGCGCGCCGCGCTGAAGCTGGTTTCAACGGGCGAGGCCGCGCTCGGCATCGTCTATGCCACCGACGCGCATGCCGACAAGGGAGTCAAGGTGGTCGGCACCTTCCCGGAGGATTCGCACCCGCCGATCATCTATCCGGTTGCCCAGACCACCGATTCGAAGGACAAGGATACCCCGGCTTTCCTGAAGTGCCTGCAGTCCGCCAAGGCGGTGGAGCTGTTTAGGGATCAGGGTTTCACCGTGCTCACGCCGAGCAATTAAGGTAGCGGCTGACGCATGAACTGGCTGCTGGACCTCACTCCCGACGAATGGAATGCGGTCCGGCTGTCGATCAAGGTGGCGACGGTGGCGATGCTGTTCAGCCTGCCGCCGGGCATCTTGATGGCGCTTTTGCTGGCCCGCGGAAAATTCTGGGGCAAGACGCTGCTCAACGGTGTGGTTCACCTGCCGTTGATCCTGCCGCCGGTGGTGACAGGTTATCTCTTGCTGCTTACCTTCGGCCGGCGCGGGCCGGCGGGAGCGTTCCTGGCCGAGCATTTCGGCATCGTCTTCTCGTTTCGCTGGACCGGCGCCGCACTGGCCTGCGGTATCATGGGCTTTCCCCTGATGGTGCGGGCGATCCGGCTGTCGATCGAGGCGGTCGACCGCAAAATGGAGGCAGCGGCGGGAACGCTCGGCGCCAACCCGATTTGGGTCTTCGCCACCATCACGCTGCCGCTGATCCTGCCCGGGCTGATCGCCGGCTCGATCCTGTCCTTCGCCAAGGCGATGGGCGAGTTCGGCGCCACCATCACCTTCGTCTCCAACATTCCCAACGAGACGCAGACGCTGCCTTCGGCGATCTACACCTTCACGCAGGTGCCTGGCGGCGATGACGGGGCGCTCAGGCTGACGCTGATCTCCATCGTCATCTCGATGGCCGCATTGGTCGCCTCGGAAGTGCTGGCGCGGCGCGTCGGCCGGCGGATGGACATCGAATGAGCGTGCTGGTGGACATCAGCCATCGGCTCGGCGGTTTCGCCGTCGACGCGCGTTTCGAAAGCGCCGGGCGGCTGACGGCGCTGTTCGGGCCATCGGGCTCCGGCAAGACGACGCTGATCAACGTGATCGCCGGCCTGATCCGGCCGACCAAGGGCCGTATCGCGGTCGACGGCTGTGTGCTGGTCGACACCGATGCCGGCATTTTCGTGCCGAAGCACAAGCGCCGGATCGGCATGGTGTTCCAGGACGCGCGGCTGTTTCCGCATATGAGCGTGGCCGGCAATCTGCGCTATGGCCGCTGGTTCACGCCACCGGCGGAGCGCTATGCGGATATCGACGCGGTCGTCGAACTGCTCGGCATCGGTCCTCTGCTCGACCGGCGACCGGCAAAGCTCTCGGGCGGCGAGAAGCAGCGCGTGGCGATCGGCCGGGCGCTGCTTGCCAGCCCGAAACTGCTGTTGATGGACGAGCCGCTGGCCTCGCTCGACGATGCGCGCAAAGCCGAGATCCTGCCCTATATCGAGCGGCTGCGCGACGAGACCAAGCTGCCCATCGTATATGTCAGCCACTCCGTCGCCGAGGTGGCGCGGCTGGCCAGCGACGTGGTGGTGATGGCGCAAGGCAAGGTCGCTGCCTCAGGCCCGACCGGCGCGATCATGCAACGGCTCGAATTGCTGCCGGCGGAGGAACGCGGCGAGGGCGGCGCGGTTCTCGACACCAAGGTGCTGCGCCATGATGAGATCTTCGGGATGACCGTGCTCGGCTCGGCGGCGGGCGAAATCCGGGTGCCGCAATTGGCGGTCTCGGTCGGCGCGCCTGTGCGCATCCGAATCCGCGCCCGCGACGTGATGATAGCCACCGAACAGCCGAAAGGTCTCAGTGCGCTCAACATCCTGCCGGGCGCCATCGTCGCAATCGGCTCGGGCGAGGGGCCGACGGTCGAAATCGGCATCGACTGCAATGGCGCAACCGTGCTTGCGCGCATTACCGAACAATCCAGGCAGGTACTGAACCTTCAACTCGGCGGCAAGGTGTTCGCGGTGATCAAGACGGTCAGTTTCGACCGTGCCAACACCGGCGCCGGCCTGCCGGCCGAAGCGGATGGCTGATAGCCGCTATATCGTTTTGGAATAGCGCTATGGGTCGAGAGGGGCTAGTGTGACTGTGGAGGACAAGAGATGCCGTCGCTGAGCCTGCGGATAAATCTCGATCCGGACGGGCGCATAGGTCCGGGCAAGATCGAATTGCTGGAGCAGATCGACACTTTCGGCTCGATCTCGGCTGCGGCACGCGGCATGGAGATGTCCTACAAGCACGCCTGGGATCTGGTGGAAGATATGAACCGTGTGTTCGGCAAGCCACTGGTCGCGGCGCAGACCGGCGGCAAAAAGGGCGGCGGCGCACAGCTGACCTCAGTTGGCCTTGCAGTTGTCAGCCGTTTTCGCGCTATCGAGCGCGCTGCGGCGGCAGCGGCGGCCACGCATATGGACGCCTTGCAGGCGGAGATTGATGCTGGGTGAGGGTTGAAGCTTGCGATCCGTCACACCCCCCTCTGTCCTGCCGGACATCTCCCCCGCAAGGGGGGAGATCAGCTAGCCCGTAGACGGGCGCTAATCTGTTAGGCGATTGGCGAAATCCTCCGTGACGGCCAATCTCCCCACTAGAGGGGGAGATGTCCGGCAGGACAGAGGGGGGCGCGAAGGAACTCGACCTTTGAGCGCGCTATTCCTCGGGCTCTCCTGCTTTACGCAGCAGATAGGTGTCCATGATCCAGCCCTTTCTTTTCCGGGCTTCTTCTCTCGTCCTCTCAATCTCCTCGCCGACATCACCCAGGCGACCGGAAACGATGATCTCGTCCGGTGTGCCGAGATAGGCGCCCCAATGGATGATCAGATCCTTGTCTGCCAGCGTGTTGAAGGCGCATTTGCCGTCGAGCATGACCACGGCGCTGCCGGCATTGTGCGGCATGCCTTGTTCGGCGAGGCGGCGGCCGGTGGTGATCAGCACGGGGTCGCCGATGCGGTTCAGCGCCATCTTGTGGCCGGCGGCTAGCGCCTGGACGGCGGTGATGCCGGGAATGACCTCCAGTTCGAATGCGACATTGCCCCTCAGTCGTACGCGCGCGAGGATGCGCAGCGCGCTGTCATAGAGCGAGGGGTCGCCCCAGATCAGGAAGGCGCCGCAGCCGTCCTCGGCAAGGTCGTCGCGGACCAGGCTCTCATAAATCTGGGCGATGGCCTCGTGCCAGTCATCGACGGTCGAGCGATAGGAAGGCGCCGGCTCGGCGCGCACCGGCACGTCGAACTCGACGCGGCGCGATTTCGGATTGCTGACGAAACGGTCGCAGATATGGCGGCGCAATTCGGCAAGGTCGTTCTTCTTCGCCCCCTTGTCGGGGATAAACAGGACGTCCGCCCGGTTTAGGCCTGATATGGCCTGCACGGTCATATGGTCGGGATTGCCGGCGCCGATGCCGATGACGAGAAGCTTGCGCATGACGCGAACTCCTGCCCGATCGAAACCTGTTAGTCCAGACCGCCGATTGGCGTGTCCAGACACTGTGGCGTCCTGCTGGGAGACGGAAGGCTTTGAAACGCCACATTGAAACGGCTAGGGTCGCGGCATTCTTGGCGAGGGGCTTCGATGTTGCAATATGTTCTGTCCGTAGCGCTGGCGCTTTTAGCTGTGCCCGCGCTGGCCAATGATACGACCGCCGAACTCGGCACAGGTGGCCTGATCCTGTCGCGTAGCGACGCGGTGTCGATGCAAAGCGAGGACCTCTATATCTCGCCGGAAAAGATCACGGTCGACTACGTCTTCCACAACAACACCGACAAGGATGTAAATGCCATCGTCGCTTTTCCGCTGCCGGACATCGAAGGCAATCCGGAGGAAATGCCGGCCATCCCGGAAAACCAGAGCGACAATTTCCTTGGCTTCGAGGTGACGATCGACGGAGCGCCGGCAAAGCCGCAGCTCGAGCAGAAAGTGTTTGCTGTCGGCATCGATATCGGCGCCGATCTGAAGGCGCAGAACGTGCCGTTCAATCCGTTCGGCGATGCGGCCAAGGCGGCCCTGGCGAAGCTGCCGAAAACGGTCGCCGAGGATTGGGAAAACCGCGGCATCATCATCGAGGATACGGGCAGCGACGGTACCGAGGCGAACAAGGTCTATACGCCGTGGTGGCAGTTGCGCTCGACCTATTGGTGGCGCGCGATATTTCCGGCCAACAAGGATGTCCACGTCTCGCACCGCTACAAACCGAGCGTCGGCGGCACGTCATCGGTGAGTTTCTTCTATGACGGCAAGTTCACCGAGGGCAGCCAGTACACGAACTACAAGACCCGCTACTGCATGGACGACAGCTTCGAGAATGCGGTGCGGCAGGCCGCCAAGGCCGACGGTTATCCGCATTTTTACGAGAACCGCATTGCCTATATCCTGACCACCGGCGGCAACTGGGCCAATGGCAGCATCGGCAAGTTCAAGCTGACCGTCGACAAGGGCAACCCGAAAGCGCTGATCTCGTTTTGCGGCGGCAATGTCAAGAAGGTTGGGCCGACGACCTTCGAGACGAAGGCGCAGGATTTCTATCCCGAGCACAACATCGACATATTGCTTTTGGAGCCGTCGGATGACGGCGCCGGGGAAGCCAACTGATGGACGTCGCAATCTATGTCGCCATTGCTCAGAACGGCGTCATCGGGCGCGACGGCGGCTTGCCGTGGCGGCTGTCCACCGATCTCAAGCGCTTCAAGGCCGATACGATGGGCAAGCCCGTCATCATGGGCCGCAAGACTTATGAAGGCATCGGCCGGCCGCTGCCGGGCCGATTGAACATCGTGGTGACCCGCGACAAGGCCTGGCGCGCCGAGGGCATCGAGGTGGCGCACTCGCTGGAAGCCGCGATCCAGCTGGCCACGGTGCGCGGGCGTTGCATGGCCGGCGTCGACGAAATCTGCGTCATCGGTGGCGGCGAGATCTATGCGCAGGCGCTACCGCTGGCAGACCGGCTGCACGTCACCCATGTGCTGGCGACGGTCGATGGCGACGCGCATTTTCCCGACATAGATCCGGATTTGTGGCGCCTTGTCAGCGCTCAGGACGTTCCGGCCGGTGAAAAGGACAGCCATGCGACGCGCTATTCGGTTTACGAGCGACGCCGCGGCGTGCATTGAGACGATAAAAGGGTCGCGAACGTCCAAAACGGACATGCTCGGCAGCGGATCGCGTTGAAAGCGCATCGCTGCGTCCCTATAGAAGAACAACTGGATTTTGCGCCGCAACGTCGGCGCTGAGGGAATCCCAAGCGAAAGGACATTCATGCCCTGGAACGACAAGAGCGGCGGCGGCGGCCCATGGGGCGGCGGCGGCAACAATCAGGGACCCTGGGGGCAGGGACCGAAGGGGCCTAGCGGCCCGCCGGGGTCACCTCCCGATCTCGAAGACATCATCCGCCGCGGCCAGGACCGGCTGCGGCGCGCGCTGCCCGGTGGTGGCGGCGCCAGCCCGGCCGTCTTTGCGCTGATCGCAGCGGCTCTGATCGTGCTGTGGGCGTTCAAGGCGGTCTACACCGTGCAGCCGGACGAGGTTGCGGTCGAGCTGCGCTTCGGCAAGCCGAAGGCGGAGCTGTCGCAGCCAGGTCTGCATTTCCATTGGTGGCCCGTCGAAACCGTCGAGACGGCCAACATCGCCGAACAACTCGTCGATATCGGTGGTGGCGGCGCGACGAGCGGCAACTCGTCGGGGCTGATGCTTACCGGCGACCAGAACATCGTCAACGTCCAGTTTTCGGTGGCCTACCAGGTCTCCGATCCCCGGGCCTATCTGTTCGACGTCTCCGACCCAGAAGGCATGCTGCAGCAGGTCGCAGAGAGCGCCATGCGCGAAGCGGTCGGCCGGCGACCGGCCCAGGACATCTTCCGCGACGACCGTCAGGGCATCGCCGCGTCGGTGCGTGAAATCATCCAGACGACGCTGGACGGCTACAAGGCCGGCCTGAATGTCAACGCGGTTTCGATCGAGGACGCGGCGCCGCCGCGTGAAGTGGCCGACGCGTTCGACGAAGTGCAGCGCGCCGAGCAGGACGAAGACAAGTTCGTCGAGCAGGCCAACCAGTATTCCAACCAGAAGCTTGGCCAGGCGCGTGGCGCCGCGGCGCAGATCCGCGAGGACGCGGCAGCCTACAAGAACCGTGTCGTCCAGGAAGCCGAAGGTGAGGCGCAGCGCTTCATCTCGGTCTATGACGAATACGCCAAGGCGCCCGATGTTACGCGCCGGCGGCTTTATCTGGAAACGATGGAGAAGGTGCTGAAGGATTCCAACAAGGTGATCGTCGAACAGGGCAATGGGCAAGGGGTCGTTCCCTATCTGCCGCTGCCGGCACTGCAACCGAAGGCGCCGCCGCCTGCGACCACGGGAGGAGCCCAGTGATGGCCAATCGTCATCCCATCATCGCGGTCATCGCGGCCGTGCTTCTGTTCCTGCTCTACTCCTCGGTCTTCGTGGTCAACGCGCGCCAGCAGGCGCTCGTGCTGCGGTTCGGCGAGATCGTCGACGTCAAGAATGAACCCGGCATCTATTTCAAGGCGCCTTTCGCCTTCTTCGACGCCGACAGCGTGCAGTTGATCGAAAACAGGGTGCTGCGCTTCGATCTCGACAACATCCGCGTCCAGGTTTCGGGCGGCAAGTTCTACGAGGTCGACGCTTTCATCGCGTACCGCATCTCGGATCCGCGCGTGTTCCGCTCAGCCGTGTCCGGTCAGATCACACTGGCCGAAGCACGACTGAGGACGCGTCTCGATGCGGCGCTGCGCCGTGTCTACGGTCTGCGCGACTTCGAGGCGGCGCTTTCGGAAGAGCGGGCCGTGATGATGCGCGAAGTGCGCGATCAGCTTCGGCCCGACGCCACCTCGCTCGGCCTGCAGATCGAGGATGTGCGCATCCGCCGAACCGATCTGACGGCCGAGGTTTCGCAGCAGACCTTCGACCGCATGAAGGCCGAACGTTTGGCCGAGGCCGAACGGCTGAGGGCACGCGGCAAAGAGGCCGCGCAGCGCATCACCGCCCGCGCCGACCGCGAAGTGGTGGAAATCGTCGCCGAAGCGCGCAAGGAATCGGAAATCCTGCGTGGTGAAGGTGAAGCCCAGCGCAGCGCGACCTTTGCCGACGCCTACAAACGCGATCCGGCGTTCTTCGACTTCTACCGGTCGATGAATGCCTATGGCACGGCGCTGGACAACTCCGGGACGACGATGGTGCTGTCGCCGAACTCGGAGTTCTTCCGCTTCTTCCGCAATCCGGACGGGACGGACGCGAAGCCGGCGGCGCCTGCGGCTCCGGCGACGGCACCTGCCGCGCCGGCTGCACAACCTGCACCCGCCCAGTAGGGCGGTGCAGGATTTCCTTGCGGCCATAGGCCTGGTCCTCGTTGTCGAGGGCCTGGTCTATGGCGGCTTTCCCGGCCTTGCCAAACGTCTTGCCGGCGAAGTGCTGTCGACGCCGGAAATTGCGCTGCGCATCGTCGGGCTGGTGGCGATCGCCATCGGCGTCGGCATCGTCTGGTTGGTGCGTGGCTGAAGACCGCTGATCTGCAATTCCAGGAAAGTGTGAGCGGTTTTCCGTCCGGAATTGCGTAAAAGCAAAGGGATTGAACGGTTCGCCGTTTCCGCGAAACGGCGAACCGCTCTAAGGTGTAACGGAGGATTTATCCTCCTGATGTGGCCATAGCCGCAAACGTGCCGTATTTCTTGCCAACATGACGCGACGCGGCGTTTTGCCGAAGCGCTTTTTCTTTTCAGATTCCGGGAGGCTTTCGATGACATCCAACACCCTTCTGCGCGCGGCGCGGCGGACGTTCATCGCAGGTGCTGCGGCACTTATGGTCGGCGCGCTTGCCGTTCCGGCTTTCGTGACGCCGACGGTGGCCGCGGACGGACCGGCTTCGGTTGCCGACCTCGCCGAAGGCCTGCTCGGTGCGGTGGTCAACATCTCGACCTCGCAGACCGTGAAGGGCACGGAAGGTCCGGGCGCGGTGCCGATGCCGCAGCTGCCGGAGGGTTCGCCGTTCCAGGATTTCTTCGACGACTTCTTCAAGAACCGTGGCGGCGACAAGGATGGCGGCGCGCAAAAGGTGCAGTCGCTGGGCTCCGGCTTCGTAGTCGACGCCGAGCAAGGCATTGTCGTCACCAACAACCACGTCATCGCCGATGCAGACGATATCGAGGTGAATTTCTCCGACGGCGTGACGCTGAAGGCGACGCTGGTCGGCACCGACACCAAGACCGACGTGGCGGTGCTCAAGGTCGACCCGAAGGGCCACAAGCTGACGGCGGTGAAATTCGGCGATTCCAACAAGATGCGCGTCGGCGACTGGGTGATGGCGATCGGCAATCCGTTCGGCCTTGGCGGCACGGTGACGGTCGGCATCGTCTCGGCCCGCAACCGCGACATCAATTCCGGCCCCTACGACGACTTCATCCAGACCGACGCCGCCATCAACCGCGGCAATTCCGGCGGGCCGCTGTTCAACAGCCTGGGCGAGGTCATCGGTATCAACACGGCGATCATCTCGCCGTCGGGCGGCTCGATCGGCATCGGTTTCTCCATCCCCTCGCAGCTTGCCTCGGGCGTCGTCGACCAGCTGCGCCAGTTCGGCGAGACCCGTCGCGGCTGGCTCGGCGTGCGCATCCAGCCGGTGACCGACGACATCGCCGAGAGCCTCGGCATGGCGACCGCCAAGGGCGCGCTGGTGGCCGGCGTCATCAAGGGCGGACCGGTCGACAACGGCACAATTCTCGCCGGCGACGTCATCATCAAGTTCGATGGCAAGGACATCCATGAAATGCGCGACCTGCCGCGCGTCGTGGCGGAAAGCCCGGTCGGCAAGGCGGTCGACGTGATCATCGTGCGCAAGGGCGTCGAGCAGACGGTGAAGGTGACGCTCGGCCGGCTTGAGGACGGCGAGAAGGTCGCTGCCGGTGAGGACGGCACTACCGATGAGGACAAGGGCGGCGACAAGGCGCCCGCGGTCTCCACGGCCTCGGTGCTCGGCATGACCGTCGGCGAGCTCAATGACGACACACGGAAAAAATTCGGCATCGCGGCCGACGTCTCCGGCGTCGTCATCACCGACGTCACCAAGGATTCGGCCGCCGCCGAGCGCGGCATCCAGGCCGGCGAGGTGATCACCGAAATCGCCCAGGAATCGGTCGCGACCCCGAAGGACGTGATGGACCGGATCGGCGCGCTGAAGGAGCAGGGCCGCAAGAATGCGCTCTTGATGCTGGCGTCCAAGACAGGCGAGTTGCGCTTCGTGACGATCCGGATGGATTGAGTCCGGAAAGCCCCATAACCGATTGTCTTCAGGGAAAGGGCGGCTAGCGAGCCGCCCTTTTTCGTGCCTGCCAGTCCGTGCGCGACAGTTTGTAGAGGACATGCCGCTTGAGGTGCGGGTGGCTGTCAGGGATGGATGGGTGATCGAAATCGCGAGCCGGGTCAGGGCTCATGCCAAGACGCTCCATGACGGCCGTCGAGCGGCGGTTGGCCGCGACGGCGAAGGAGACGATCTCGTCGCGGTCAAGCGTTTCGAAGCCAAAGGCGAGCCAGGCTTCGGAGGCCTCCGTGACATAGCCCTTGCGCCAGAATTCCGGCGCCAACCGCCAGCCGATCTCGATCGTATCGGAAGGCAGGGACGGCACGTGATCGGTCTTTAAGAGACCGACGAAGCCGATGCATTCCCCAGTCGCGGCGATCTCGGCGGCGGCAAAACCAAAGCCGTCCTCGGCGATCCAGCCCCGAAACTCGTCCATCTTGGCATCCGTCTCGGCGCGGTCGCGGCGGAACGGAAAGAATTCCATCACCCGCTCGTCCGAATTGATGCGGTGGAAGAGTTCGCGATCGCGGTCTTCCCAGTTGCGCAGGATGAGGCGCTCGGTGCGCATCGGTTTCATTGGGCGAACTCTTCCTGGCGGTAGCCCTGGAGATAAAGCAGCGCGGTGAGATCGCCATGGTCGATGCGGACCTTGGCTTCGGCAGCAACGGCCGGCTTGGCGTGGAGCGCGACACCGGTGCCGGCCAGGCGGATCATGTCGAGGTCGTTGGCGCCGTCGCCGACCGCAATCGCATCGAATGGCGTCAGGCCGAGGCGGGCCGAGATATCGTTCAGCGCATCGGCCTTGGCGGCGCGGCCGAGGATCGGCTCGGCGACCAGGCCGGCAAAGCGCCCGTTCTCCTCGATCAGGCGGTTGGCACGGTTTTCCTCGAAGCCGAGCATGGCGGCGACACGGCTGGTGAAGACGTCGAAGCCGCCGGAGACAAGCGCCGTCCAGGCGCCATTGGCGCGCATCGTCTGCACCAGAGCGCGGCCGCCCGACGCCAGCGTCAGGCGGTTCGCGATGATGCGGTCGACGACGGCGGCATCGAGGCCTTTCAGCAGCGCCACGCGTTCACGCAGCGCCGGCTCGAAAGCGATCTCGCCGTTCATCGAGCGTGCGGTGATGGCGGCGACGCGGTCCTTGACGCCGATCTCGTCGGCGAGTTCGTCGATGCATTCCTGGTCGATCATGGTTGAATCCATATCGGCAAGCAGGATTGTCTTGCGGCGGCTTTCGGCCTGCTGAACGATCACGTCGACCGGCTCTGAACCAAGTGCTGTGCGCAAGGCCGCACTTGCCTCAGCGGCTTCTGCCCCCTCGGGCAACACCAGATCGCAGGCGACGCCTTCGCCCAGCCAGCGAACAGCGCTTGCGCCGACCGACCGTGAGGCCATATTCGCAAGCGAGGCCGACATCGCGCGGCGGACGGGGTGAGACACAAGCGTGGCAATGAGCGGCATCGAGACTTCCAAGCAGCTAGGCGAGGGCGGGCAGGCGGGCGAGGGCCGCGTGAAGAACGCGATCCTGATAGCCGGGCCGACCGCCAGCGGCAAGTCGGCGCTGGCGCTCGATCTCGCCGAACGCAAGGGCGGTGTCATCGTCAACACCGATTCCATGCAAGGCTACTCGGTGCTCGACGTGCTGACGGCGCGGCCGAATGCCGCCGATCTCGCCCGCGCGCCGCACTTTCTCTATGGCCACGTGCATCCCTCGACCGCCTATTCCACCGGCGCCTGGCTGCGCGACGTGATGAAGCTGATCGATGACGGCACGCTTGCCCGGCGACCCGATGGCGCCGGCTTCGAACGTCCGGTGATTTTCGTCGGGGGCACCGGGCTCTATTTTCGCGCACTTGCCGAGGGCATTTCGGAAATGCCCGACATTCCGCAGCAGGTACGCGACCGCTGGCGCTACGAGTTAAAGGAGCAAGGCGCAGCCAAGCTGCACCGCATCCTGATGCATGAAGATTCGGCGGTCGCCATGCAGCTGAAGCCGACCGACGGCCAGCGCATCGTGCGGGCGCTGGAGGTGCTCGACGCATCCGGCCGCTCCATCCTAGAATGGCAGGCAGCGCGCGGCCGGCCGCTGATCGACCGCGACAGCGCTCGGTTCTTCGTTATCGAGCCGGACCGCGCCCCCCTTGTCGAGCGGATCGAAACAAGGTTCGACCGCATGCTCGATCTCGGCGCGCTCGATGAGGTCAAACGGCTTGCGGCGCTTGGCCTCGATCCCGACCTGCCGGCGATGAAGGCGATCGGCGTTCGCGAACTTTCGGCTGCCATGGCGGGTGACATCAGCTTTCCTCAGGCCATCGCGCGCTGCAAGGCAGCGACGCGGCAATATGCCAAACGGCAAACGACGTGGTTTCGCCATCAGCTGGGACCGGAATGGCTGAGATTGCAGCCCGGCGACGGCCTGCAAGCCGTGATTTGATTTTCGTGCTGCTGATACAATTAAAGAAACAGAAGTAGGAATGAACATTCCCGCTCCGGTTGTCTGGATTAACCGTCCGTAAGGCGCCGGCATGCCATAGATCCGGGGGGTACTTTTCCAACGGGGAGCAGATGCGTTTCCACAAGGCGGAATCCGCATTTTTCGTCTTTATTTTCGTGATCCTGGCCGCAGGCCTGGTGACGCTTTATGCCTATGGTCAATTGCAGTCCATCGCGGTCGGTCACGATGCGACGTCCCGGGTCGAGAGGATCGCCTATCTCAACACGCTGCTGTTTGTCACCGGGGTGCTGCTGGCGACAGCGCTGTTCTTCGGCGTGTTCTTCATCTACCCGCTGATTCGTAGGCAGGCCACGGAAGAGGGCAAGCTGCGCGCCATGACGGTTTCGCTCAGCGCCCGCTCGGAAACGCTGCAACATGCGGCATTGACCGACGGCCTTACCGGCATGCAGAACCGGCGCTATTTCGATGATGCGCTGAAGGAATATCTCGAGGAATTCCGCCGCATCGAAAAGCCCGTCGGGCTCATGATCCTCGACCTCGATCATTTCAAGCAGGTCAACGACACGCATGGCCACGATGTCGGCGACGAGGTGCTTAGGGCAGTCGCCAATTGCCTCAAAGGCATGACGCGCTACCACGATGTGGTGGCGCGGCTTGGGGGCGAGGAGTTCGCCGTCGTTACGCCCAACATGGATGCGGAGTTGTTGGGGAAGTTCGCCGAACGCATCCGCAAAGCGATTGCCAACATGTCGGTGCTGTCGGGCAATGTCCGCCTCAAGATCACCACCAGCGTCGGACTAGCCGTCTGGGATCGGAAGGAAACCGCCGAGGAATTCTACCGCCGCGCCGACCGCCAGCTCTACGAGGCGAAGAGGCAAGGCCGCAACCGCGTCTGCGCCTGAAATCCCGGCATTAAATTCGTGAGGCTGGCCGTTTGATGCCGTCTTCTGCGCTTCCGGCCTTCGCCGGCCGAAGCACTCATGAGGTGGTGGCGGCAGCTATGGCTACGGCCGGCGTAGGCCGGTGCTCACGGACTCAATGTCCGCTCCGCTCCGGTTCTCGAGGTCGACACCGACCGACTCAGCCTGACGAATTTTCTGGCGTGATTTACCCAAGCTGGCTGACGAAGCTGATCTCGGAAGTTGACGCGGCTTGCCGGTGGCCAGAAGGGTGTGCAGGCTAATCGTTCTGCGGGCGCATGCCGAAGGTTGTGGGCTTGAGGCCGTAGCGCAGGTCGAAATCGTCGTCCGGCTGGACGCGCTGGGCGGTCGCCGGCTTGCGGTAATCGGGATCGCCGGCCTGGCGGCCGGAATCCACTGCTTCGGCGAAGGCCATCTGCTGCTGCGGTTTCGGGACGTTGCGCAGCCGCTCGACGATGGCGGCGAGATCGACGTCGTTGCCGTCCTGCGAGAACTCGTCCTGCTCTCGCTTGGCGGTGCCGGGGATCAGGTTCTCCGCCAGTTTTTCGAAGTTCAGCCGCATGGTCGTCGCCACGCCTTCACCGAAGGCGATGGCTTCGCGCTGGCCCATGGAGGACAGGAAGGCCAGCGTCGAGGCGGAGGAATCGGCGATCGCCGAGCGGATGATCGCCTGGTCCTGCTCATTGGCCAGCCGCATTGCGAAGAAGGTCGAGCATTGCGACAGGATGGTCGGATCGAGTTCACCCGGGCGCTGGGTGACGACGCCGAGATAGCAGCCATATTTGCGGCCTTCCTTGGCGATGCGCGACAGTGCATGCCTTGTCGGGGCGAAGCCAAGGCGTGGATCGGCCGGCATATAGCGGTGTGCTTCCTCGCACAGCAGCAACAGCTTCAGCCGGCCCTCGCTCCACAGCGCAAGGTCGAAGGCGAGCCGAGCCAGCACCGAACAGACGGAGTTGACCACTTCGGACGGCATGCCGGCCATCTCGAAGCAGGTCACCGGGCGGCCATGATGCGGCACACGGAAAATATTGCCGATCGTCTCGTGGATCGTGTCCTCGATCAGCCGCGAATTGAACATGAAGCGATAGCGCGGGTCGGACGCGGCGGACTCGATGCGCGTCTTCAGCGATTTCAGCGTCGGGCGGTCGTTCTTGCTTTCCAAGAGGCCCATGCGCTCGTCGATCTGCTTGATGAGATCGACCATGCGGTAGGGCACCGGCGTGTCGGCGGTCAGCGCATCGCTGCCGCGGCGCACGTAAGAGCCTGAACTCGGATTGCGATAGAGGTTCTTGGCGGCGGGGATCAGGTCGCGCAGGACATCGACTTCTTCCGGCACGACCTCTCGGCCGCGAAACAGCACTTCGGCGAATTCTTCAAGCCTGAACATCCAGAACGGCAGGTCAAGCGTCTTGGAATCGACCCGGACGCAGAACTCAGGCAGGGACGCCGCGAATTCATTGTGCGGATCGAGAATGAGGATTCGCAGATCGGGCCGGGCGGCGATCGATTTGCGCAGCAGCAGCGAGATGGCGGTGGATTTGCCGACGCCGGTTGTGCCGACAACGGCAAAATGGCGCGCCAGCGTGTCGTCGATAGCGATGTTGGCGTCGATCGACTCATCCTGCGACAGCGTACCGATGGTGATCGAATGACGCCCGGCGAGATCGTAGATCGCCTGCAGATCACGGGTACGGATGCGGTGCGCTATGGCGCCGATATGAGGATAGGTGGTGATGCCGCGGTCGAACACCGGTTTGGCCCCCGGTTCGGCGCCGTCGCGCACTTCGCCGATCAGCTCGACGCTGACCTCGATGGGGTTTTGTCCCTCATTGCTCCAGGCGCGATCCGACTTGCCGATTTCGTAGACCAGACCAACGGTGCGCGATGTCCCGAGATTGATGGAGATCATCTTGCCGACGGTCCACAGGCCGGTGACCGCGCCTTCGATGTCGTCGGCATAGGCGCTGATGGTGGCGCGCGCACCGTCGCACTGCACGACGTTGCCGAGAATGCGCTTGTCGCTCTGCTCTGCGCGGCGGCGCTCCTGCGAGGTCGGTTCGCCGACGGAGGCTTCGCGCTCGACAAACATACGATCCGATCCCCATTCCCGTGGAGCCTGGATCCTACACAGACGGGGTTAAGGTGGCGTGATGCGGGATGGTGTAGCAGCGGTTAACCCGTCAGCGAAAATTCAACCGGCCGACCTCTTTTCCGAATCCAAATATTCGATATATTGGACGAATGACTGATATAGCGAATGACATGTCGGCCACGATAGGCAGACGAATCCACGCCGAAAGAGCCTTGCGGGACTGGTCGTTGGCCGACCTGGCGAACCGCTCCGGCGTCTCCAAAGCCATGCTCAGCACTATCGAGCGCGGCATGACCAGCCCGACGGCCGCGCTGCTGGTGCGCATCGCCGCTGCTTTCGGCATGACGCTGTCGACGCTGATAGCACGCGCCGAGCAGCAAGGTGGCGGCCTGCTGCGCGAGAGTGAGCAGCCGGTTTGGCGCGACCCCGGTACGGGCTATGTCCGTCGGCATCTGTCGCCGGTTTCAGACACGCCGCTCGAATTGATCCGGGTGCAACTGCCGGCTGGCGCCAGTGTGAGTTTCCCGGCGGCGTCCTATGCCTTCATCAAGCAGCAGATGTGGCTGATCTCCGGGCGGCTCGAATTCACCGAGGGTGATATGGTGCATAGTCTCGAGCCCGGCGACTGCCTGGCGCTCGGCGCGCCGTCGGACTGCACGTTCCATGCCGTCGGGCAGCTGCCCGCCGACTATCTGGTCGCGCTGGTCAGGGGCTGAAATCGTGGCAAGACGTCCCAAGCGCTCCGACAATGGCGGACCGCCGCTCGATGATTACAAGGGCCCGCCATGGGGCAAGGGCGATCCCTACATCTTCCTGGCCTGGCAGGCAGCGCATGCCAAGGCGTGGAAGGCGCCAAGCCGTGACGTGATGCTGATGCGCATGGAAAAGGCCGAGCGGCTTGGCCTGACCTATGAGGAATACACGCTCGAAATCCTCGAACGCGGGCTGCATCTGCAGCCGAAAGACACCGATCGCATCGCCGCGATCAAGGCGAGACGAAAACGGCGCCGCGTCGCGCGTCTGGATTAGCAAGGGAAGGTGCCGGCATGAGTTCCATCGAAATCAGGTCGCTGACTGCTGAAACGCGCGGCATGCTGGCCGACCTCCTGATCGAGACGGTGGCGGCCGGCGGCTCCGTCAGCTTCATGCATCCCTTATCCAGGCAATCGGCGGAGGCCTTCTGGGGCAACTCGTTGGTGGCAGCAGAGAGAGGTGAAAGAGCGGTGCTGGGTGCATGGAAGGGCGAGGTTCTGGTCGGCACCGTGACCGTGCTGCTCGACTTTCCTGATAATCAGCCGCACCGGGCCGAGATCGCCAAGCTGATGACCCGCGTCGAACACCGCGGCAAACGCATAGCGAGCCGGCTGATGCGGGCGGCCGAAACGCTCGCCGTCGAGAAAGGCCGCACGCTTCTGGTGCTGGACACCGCAACCGAGGAGGGCGCTTCCGGCCTTTACGAAAAACTCGGCTTCACGCTCACTGGCGAAATACCGGACTTTGCCTTGAAACCCCATGGCGGGCTGACCGGCACGCTCATCTACTGGAAGCGCATCGGCGGCGCTACCTAACCCTTGTGATGAACCTCTTGCAGCGCGTAGACCGGCGTCGCGATGCCTTCCATGCGCGCCTTCAGCTGCAGCGCCAGGAACTGGGAATAGTGGCGTGACTGGTGCAAATTGCCGCCATGGAACCACAGCGCCTCCTGCTGCGTCGGCTTCCACATGTTGCGCAGCTCGCCTTCCCAGGGGCCTGGGTCCTTGGTGGTGTTGGAGCCGAGGCCCCAGCATTTGCCGACCTTGTCTGCGACCTCCCGTGAGATCAAATCGGCCGCCCAGCCATTCATCGAGCCATAGCCGGTGGCGTAGACGATGAGATCGGCCGGCAGTTCCGATCCATCGCTGAGCAGGACCGAATGCTCCTTGATCTCCTTCACGTCGACACCGCTTTTCAGCTTGATCGACCCGTCGATGATCAGGTCGGACGCCGACATCGATGTAATAGCCCGAGCCGCGCCGCAGATATTTCATGAACAGGCCGGAGCCGTCATCGCCCCAGTCAAGCATGAAGCCGGCCTTTTCCAGGCCCTTGTAGAATTTGTCGTCGCGCTTCTTCATCTCGGCATAGGCCGGGATCTGGAATTCGTGCAGGATCTTGTAGGGCAGGGAGGCGAAGACGAGGTCAGCCTTGGCGGTGGTCATGCCGCTCGCGACCGCCTTTTCCGAATAGAGCGAGCCCAGCCCGATCTCCATCAGCGTGTCGGACTTGACGATATGCGTGGTCGAGCGCTGCACCATGGTGACATCAGCGCCGGCTTCCCAAAGGGCTGCGGCGATGTCGTGGGCGGAGTTGTTCGAGCCGATGACGACGGCTTGTCTGCCGACATAGGCATCGGGTCCCGGATGCTTCGAGGAGTGATGCTGGTCGCCCTTGAATGTGTCCATGCCCTTGAAGTTCGGCATGTTGGCCTTGCCGGATTGCCCCGTGGCCAGCACCAATTGTTTCGGCTTCAGCGTGATGTCCTTGCCGTCGCGGCGCACCACCACCGTCCATTCCTTCTTCCCTTCGTCATAGACAGCGCTCATGGCCTCGGTCGACGACCAGTAGTTCAGCTCCATTACCTTGGCGTACATTTCCAGCCAGTCGCCGATCTTGTCCTTGGGCGCGAAGACCGGCCAGTTCCTGGGAAAGTCGATATAGGGCAGATGGTCGTACCAGACCGGATCGTGCAGGCAGAGCGATTTGTAGCGCTTGCGCCAGCTGTCGCCGGCCCGTTCGTTCTTCTCGACGATGACGGTCGGCACGCCGAGCTGCCGCAGCCGCGCGCCGAGCGCGATGCCGCCCTGGCCGCCGCCAATGATGAGCGTATAGGGCTGCGTCTTGAAGCCGAGCTCGGCGGCTTCCTTCTCGCGCTCCTCCTTCCAGGTCGGGCGGTTCTTGCCATGGCCGTGCTTGGCGCCGAGCGGGCGGTCGAAACCGGCCGGCTCCTCATGGCCCTTGAGCTCGACCATGGTGGTGAGCAGCGTCCAGATCTTGCCGTCCTTCAGCCGGATGTGGCCCAAGCCGCGCGCGACAGACGTTTCGAAACTGATCCAGCCGTCGAGCACGCCGTCGCTTTCCGTGGCATCCTCGCCCCTGGCGATCGCCCAGTTCGACGGTTTGGTCCTGGCCAACTGGCTGACCAGCATGTCGCGCACCTGATCGCGGCCTTCCATCGTCTTGATGTTCCAGGTGAAGGTGACGAGATCGCGCCAGTAACAATCCTCCTGGAAGCAGGCGACCGCCTTGTCGATGTCGCCGGCGGCGAGTGCCGCGCCGAAGCGATCGAGCAGGTCGGAAAGCTTCTTGTTGGGGGCCTTGTCGAGCATTGAATTTCCTCCGCGATTTTTCCTGGCCGCCCGTAGCGAGCGGAACCCTGCCGAAGCTTGACGTCCGGCCTGGCGCAGTATCGCGGCAAATTATGCGCCGCGTCACGTCGTCCAATAGTTTGCCGCGTATTCAGGGGCTTATCGGGAAATCGGGACGCCGAAGACCGTTGCGAACCAGCGGCGGACCGCTTCCTCGGCCGGGCTCAGATGCGCGCCCGAAGGTGCGGTCAGATAGTGGCCGGCACCGCTCGACAGCGTAAAGCCGGACAGGGTGACGAGAGATCCTTCGCGCAGTGCCGCGTCGGCCAACGGTCGCGATCCCAGCACCATGCCGGCGCCGTGCTTCGCCGCCTCCAGTGCGGTAACGAAACTGTCGAATTTGTGCGTCGGCCCCAGCGCCGGCTTCATCCGGGCGACGGCGAACCACTCGCCCCACATTTCCCGCGCGCCGACCACTGTAAGTCTCGGCAATCCTGTCCAATCCTTGGCCTTGGCGAGATGCGGCGACGCCATCGGCGTCAAGGTTTCGCGGGTCAGGCGGTCGGCCTGCCGTCCGGCAAAAGAGCCGGAGCCAATGCCGAATCGGATGTCGAGACCCACAAAGCGCTCGCCATAATCGGCCGGTGTGTGGATGGTCTCGATCTGCAGCTGGACGAAGGGCAGGTCCTTGGCCATTTGCGGCAGCTTCGGCGCGATCATCAGCACGGCAAACGAGATCGGCGAGCGTATCGTCACGCTCTGGACGGTCTTGGGTTCAAACAGCTCGCGCGTGCTGTTGGCGATCACGGCGAAGGCCGATTGCAGATGCGGCAGGTAGGCGGCACCCTCCGGCGTCAGTTCGACGCCGCGCGCCAGGCGGATGAACAGCGGCTGCTTCAACCGCTCTTCGAGAGAACGGATGTGCTGGCTGACCGCAGCCTGGGTCAGGCCAAGCTCGGCCGCGGCGGCGGTGAAATTCGACAGCCGAGCGGCGGCCTCGAAACTGCGCAGCCAGTCGAGCGGGGGCAAGGGCAGGGTTGTTTCAGTCATAAACCGTTTAGGGCCTTTGGCTGCAAAATGATAATTTGAGTTATGCCTTCGACATCATCACGATGCAACCGCAAACCCTGCGGAGTTGGCTGCGGGGCGCAGCGGACAGGAACGGATCCCCATGCTTAGCCAGGCGCTGATCGGCGACGAAGGAAGAACGATCGACCTCGGGTGGAAGGACGGCGCGCGCACTCGCTTTCACGCAGTGTGGTTGCGCGACAATGCGCTCGACGACAAGACGCGCAGCGCCGGCAACGGCCAGCGGCTGATCACCATTCTCGACATTCCCGCGCAGACATGGATCGGCGCAGCCGCGATCAAGGGCGATGCGCTTGAAGTCAGTTTCGAACCGGAGGGAAAGACGGTGCGCTTTCCTGCGGCATGGCTGAGCGCCAATGCCTATGACCGCGATGCCGCCCGACAGCCCGGCTGGACAGGCGAGGGCACCGTGCGATGGACCAGGGCCTCTATGCAGAATTCGGTGCCGCGCGCCGGCTATCTCGCTGCCAGCCGCGACCGCGCCGTCTTGCGGCAATGGCTGTCGGCGGTGAAGACCTACGGCTTCGCGGTGATGGACGATTTGCCGCCCGAATCCGGGGCGCTGTGCAAAGTGTCCGATCTGTTCGGCTATATCAGGGAGACCAATTACGGCCGATGGTTCGAGGTGCGCGCCGAGGTCAATCCAACCAATCTGGCCTACACCAATCTTGGCCTGCAGGCGCATACCGACAATCCCTATCGCGATCCGGTGCCGACCTTGCAGATCCTGTCCTGCATCGAAAACACCGTGGAGGGCGGCGAATCCAGCGTCGTCGATGGTTTTGCCGTGGCGGCCGCGCTGCAGGCCGAAAACCCCGAAGGCTTCCGGCTGTTGAGTTCATACCCGGCGCGTTTCGAATATGCGGGGTCGTCGGGCGTGCGATTGCAGGCCAAACGGCCGATGATCGAGCTCGGGCCGGATGGCGAACTCATCGCCATCCGTTTCAACAACCGCTCGCTGGCGCCGACCGTCGATGTGCCGTTCGCGGAGATGGAGGCCTACTACGCCGCCTATCGCCGGATTGCCGAACT
Source organism: Mesorhizobium sp. M0058 (assembly GCF_040323095.1). Taxonomy (NCBI): domain Bacteria; kingdom Pseudomonadati; phylum Pseudomonadota; class Alphaproteobacteria; order Hyphomicrobiales; family Phyllobacteriaceae; genus Mesorhizobium; species Mesorhizobium sp. M0058. The sequence continues at coordinate 261,161 of NZ_JAMYUQ010000006.1, forward strand.
GATCGAGGATCCTTCCTTCGAAGTCACCTTCAGGCTCGAGGCAGGCCAGGCCTTCATCGTCGACAACACCCGCGTCATGCATGCCCGCAAGCAATTCTCCGGCGCCGGCAAGCGCTGGCTGCAGGGCTGCTACGCCGACAAGGATGGCCTTTTGTCGACGCTGTCGGCGATCGAACACAGCTTCAAGGAGGCTGCGGAATGAGCGGCCAGGATTTGAACGCGGGCAACATCGTCGAATTCATCGCCGATATTTTCGAACGCCGAGGGGCGGAATCCTATCTCGGCGAACCCGTCACCATGTCGGAGCACATGTTGCAGGGCGCCTGGTTCGCCGAAAAGGACGGCGCGCCCGATGTGCTGGTGGCGGCAGCACTGCTGCACGATATCGGCCACTACACCAGCGAGTTCGGCACCTATTCGCCCGACGATGTCGAGGACAAGCATCATGACGAAGCCGGCGGCGAGGTGCTGGCGCCGTTCTTTCCACCGGTGATCGTCGAATGCGTCAGGCTGCATGTCGCGGCCAAGCGCTACCTCTGCGCTACCGACCCGACCTATTTCGGCAGGCTGTCGCAGGCCTCGGTCCACACGCTGTCGCTGCAAGGCGGGCCGATGAATGCCGAAGAGGTGGCCGAGTTCCGCAAGAACCCGTTCCACGAGGAAGCGGTTCGGGTCCGCATCTGGGACGAGGCCGGCAAGATCGCCAACATGAAGACCCGGGCATTTCGCGACTACATGCCGCTGCTGCAACGGGTTGTCCGCGACTTCGCCAATCGCGCCTGATCATAATCCGGGGAAGGAACGGCATGTGCTACCGCTTCGACGGCGAGCATGCGCAAACCGTATGCCGCCGCAGACTTGCCGCGAGCGTCTGCGTGCGCAGGCGCTCGCGCCTCGCTGCCGATCCCTACCGGTGACGAGCCTTGTCACCGCGGATTTTATTGCGACATCCGTCGGCGCGGCCCAAGATCAGTAGGTCAGACTTCGGTGTATATTTGACTCAGACGAAGGTCTGAGAATCGAGCTGCAAGCACGAAAGGAGAGTTTCCTCAGCGTTTGTGAGCCGCAATTTTGGGCTGTTCATTCTTGAATACCGTGACACATCATGATGTGATGGTGGCATGAATGGAGAAAGGCAGCCCCTGTTTTCATCCGTGCGTCGCCGGGCGTACTTTAGCTTGCGCGTATTCGCGGCGGTTGCGGTGACGATGCCGGTGCTTGGTCTGCGGTTGAGCCATGTCGACGGTTACAAGATCGAATTCGCCGCTGCCAGCGCCAAGAGCGGAAACAATGGCAATGGTAACGGTGGTGGCAACGGTAGTGGTAACGGTAATGGCTCAGGCGGCAACGCCGGGAATGGCAACGCCAACGGAAAGGGAAAAAATGGTGCCGGCGACAACGCCGCCGGTAGCCAAGCTCCCAGTAGCCAAGTCAATGCCGCTGGCGACACGGTGACGGTACAGGGCGCCAAAATCCAGGTCGTGCATCGCGATGGATTCAGCGAAAGCATCGAGGCCGGCCGCTTCACTATGAAGGATCCGCTTGGAAGGACAATTGTCGAACGCGCCGTAAGGGCCTCCGACATTGCTCGTCTGAAAGGGCTGTAACTGTTGGTTCGCCAACCAGCATCCGACCTTCAGACAAGCCCCGATCTCCCTATACAAGACCCGTTTTGGGCGCGTGCATAAGAATGGCTGCTTCGGTGCGGTTTCGCACCTTTAGCTTTTGAAATATCCGAGTCATGTGGTGTTTTACCGTTTTCTCCTGCAGGTTGAGACGTTTGGCGACTTCTTTATTGCTCAGTCCTTCGCCTACCAAGGAGATTATCCCAAGCTCGCGTCCCGAGAGATTGGCAACGAGATCGGTAGTGCGCTTTTCCGGCCGGATCAGTTCATTCAAAAGCTGCGCTGACAGGGTCGGCGAAACATATTTTTTTCCTGCGGCTATATAAGTCAGCACCTCGGCCAGCGATGCCGCCCCAATCCCTTTCAGCACATATCCGCGTACGCCCAGCCTGAGCGCCGTTGCCAAATCGGCGTTCGCCTCCGAGACGGTGAGCATGACGATCTTGCAGTCAGGCTGAGTTGCAAGAATATTTTCCGCTGCCGCCAGACCCCCTCCCGGCAAACTGATGTCTAGCAGCAATATGTCGGGATTTGCCAAGGCCGCAAGCTGTTCGGCATCCGTCGCGGTTTCGCCCGCACCAACGACTTCGAAGCCGCCGATTTCGGCGAGGCTGCGAGCCACACCCTCGCGAAACAGCGGATGATCATCAACAATGGCAATCCTTATGGGAGCGGTCATTTCTGGTCCTCGATGTTGAGCGTTATGGTCAGCCGGGTCCCCCTGGGGCTCGAAAAGGTCTCGAAGTGACCTCCGATACTTTCGATACGTTCCCTCATACCGGCGAGTCCAAGTCCTTCACACGATCCCGACTGGAATCCAGGGCCGTGATCAAGCACTTGAATGAGGAGCTTGCCCTGCGTCACTCTCGCCTTGACAGCCTGCCCCTTGCCCAGACCGTGTCGCCAGGCATTGTTCAGCCCCTCCTGCGCGAAGCGAAAGATGCTTATTTTCTCGGACGTCCCCAGGTCGGGCAGGCGAGATGGCAGTGAAAGCGATACGGAGGAGGCCGTCCGGCGTTCATGTTCGGCAACCGCAAGCCGCAATATCTCCGCGACTGTCGAAGCTTCGATCTGTGGCAGCACGAGGCCGGTGCAGATGGCGCGGATCTCCCGCATCGCCTCGTCCAACGTATGATGGATATCGGCGATCTCGGTCTTCCGGTGGCTTGGGGATGCGGCGGGATCGAGCAGCAGAGGGCTGTCCATGCGCAGCGCAGCCAGTGCGACCAGCTGAGCTGGACCGTCATGCAAATCAGACCCGATGCGACGCAAGTAACGCTCGTTGATTGCCGTTGCGCGGCGCGACGCCTGCTGGACGCGCTCCCGCAAAGCGGAATTCTGCTCCAAAAGCAACTGAAGTTCGGCCACTTGTGTCTCAAGCGCTGAACGCTGCGTTTCGATAGTGCTGCTGCCGCGAAGCACGATTCCCGAGAGCATCGCCAAGGCGACCGCGGTCGCGCCAGCCACGAGCAGCCAGCTCGACCATAGTGCCGAGTTTAAAGTGCCCTGAAGATCGTCGGCTATCTCGTAGAACTCGGAAACGGCCACAACATCGCCCGACCACGGCTCTCGAACCGGATTGTAGATCTCGAGCAGCGAGGCGGTGGGGCTCTTCCGTTCCTTCCTTTCATTTTCGTCCAGATCATTGAATTGCGCCACCACGTTTCCACCGAACGCATGCAGCAAGTTCGCATTTGGCTCGAAGGTCTGGCCGATAAGAGCCGCGTCTTTGGCGTACAGCACCTTGCCATCACGCCGCCAAAGCACGAATGACGCCAGTTTTTTGCCGAGAGCACCCTGGTCCAGGGTTTCATCGAGCGCCCGTTTAACGGTGTCGCTGAGCTGCTGGCTTTTGCGCATATCCGGCAGGATTGGCGCGATGACACTGTCGACGTAAAGCGCGGTCGTGCTTGCAGAGTTGCGGATCACTCCATCTCGTATTTGCGAGGTGACCCATAGGCCGACGACCAGCATCAGCGACAGCAGCCCAATGCTTCCGACTATGATGAACTGCCAAGCCAACGATAGCCTGTTCCAGTTTTGATAGAGACTATCAATGTAGCGCACGTCTCAACCGACCCCGCGACTTTGGCCGCGCCAAAATGCCTAAGCCATCCTACATCTAGAACGGTCGATGGTGCGAGCAAGCGCTAGGTTGAATTGCCGGGGAAACCGCAATTTCAGGGCATGATCCCACCGCCACCCGCGGGGAACGGCGGTGGGATCAGCGTTACTGTATGATCTTGACGATCTTCCGCGTGCCGGGGTCGACCAGCACGGTTCGCCCGTCGACCACAACGTAGCGATACTTGACGCTCGGCACTTCATGCAGTTCCACCGTGTCGGGAATGGCGGTCCCCACGTTCAATTCGACACCTGGAATCTTCACCGACGCAAGGGGCTGCTTTTTCACGTATTCGCGCACAACCGTTTCCTGCTCCGGCGCGATGATGACGTCTTGAGCGGCAACTACGCCCGCGCTCGCGAGCAGCAAGAATCCGGCAATTGCGGTCGACTGGTACATGGTCGTCATGATTCTCTCCTTCATCAACGCTCATGCATCTTGCGCGAGCTCGATTCCGATACGGTGGTTGTTGGTGAGGTTGATGCACACCGCAAGCCGAACGGGCTTTTCGCGGCTGCGTTCCCGCGTGGGGCTTCGGTCCGGGCGTCATCGGGCCAATGGACTATAGGGAGAGGGACCAAAGTCTGGTGCCAGGCTGTAGAGGTCCTAGAGCCTCCTCAGGGCGGAACACAGGGTTCTCGGCATCGTTGAGATCAGCACTTGTGGGAGGCGTTAATGGACAACAGCGTCCATCAGGCACGATGGTTGCTCTTGCCTGTTTCGGGGTAGCCATCCTGGTCATGACGACGGGAGTACTTCTAAGCTTGTGAGGCTGGTGTCATCGCTATGGGATCACAAGCTCAGAAAAAAGCAAAAATCTTGCGTTGCATTAATTTTTTGATGCAATTTGTAGCTGATTGTTGGCAAAACTCTGCCTACATTTATTGGTCTTCTTAGAAGCCCGATTTTATTCGCAAAATGCGGAACAAAGTATTTTTGACAGAGTTGGCTAGGCTGAGGGACCGACTCTTTAAGGAGAAAGCAGATGAAACATGTGTTGATCACGAGCATGATTGCGCTTGGCGTCGGGTGCGGCGCCGCGATCGCCCAGACCCAGGCTGTGCAGCCGAGCGGCGGCGACAACTGCGCCGCCGGCGCGGCCGATTGCCAGAAGGGCGGCAAGGCCGGCGAACAGGCGCAAGGCAAGATGAAGTCACAGACCGATCAGAATGCACAGGGCCAGGCTGGCGCCACGACCGATCAGCAGGCTCAGGGCAAAGCCAAGCTCAAGACGGATGAACAGGCACAGGGCAAGGCCGGGACCAGTACCGAGCAGAATGCTCAGGGTCAGGCCGGCGCCACGACCGATCAGCAGGCTCAGGGCAAGGCCAAGCTCAAGACGGATGAACAGGCCCAGGGCAAGGCCGGGACCAGCACCGAGCAGAATGCTCAGGGCCAGACCGGCACCAGCACCGAGAAGCAGGCTCAGGGCAAGGCCAAGCTCAAGACGGATGAACAGGCCCAAGGCAAGGCCGGGACCAGCACCGAGCAGAACGCTCAGGGCCAGACCGGCACCAGCACCGAGAAGCAGGCTCAGGGCAAAGCCGGGACCAGCACCGAGCAGAACGCTCAGGGCCAGACCGGCACCAGCACGGACCAGCAGGCCCAGGGCAAGGCCGGGACCACCACCGAGCAGAACGCTCAGGGCAACACAAACGTCCAGACCGACCAGGGCAATACGGCCTCGATCAACAACGTGACAGTCGAGCAGAAGACGCAGGTCACGCAGATCATCCACGAGACCAGGGTTGAGCCGGTGAAGAACGTCGACTTCGACATTTCGGTCGGCATCGAGGTGCCGCGGCACAAAGTGCGCCTGCACCGTCTGCCGGCGCGCATTGTCAAGATCGTCCCGGCTTACGAATCCTATGAGTACTTCGTGCTGGCCGACGGGCGCATCGTCATCGTCGACCCGGACACGTACAAGATCGTGCTGATCCTGACGTGACACGGCAGTGGCTCTTGTTCCCGGCGCGGTGCGATTGAGGGGTATCGTATGCGCCGCGGTGGCCCGCCGACCAGAGGCGGCGGGCCACTTGCTTTGTCTTTCGCATCGCGCGTTTTTCCCGTTGACACCTTGCCTTTCACCCTCGTAGTGTCCGCCACGATGAAAAAGGCACTCATTCTCGTAGGAAAGCGCGTGGGCAAGGCGGTGTAACCGCCGGGCGAAAACCTCCCATGCGCAACACACAGGCTCCCATCGGGGGCCTTTTTTATTGCCCGAAACACGACTAAACGACCAGCAATCGCCTCATGGCTAGAAGTACGGGACCAGACCGATGAGCAACGGACAGAACGAACGGCGCGAAATGCCAAACAGGGAAATGACTGGCGCCGAAATGGTGGTGCAGGCGCTGAAGGACAATGGCGTCAAGCATGTCTTCGGCTATCCCGGCGGCGCGGTGCTTCCGATCTATGACGAAATCTTCCAGCAGGACGAGGTCGAGCACATCCTCGTCCGCCACGAGCAAGGCGCAGGGCATGCGGCCGAAGGCTATGCCCGCTCGACCGGCAAGGCCGGCGTCATGCTGGTGACCTCCGGCCCGGGCGCCACCAATGCGGTGACGCCGCTGCAGGATGCGCTGATGGATTCGATCCCGCTGGTCTGCCTGACCGGGCAGGTGCCGACTTCGCTGATCGGCTCCGACGCGTTCCAGGAGTGCGACACGGTCGGCATCACGCGCCCCTGCACCAAGCACAACTGGCTGGTGAAGGACGTCAACGAATTGGCCGCCACCATCCATGAGGCCTTCCATGTCGCGACGACCGGCCGCCCCGGCCCGGTGGTGGTCGACATTCCGAAGGATGTGCAGTTCGCCAAAGGCATCTATGTGCCGCCGCAGGCGGCGCCGCGCACCAGCTACCAGCCGAAGGTCCAGGGCGACCTGGAAAAGATCAAGGCCGCCGTCGAACTGATGGCCAGCGCCAAGAAGCCGATCATCTATTCGGGCGGCGGCGTCATCAACTCCGGTCCGGAGGCCAGCCATCTTCTGCGCGAACTGGTCGACCTCACCGGCTTCCCGATCACCTCGACGCTGATGGGCCTCGGCGCGTATCCGGCATCGGGCAAGAACTGGATGGGCATGCTGGGCATGCACGGCACTTATGAAGCCAATATGGCGATGCATGATTGCGACGTGATGATCTGCATCGGCGCGCGCTTCGACGACCGCATCACCGGACGGCTGACCGCCTTCTCGCCCAACTCGAAGAAGATCCACATCGACATCGATCCATCGTCGATCAACAAGAACGTGCACACGGAAGTGCCCATCATCGGCGATGTCGGCCGGGTGCTGGAGGACATGGTGCGGCTGTGGCGGGCGAGCGCCAAGGCCGACAAGAAGGCGCTCCATCCCTGGTGGGAGCAGATCGCCAAATGGCGCGCGCGTGACTCGCTCGCGTTCAAGATGAACCACGATGTGATCATGCCGCAATATGCCATCCAGCGGCTCTACGAACTGACCAAGGACATGGACACCTACATCACCACCGAGGTCGGCCAGCACCAGATGTGGGCGGCGCAGCACTATCATTTCGAGAAGCCGAACCGCTGGATGACGTCGGGCGGGTTGGGCACGATGGGCTACGGTCTGCCGGCTGCGCTCGGCGTGCAGATCGCGCACCCGGATGCGCTGGTCATCGACATCGCAGGCGATGCCTCGGTGCAGATGACGATGCAGGAGATGAGCGCGGCGGTGCAGCACAATGCGCCGATCAAGATCTTCATCCTCAACAACCAGTATATGGGCATGGTGCGCCAGTGGCAGCAGCTGCTGCACGGCAACCGTCTGTCGCATTCCTACACCGAAGCGATGCCCGACTTCGTCAAGCTGGCCGACGCATATGGCGGCCATGGCATTCGCTGCGAGAAGCCGGACGAGCTGGACGATGCGATCAAGGAGATGATCGCGGTGAAGAAGCCGGTGCTGTTCGATTGCCGGGTGGCGACGCTCGCCAACTGCTTCCCGATGATCCCGTCGGGCAAGGCGCATAATGAAATGCTCCTGCCCGACGAGGCGACCGACGAAGCCGTGGCCAACGCCATCGACGCCAAGGGCAGGGAACTGGTCTAGGTCCAAGCCGGGGCAGGGCTGTCGCGAGAAGCCGTGCGCAAACAGAGAATTAGCTCAAAGTCTGAAATCGAGATTCATGTCATGAACGCACAGCTTCAACCGACCGGCTCCGCCTATTTCATCGCCAAGGAAACGGAAAAGCCGGAGAACCACACGCTCTCCGTGCTGGTCGACAATGAGCCCGGTGTGCTTGCCCGGGTCATCGGCCTCTTTTCCGGCCGCGGTTATAACATCGAGAGCCTCACCGTCTCCGAGACCGAACACGAGAAGCACCTGTCGCGCATCACCATCGTGACGCGCGGCACGCCGCATGTGCTGGAGCAGATCAAGCACCAGCTCGAACGCATCGTACCGGTGCATCGCGTCGTCGATCTCACCGTGCGCTCGCACGAGTTCGGCCAGGAGCGGCCGCTGGAACGCGAGTTGGCGCTGGTCAAGGTCGCCGGCACCGGCGAAGCCCGCGTCGAGGCGCTGCGTCTGGCGGACGCTTTTCGCGCTTCGGTCATCGACGCCAACACCGAGCACTTCATCTTCGAGATTACCGGCAAGGGTTCGAAGCTCGACCAGTTCATCGCCATCATGAAGCCGCTCGGCCTGGTCGAGATCTGCCGCACCGGCGTGGCGGCGATGAACCGCGGCCCGCAAGGGATGTAGTCTCAGTCCAACTATTTTACCGGCTTGGGATCGACCTTGCCGCTCGCCAGATTCTTACTCTCCCTTTTGATCGGGCGCGATACCGGACAGACGTCCTGGACGAAGCCGTTCAGCGTGTTAACCAGATTGTTCTGGACCAGCGAGTAGCGGATGAATTGTCCCTGCCGCTCCCTGGCGATGAGGCCGGCCGTCTCCAGGATGCTCAGATGCTGCGAGATCGACGGCTTCGACATGTCGAAGCGCGCCGCGATCTCGCCCGCGGTCAGCGAGGAGTGGGCGAGATAGGCGAGGATCTTGCGCCTCGGCTGCGATGACAGCGCCTCGAACACGCGCTGTATGGCGCTGCTTGCCCCGATAGCCGTGTCGCCATCCGCTGCATTGTCTTCGATCACCGCCTGCCTCTGTCGTTTCGCTTCCGGTATTTAGTCTATTGCCTAAATACCTAAATCGGAATAGTAGATAGTTAGCTTATTGCCTAAATAAGCGCCGGCGCGCCGGAAGGCAAGGCTCTTTGGTCCGGAAATGTTTCCTGCAGAGGAGGGGTACCGATGAAGACCATATCCACAGGCAGAATGATCTCGCAGCCCTTGAGCGATGCCGAAGATGGCGAGGTCGTCTGGATGCCGGCCAAGTCGATCTGGGTCGGTGCGATGACGCTGATTGCGTTGGTGTTCGGGCCGCTGACCTTCAGCTGGAGCGCTTTCGCCCTGTTCGTAGCGACGACGGCGGTGACGATCTGCGCCGGACACTCGGTCGGCATGCATCGCCTGCTCATCCATCGCTCGTTCAAGGTTCACATCTGGCTCAAACACGCGCTGGTCTATCTCGGCACGCTCGTCGGCATGGCCGGTCCGTTCGGCATGATCTATGCGCATGACATACGAGACTGGGCGCAGCGCCAGACGGCTTGTCACGACCTGCACGCCCACCGCCGGCCTTTCTTCACCGACGCTTTCTGGCAAATGCATTGCGCCGTAGCGTTGCGCAATCCGCCTGACTTCGTCATCGAGCCGTCGATCAGAAACGACCGCTTCTACAAATTCGTCGAGCGGACCTGGATGCTGCAGCAACTGCCGTGGGCGATCCTTTTCTTGCTCCTCGGCGGGTGGAGCTGGGTGGTCTGGGGCATTGCGGTGCGTATCTCCGTGTCGCTGACCGGGCATTGGCTGGTCGGGCATTTCGCACATCGCAGCGGGCAGCAGGGCTGGCGCGTCGATGGCGTTGCCGTGCAGGGCTACAACCTGCCGCGTTTCGGCCTGGTGACCTTTGGCGAGAGTTTCCACGGCAATCACCATGCTTTTCCCGAATCCGCAAAGCTCGGCCTGGAACGCGGGCAGATCGATCTCGGCTGGCTCTTCATCCGCATCCTGGCTGCCCTCGGCCTCGCGCATGGCGTGAAGCTTCCCGGGAACACGCCGAGGCGCAAAGGCCTGCGGCGTGTGGCTGGCCGTCAGGAGGCCGCCGCCGCTCCCAGCCTGTTGTCGGCGCGGGCCCACGGCAGGTAGACTGTGCCGGCCTGGCTGGCTCGGGATAGGCGGATCACGGCGGAGCGCTTTGGACCAATGGAATGAGGTTGCGTCCAGCGCTCTGTCGATTTAAGTCAGCATTGCTGACCTTTGTGAGCCGTCATGACCCTCGACGCTTTCCTTGCCCTTTTGGTCTACGCCTTCGTGACCTCGATCACGCCGGGGCCGAACAACCTCATGCTCTTGGCGTCGGGCGTGAATTTCGGCCTGGTCAGAACCATCCCGCATATGCTGGGCATCAGCATGGGTTTCCTGGTGCTGTTGCTTGCTGTCGGCTTTGGCCTGGGCGCGGTGCTTACGGCGTTTCCGGCCTTGCACACCGGATTGAAGATCGCCGGCGCTGCCTATCTGCTCTATCTCGCCTGGAAGATCGCCATGTCGCGCTCGCTGTCCAGCAAGGGTGAGACGGAGGCACGGCCGATGCGGTTCATCGAGGCAGCCGCATTCCAGTGGGTCAATGCGAAAGCCTGGGTGATGGCGATCACCGCCATGGCCGTCTACTCCAATCCGGACCACCCGTTCCTGTCGGTGGCGCTGATCGCGATCGCCTTCACCGTCGTCAACCTGCCGAGCGTCTCGATGTGGGCCGGTTTCGGCACAGCGCTGCGCGGGTTCCTGTCGGATCCGGTGCGGCTGAAATGGTTCAACATCGCCATGGGCGTGCTCTTGGCGGCGACGCTCTGGCCGATGCTGAAATAGACGCATCCCGCCTGAGATCTCAACCGCATCCTGGCTGGTTTTCCGACTGCTGAGCCGGCTGCATAGTCATTGTGCAGTGCACATTAAATCTTCGTAATGCCGTGTTTTGGCCCTTTTCCGACAAATGTGCGTCCTATCTACTTCGGCGAGATCGCGGCAAGGCGCCGTGATTGCGTAGAATGAGACCACCGGGTTCGGCGTGTCGGATCATAGGGCTTTTAGTCGATGCGCGGTAAAGTCGTTCTGGCGGTGGTGGTGGCAGCGGCCTGTGTCGCCGCGGCATGGGTCTATTTTTCGCCGGCGGCGATGAGCAGTCTGCAGCAGATGCTGCCGGGCGCCAGGCAGACGGCAGCGGCGGACAAGCCGGCTGGATCGGACAAGGCTTCGGCCGACAAGGCAGGGGGCAAATCCGGCGCCGGCGGCAATGCCGCCCGTTCGGCCTCGATCGTCTCGGCCACCGCGACAACGGCCGATTTTCCGATCCGCCGTTACGCCATCGGCTTCGTGTCGTCGCCGGCCGTGGTCAACATCAACGCCCGCGTGTCCAGCCAGATCGTATCGATCGACGTCAGGGACGGCCAGATGGTGAAGGCCGGCGACCTGCTGTTCTCGCTCGACGACAGGGCGCTCAAGGCGCAGCTTGCCAAGGATCAGGCGACGCTCGCCAAGGACCAGGCGCTGCTAACCAGTTCGGGCTCCGACCTTCAGCGCGCCAAGGATCTCGTCGCCAAGCAGGCCGGCACGCAGCAGACTTACGATCAGGCGGTGGCGGCGCAAAAGGCTGCCGCGGCGACGGTCGATGCCGACAAGGCGACGATCGACGCCGACAATGTCCAGCTCGGCTTTGCCAGCATCAAGGCGCCGATTGCCGGCCGGCTGGGCGCGGTCAACGTTTCGGTCGGTGACCTCGTCACCTTGAGCAACGGCAACTCGAGCACGGCCACGCCGCTGGTGACGATCACCGAGATGGATCCGCTGCAAGTCAACTTCAACCTGCCGGAGAGCAACCTGGCGCTGCTGCACAAGGCGCTGGCCAACCCGCAGCAAGGCGCGGTGACGCTGACCAAGGATGGCGATCCGACGCCGATCGGCAACGGCACGCTCGACTTCGTCGATTCCAGCGTCGACACCGCGTCCGGCACCATCGCGACACGGGCGAGCATTCCCAACGCCGATCTTTCACTGTGGCCCGGCCAATATGTGAATGTCGTGCTCGACGCCGGCATCATGCCGCAGATGACATCCATCCCGACCGTTGCCGTGCAGCCCAGCCAAAAGGGACCGTTCGTCTATGTCGTCAAGCCCGACAACACGGTCGAGATGCGACCGGTGCAGGTGGCGCTGACCGAAGGCGAAAACAGCGCCATCAGCGAGGGCGTCAAATCAGGCGAGAAGGTGGTGGTCGAGGGCCAGACCAGGCTGAAGGACGGCGCCGCCATTCACGAAGGCAAGGCGGCCGGCGGTGATCAAGCTGCTCCCAAGGTCGCCGAGGCCGGCAAGGCGGCTGCCCAATGATTTCCGAATTCTGCATACGCAGGCCTGTCGCCACGCTGCTGATGTCGTTCGCCCTCGTGCTGGGCGGGCTGTTCGCCTACAAGTTCCTGCCGGTGGCGGCGCTGCCGAGCGCCGAATTCCCGGTCGTCAACGTCTCGGCCACCCTGGCCGGCGCTTCGCCCGAAACCATGGCCACTTCGGTGGCGACGCCGCTGATCAAGCAGTTCGCCACCATTGCCGGCATCGATTCGATCTCGACCAGCAATTCGCTGGGACGCACCTCGATCGCCATCCAGTTCGTGCTCAACAGGGATATCGACGCTGCCGCCGCCGATGTGCAGGCAGCGATCGCGCGCACGCAGCGCCAGCTGCCGCCCGAGATGACGGCGCCGCCGAGCTATCGCAAGGTCAATCCGGCCGACGCGCCGATCCTTTTGATGTCGCTGGTCAGCGACACGGTTCCGCTCACCGACCTCGACGCCTTCGCCGAAAACGTCATCTCGCCCTCGCTGTCGACCATCGACGGCGTGGCGCAGGTGTCGATCTTCGGCCAGCAGAAATATGCGGTGCGCGTGCAGATCGATCCGACCGCACTTGCCGCGCGCGGCATTTCGATCGATCAGCTGCAGACGGCGATCGCCTCGGCCAACTCAAACACGCCGCTTGGCGTGTTGCAGAACGACAAGCAGCAGCTGACCATCACGGCCAATACGCAGCTCACCGATGCCGCCGGGTTCTCCAACCTCATCATCGCCACCAAGAACGGCCATCCGGTGCGGCTGGGCGAGGTGACCCGCGTCATCGACTCGGTCGAGACCACGACGACTGCAAGCTGGTATGACGGCACGCGCGCCATCATCCTGGCGGTGCAGCGCCAGCCCGACGCCAACACCGTCGACGTCGTCGACAAGGTCAAGGCGATGCTGCCGTCGTTCAGGGATCAGATGCCGGCCGCAGCCGACATAAAGCTGCTCAACGACCGCTCGACCTCGATCCGCCAGGCCGTCGACGACGTCCAGTTCACGCTGCTTCTGACCATCGCTTTGGTGGTGATGGTGATCTTCGTCTTCCTGCGCCGGGTGACTGCAACCATCATTCCGGCCGTGGCGGTGCCGATCTCGTTGATCGCGACGCTCGGCGCCATGTTCCTGTTCGGCTTCTCCATCGACAACATCTCGCTGATGGGCCTGACGCTCGCAGTCGGCCTCGTCGTCGACGACGCCATCGTCATGCTGGAAAACATCTTTCGCCACATGGAGGAGGACGGTCTCTCGGCCTTCGATGCCTCGCTGAAGGGCGCGCGCGAAATCGGCTTCACCATCATCTCGATCTCGATCTCGCTGGTGGCGGTGTTCATCCCCGTGCTTCTAATGGGCGGCGTCATCGGCCGCATCTTCAACGAATTCGCCGTCGTGGTGACGGTCGCCATCCTGGCTTCGATGTTCGTGTCGCTGACACTGACGCCAATGCTGTGTTCGCGCTTGCTGTCGGTGACCAAGGCCGATCGCGACAAGCATGCCCCCGGCCACAAGCAGGATATCGTCACCCGCGGCTATGACCGGCTTTTGACCTTCTGCCTGCGCCACACTTTTCTGGTGTTCCTCGTCTTCGCCGGCACGGCGGCAGGGTCGGTCTGGCTGATCGAGGTCTCGCCGAAAGGCTTTTTCCCGCAAGAGGATATCGGCCAGATCTCGGTTACGACGATCGCCAGGCAGGACATCTCCTACGACGCCATGGTCAAGCTGCAGAACCAGGCGGCAAGTGTCTTCTCGCATTCGCCCTATGTCTCGCATGTCGCCTGGTCAGCCGGCGGCGGCAACAATGCGCTGAACCAGGGCCAGCTCTATGTGCAGCTGAAGGACAAGAGCCAGCGCCCCGACATCGACAAGGTGCTCTCGGATCTGCGGCGGCAACTGGCCACTGTGCCGGGGATCGATGCCTATATGCAGCCGGTGCAGAACCTGCGGCTTGGCGCGCGTTCTTCCGCCAGCGCCTACCAGCTCGTCGTTCAGGGCCTCGATACCGGCTTGACCGACACATGGGCGCAAAAGCTCGACGATGCGATGGCGGCCGATCATGCGAATTTCACCGACGTCACCAGCGATTTGCAGAACAATTCATTGCAGGCGACGCTGGTGGTCGATCGCGACAAGGCGGCCTCGCTCGGCATCGACACCGACACGCTGCGCTCCAGTCTCTATGGCGGCTTCGGCACGGAGCAGGTCTCGACGATCTTCGGCTCGGCCGACAGCTACGAAGTCATCATGGAGCTCGATCCCAACATCGAATGGTCGCCCGAGCGCATGCTGGCCATCCAGGTCAGGACGGCAAGCGGCAGCCTGGTGCCGCTCGGCGCCTTTGCCCGCGTCGACCGCACCGCCGGCGCGCTGACGGTCAACCAGCTCGGCCAGCTGCCGGCGGTGACCATCTCCTACAACCTGCCGCAAGGCGTGGCGCTGGGCGACAGCACGGCCCGCATCGCCGCGCTGAAGGAGCAGATCGGCATGCCGCCGGCGATTTCGACCAGCTTTGCCGGCACCGCCAAGACCTTCCAGGATTCGCTGGCCAATCAGGGCCTGCTGATCGGCGGCGCCGTTCTGACCATCTATATCGTACTCGGCATCCTCTATGAGAGCTTTATCCATCCGCTGACCATTCTGACCGGCCTGCCTTCGGCGGTGCTGGGCGCGGTGGTCGCGCTGCGCTTTGCCGGCATGGACCTGTCGGTGATCGCGGTGATCGGCATCCTGATGCTGATCGGCATCGTCAAGAAGAACGGCATCATGATGGTCGACGTCGCGCTGGAGCTGCGACGAGAAGGCATGTCGGCCAAGGAATCCATACACAAGGCGTGCCTGATGCGTTTCAGGCCGATCATGATGACGACGTTGGCGGCGCTGATGGGCACGTTCCCGATCGCGCTCGGCACCGGCGCCAGTGCTGAGCTGCGCCAGCCGCTCGGTGTCGCGGTGGTTGGCGGTCTCCTGGCGTCGCAGGCGCTGACGCTGTTCGTCACCCCTGTCATCTATGTCTATTTCGAGAATTTCTCCGGCTGGCTGGTGAGCTTCTTCTCTTGGAAAAAGAACAGGCCGGAGCTGCATGCGGTCGAGAGCGGCGAGCAGGCCTCGCTGTTCGCTCCCGAGGATCGGCTCGAGCCGCAAAGGGCCGCCGCCGAATAGGCGATAGCCCGTGGCCCAAGCTGTCATGCTTGCGGCCGCGTGCCGCCGATCCTAATCTGAGGGTCATGTCCCATGATCATGACCACGACAATGAGCTCGACCCATTTGCGGCGCGCGTGCGCGCGCTGGAGACCATCCTCACCGAAAAAGGCCTGATCGATCCGGCGGCGATCGACGTCATCGCCGACACCTACGAGACCAAGATCGGGCCGCGCAACGGCGCCAGGGCGGTGGCGAAAGCCTGGAGCGATCCGGCCTTTGCCGAGTGGCTGAAGCGCGACGCGACTGCGGCGATCACCTCGCTGGGCTACACCGGCCGCCAGGGCGAGCACATGCAGGCGGTGTTCAACACGGACGAGACGCACAACCTCGTCGTCTGCACGCTGTGCTCCTGCTATCCGTGGTCGGTGCTCGGCCTGCCGCCGGTCTGGTACAAGGCGCCGCCCTATCGCTCGCGCGCCGTGATCGATCCGCGCGGCGTGCTGGAGGAGTTCGGGCTGACCTTGCCGGCGGAGAAAAACATCCGCGTCTGGGATTCGACTGCCGAACTGCGCTATCTCGTGGTGCCGATGCGGCCTGACGGTACCGAAGGCTGGAGTGAGGACCAACTCGCCGAACTGGTCAGCCGCGATGCGATGATCGGCACGGCGGTGGCCAAAGAACCCGGGACAAAGAAGGTACCGGCATGAACGGGCCGCAGGATCTCGGTGGGCAGATGGGTTTCGGGCCGGTCGCGCCCGAAAAGGACGAACCGTATTTTCATGCGGATTGGGAGAGGCGGGCGCTCGGCGTGACGCTGACTGCCGGCGCCATGGGCGCGTGGAACATCGACGAGAGCCGGCACGCCAGGGAATCGCTGCATCCGGCCGTCTATTATTCCTCAAGCTACTACCAGATATGGATCAAAGCGCTCGAGGTGCTGCTGAAGCGCCATGGCTTCGTCAGCGAGCGCGATCTGACGGAAGGTCGGGCGGTCGATCCGGCGGCGACGCCCAAAAGGGTGTTGAAGGCCGAAAACGTTCCGGCGGTGCTGGCCAAGGGCAGTCCCTGCGACCGGCCGGTCGAGACGGCGCCGCGCTTCAAGGCCGGCGACCCGGTGCGGACAAGGAATTTCAATCCCACCGCCCACACGAGGCTGCCGCGTTATGCGCGCGGCAAGCACGGAGTTGTCGAGGCCGTGCGTGACGGTTTTGTGTTCCCCGACAGCAACGCGCATGGCAACGGTGAAAACCCGCAATGGGTCTATACCGTGGTCTTCGATGGCTCGGAAATCTGGGGCGAGGGCGCCGACCCGACGCTGACCGTCTCGATCGATGCCTGGGAGAGCTATCTTGAGCCGGCCTGAAGGTGCATTGCCGGCGGGTCTGGACGAACCGGTATTCGCAGAACCCTGGCAGGCCGAAGCCTTCGCCATGACGGTGGCGCTGCATGACAAGGGCCTGTTTTCGTGGAGCGAATGGGCCGATGCGCTGTCGGCGCAAGTGAAGAAGCCGGGCGCCGCAAGCGACGGCCACGACTACTACGAGCATTGGCTGGCTGCGCTGGAGACGCTGCTGGAGGCCAAGGGCGTCGCGGGAAAAAGTGACGTCGACACGCTCGCCGCCGCCTGGGAACGCGCCGCGCATGCAACCCCGCACGGCAAGCCGATTTTGTTGGAGAACGATCCCGGGCCGACCAGAGGTAGCGGCGGCGGCGCGAACATATAGTCCGCCTGTGGTTGGTGTTTGAAATCTGGCGGCCGATGCAACTAATTTTCGACGACCATGCCTTCGTCGTCCCCATAGACAAACGCCTCAACGACGGCGAAGCGGCCACGGTTTTTGGAAATGGCGACGAAGTCGTTGTCAGCCAAGTGGAGGATCACTTGCTCGTCGCTGATGGTAACACGTTCTATGGTTCTGGCATTTTCGTCACTCAGACAGGCCGTGACCTCGGTATATATCGCGAACCCTGCGTCATCCGACAAGGAGACAACGATGCCATAACCAGGTTCGCCGATTTCGATCTTCTTTATCGACTTTCCGATCAGCCTGTCTGCGAACGACCTCATCAATATCCTCGCTTATAGGTGTCTGCGCCGATCTGCATCTCGATCATGTCCGTGATAGTGGCATTGCCCGATCTAGGTTCAAATGCCTGAATTCAAATCGTTCGTTATCCGCTTGCATGTTCACTTTACGTTCGCATTTGCGCCTGCTAGTTTGTCCCGTTGAAGGTGAGGCAATCCCATCGTTTTAAGCGGTGTTAGCACCAAGCTTGTCTTTCTCTCGCGAATCCGGTCTGTCGAACCGATGGAATTCTCCCCCCAACAGGACGAGGCTCTGAAAGCGGTGGCGCGCTGGCTGAAAGAGGGCCGGCCGCAGGTCTTCCGGCTGTTCGGCTATGCCGGCACCGGCAAGACCACGCTGGCGCGCTATTTTGCCGAGCATGTCGACGGGCAGGTGCAGTTCGCCGCCTTCACCGGCAAGGCGGCGCAGGTGCTGCGTTCCAAGGGCGCGGTCAATGCTCGCACCATCCATTCGTTGATCTACCGGCCGAAGGGCGAGGAATCGGTGTCGGACGAGGTGACGGGCAAGACCTCGATGTCGCCGACCTTCTCGCTCAACCGGCAAAGCCCTATTTCACGGGCGAAGCTGGTGGTCATCGACGAATGCTCGATGGTCGACGAGCAGCTTGGCCGCGACCTTCTGAGTTTTGGCACGCCGATCCTGGTGCTTGGCGATCCGGCGCAGCTGCCGCCGATCTCGGGCGGCGGCTTTTTCACCGAGCATGAGCCGGATGTGCTCTTGACCGAAATCCACCGCCAGGCGCGCGACAATCCGATTATCCAGCTGGCGCTCGACGTGCGCGAGGGCCGCGAGTTCATGCGCGGCGACTACGGCACCGCGCAGGTCATCGGCAAGGAGGACGTCACCCAGGAGCTGGTGCTGAAGGCGGACCAGGTGTTGGTCGGCACCAACCGCACACGCCGCCGCTACAATCAGCGCCTGCGCGAGCTGAAGGGTTTCAATGCCGATTATCCGCAGGCCGGCGACAAGCTGGTCTGCCTGCGCAACGACCCCGCCAAGGGCCTGCTCAACGGTTCGCTGTGGAAGGTGATGACCTCGTCGCGCGAGACGGTGAAGCCGGGCATCAACCTTCTGGTCTCGCCCGAGGAGGACGATCCCGACCGCGGCGTCGCCAAGATCAAGCTGCTCAAGTCGGCTTTCGAGGATCCGGACGCCGATATCCCCTGGCAGCAGAAGAAGCGCTTTGACGATTTCGACTATGGCTACGCGCTGACCGTGCACAAGGCGCAGGGTTCGCAGTGGAACGACGTCGTGCTGTTCGACGAGAGCTGGGCGTTCAAGGAAACCCGCCAGCGCTGGCTTTATACCGCCATCACGCGGGCGGCAGAGCGGCTGACGATTGTTAGATAACTGGCGTTGGATAGCTGGCGTTAGATAGCCGGCGTCAGGTAGCAGCCGGCGCAGCAGGGCTGAGTGGCGTCGCACCCAGCCATTGCCAGGCATCCGCTTCGTCCTCGGCCGCGAAGTGCCTGAACTCGATGGGTGGCGAAGCCGGAAGGAAGTTCCGCGCATCCGCTATCCAGTCCGGCTCACCGATCGTCGCGCACCGGGCGATATGCTCTAGCGCATGAACCGTACCTTGTTTCAGCGTCTCGTCGTCCATATCGATCCAGTCGACGCCCTCATGGTCGACCAGCCGCACCAAGACGTCGATCCTCGGGTGCAGCGCGTAGGCAGCCTCCAGCAATCCGAACAGATTTTCGCCGTCGGCGGCCGATACATGGCCGACGACGTCGATGGCGAAAAGGTCCTCACGGTTGGTTTCGAGGCGGCGGATCGCGGGCACGGATTGGAGAAAATTCATTGGCTGGGTTCCCCCTTGCGAGCAGATGTCATCACTGGAACACCCGAAAGCCCCTGTCTGTTCCCATCAAAGGCAGTATAGATGCGCTGCACAAACAGCCGGACCTCACGCCATGCCCGCGAAACTCTCGGTCAATCTCAACGCCATCGCCATGCTGCGCAACCGCCGCGACCTGCCGTGGCCGAGCGTCACCGGGCTCGGCCGCCTGGCGCTGGCGGCCGGCGCGCACGGGCTGACGGTTCATCCGCGGCCCGACGAGCGCCACACCAGGCATTCCGACCTGCCGGAGATCCGGGCGCTGATCGACGACGAGTTTCCCAAGGCGGAATTCAACATCGAGGGCTACCCGACCGAGGATTTTCTGGCGCTTGTGGAAAGGCACCAGCCGGAGCAGGTGACGCTGGTGCCCGACGATCCGGCGCAGGCGACATCGGACCATGGCTGGAACTTTGCCGCCGAGGCGGCGTTCCTTATCCCGATCGTCAAGCGTCTGAAAAAAGGGGGCTTCCGCGTGTCGCTGTTTTCCGATCCGGATCCCACCGGCGTCAATGCCGCGCGCGACACCGGCGCCGACCGCATCGAGCTCTATACCGGGCCCTACGGCAGCTACCATTCCGATTCCGCCAAGGCGCGGAAGGAGCTGGAAAGATTGGGAAAAACCGCGGATGCCGCACTCGCCGCCGGGCTCCAGGTCAATGCCGGGCACGATCTGGTGGTGAACAACCTTCCGGCATTGGCAAAGCGCATTCCGGCATTGGCCGAAGTGTCTATCGGACACGGGTTGACAGCCGATGCGTTGGAGTATGGCATGGCCGGCACGGTGGGGCGGTTTCTGAAGGCTTGCGGTTGGTAGCGGTGGAAGGCTCGTGTCGAAGGTGATATCGCATGACAGCAAGCAAGGCGCACCGCGCGGTGATCGGGGAGTAGTCGATGGCTCTTTCCAGCATCGGTAGCGAGGCTGAACCCGTCGAACAACCGAACCACTCCCACACTGAACAGCACAGCACCAAAGTTCTGATGCTGGGCGCGCTTGGCGTCGTCTATGGCGATATCGGCACCAGCCCGATCTATGCCTTCCGCGAGGCGCTTCACGCTTCGCCTGGTACCGACACGCGTATAGATGTCCTGGGCGTGCTGTCGCTGATCGTCTGGGCGCTGACGATTATCGTCACCATAAAATACGTCGCTTTCGTGCTTCGCGCCGACAACAAGGGCGAGGGCGGCACGCTGTCCCTGATGGCGCTGGCGCGCAGCGCCTATCCAAAAGGCGCCAAGCTTATCCTCGGCATCGGACTTTGCGGGGCGTCGCTTTTTTTCGGAGACGCTATCATAACTCCGGCCATTTCCGTGCTGTCGGCAGTTGAGGGCCTGGAAGTGGTGACACCGACGCTGGAGGCCTATGTCGTTCCGATCACCTTGGTCATCCTGGCATTTCTGTTCTCCGTGCAGCGCTTCGGCACGGGGAAGGTGGCGGCAGTATTCGGGCCGGTGACGGCGCTATGGTTCCTGGCCATCGGCGTTTCCGGGCTCTACCACCTGATGGACGATCCTTCGGTGCTGTTGGCGATCAACCCGTATTATGCGATCGCCTACTTAGCCGGCACGCCGACCGCCGCTTTCGTGACCGTTGGTGCAGTGTTCCTGGCGGTAACGGGGGCCGAGGCGCTTTATGTCGACCTTGGACATTTCGGGCGCAAGCCGATCGTGCTCGCGTGGTTTTCCGTGGTGTTTCCTTGCCTGCTGCTCAACTACTTCGGCCAGGGCGCCTTTGTATTGGCGAATGGCGGCAGGCCGACCAATCCATTCTTCGAGATGTTGCCGGATTGGGCGCTGATGCCAATGGTCGGCTTGGCAACGGCCGCCACCGTGATCGCCAGTCAGGCGGTGATCTCGGGTGCTTTTTCGCTGGCACGCCAGGCAGTGCAACTCAACCTGCTGCCCCGCATCGAGGTGCAGCACACGTCCGAAATGCAGAGCGGCCAGATTTATATGCCGCGCGTCAACCTGCTCATCGCCCTGGGAGTGATGCTGCTGGTTGTCGGCTTCGGCAGCTCGAGTTCGCTGGCTTCCGCTTACGGAATTTCGGTGACCGGCGAGATGCTGATGACAACCATTCTGCTGTTCGTTGTCATGCGCAATTTGTGGAAATGGCAGCTTGGGCTCGCCCTGGCATTGGCGCTGCTGTTCGGCACCATCGACATGGGTTTCTTCCTGGCGAATGTCGTCAAGATCGTGGAAGGCGGATGGGTGTCAATATCCGTTGCCTGCCTCATGGGGCTGATCATGACCACCTGGATACGCGGCAGCCGCTATCTCTTCGACAAGACCCGGCGCAACGAAATCCCGCTCGATTTCCTCGCCGGCAATCTGTTGAAGAAGAAGCCGCAGCTGGTGTCCGGCACCGCCGTGTTCCTGACCAGCGATCCGCAAAGCGCGCCGACAGCGCTGATGCACAGCCTGAAGCACTACAAGGTGCTGCACGAGCAGAACGTCATTCTGTCGGTGGTCACCGCACCGCAGCCGCTGGTGCCCGACAGCGAACGGGTCAAGATGGAGACAGTCAACGAGTTGTTCATGCGGGTGACGCTGACCTTCGGCTATATGGAGCAGCCCAACATTCCGCGCGCGCTGGCGATCTGCCGCAAGCAGGGCTGGAAGTTCGACATCATGACGACGTCGTTCTTCCTGTCGCGGCGCTCGCTCAAGGCATCGCCCAATTCCGGCATGCCGGTGTGGCAGGACAAGCTGTTCATCGGGCTCGCCCGCTCGGCGGCCGATGCGACGGAGTATTTCCAGATCCCGACCGGACGTGTGGTCGAGATCGGCACGCAGGTGGCGATCTGAGGTTTCCGGCAGCCTTTGACGCCACGCACCGGTCATTGCGGGGCAAGCCCTGCGCTGGGAACATGGTAGCCCTACCGTCACGGCACTTGATATTGCATCGCAGCAAGCGTAGAGCACCGCGCGCTTATCGGAGTGTCGTCCATGGCCCTTACCAATGCTGGTATTGAGGCAGAACCCGTCGAACAATCGAGCCATCCCGAAATCGAACAGCACAGCACCAAAGTTCTGATGCTGGGCGCGCTCGGTGTGGTCTATGGCGACATCGGCACCAGCCCGATCTACGCCTTCCGGGAAGCGCTTGTTGCGTCCTCCGGCGGCGAAATCGCCGAGCGCGGCGATATTCTGGGCGTGCTGTCGCTGATCATCTGGTCGTTGACGATTATCGTCACCATCAAATACATCATGTTCGTGCTCAGAGCCGACAACCGAGGCGAGGGCGGCGTGCTGTCGCTGATGGCGCTGGCGCGCGGCAGTTTCCCGACCCGCTCGGCGATCATCCTGGCCATCGGTGTTGTCGGCGCGTCATTGTTCTTCGGTGACGCCGTCATCACGCCGGCAATCTCGGTGCTTTCGGCGGTTGAAGGCATGAATGTCGTTACCCCGACCTTCCAGCCCTATGTCGTGCCGCTGACGCTGGTCATCCTGGCGATCCTGTTTTCGGTGCAGCGCTTCGGCACCGGCGGCGTGGCGCTGATCTTTGGCCCGATCACGGCGGTCTGGTTCCTGGCCATCGGTCTTTCGGGCTTGAACCACATCATCGCCGATCCCGAAATCCTGTGGGCGGTCAGCCCGCACTACATCGTCGCCTTCCTGATCAATTCGCCCGATGTCGCCTTCGTCACCATCGGCGCCATCTTCCTCGCCGTCACCGGTGCCGAAGCGCTTTATGCCGATCTCGGCCATTTCGGCCGCAAGCCCATCGTGCTCGCCTGGCTGGCCATCGTGTTTCCCTGCCTGCTGCTAAACTATGCCGGGCAGGGCGCTTTCGTGCTGGCGAAGAACGGTCACGTCGGCCATCCATTCTTCGAGATGAACGAAGGCTGGACGCTGATCCCGATGGTGGTATTGGCAACCGCGGCGACGGTCATCGCCAGCCAGGCGGTCATATCGGGCGCCTTCTCGCTGACCAGGCAGGCGGTGCAGCTCAATATGCTGCCGCGCCTCGAAATCCTGCACACGTCGGAACGGCAGTCGGGCCAGATCTACATGCCGCGCGTCAATGTTTTGCTGGCGTTGGCGGTGATGTTGCTGGTCGTCGGTTTCGGCGAATCGAGCAAGCTCGCCTCCGCCTATGGCATCTCGGTGACCGGCAACATGCTGGTGACGACGGTGCTGCTGTTCGTCGTCATGACCCGCATCTGGAAATGGCGGCTGTGGGTGGCGGTCGCCATGACGGCGCTGTTCGGCTTCATCGACATCGGCTTCTTCGCCTCCAACATCGTGAAGGTGTTCGAGGGCGGCTGGGCGTCGCTTGCGGTGGCCTTCACCATCGTTCTGGCGATGTGGACCTGGGTGCGCGGCAGCCGCTATCTGTTCGACAAGACCCGGCGCAACGAAATCCCGCTCGATTTCCTCGCCGGCAATCTGCTGAAGAAGAAGCCGCAGCTGGTGTCCGGCACCGCCGTGTTCCTGACCAGCGATCCGCAAAGCGCGCCGACAGCGCTGATGCACAGCCTGAAGCACTACAAGGTGCTGCACGAGCAGAACGTCATTCTGTCGGTGGTCACCGCACCGCAGCCGCTGGTGCCCGACAGCGAGCGGGTCAAGATGGAGACAGTCAACGAGCTGTTCATGCGGGTGACGCTGACCTTCGGCTATATGGAGCAGCCCAACATTCCGCGCGCGCTGGCGATCTGCCGCAAGCAGGGCTGGAAGTTCGACATCATGACGACGTCGTTCTTCCTGTCGCGGCGCTCGCTCAAGGCATCGCCCAATTCCGGCATGCCGGTGTGGCAGGACAAGCTGTTCATCGGGCTCGCCCGCTCGGCGGCCGATGCGACGGAGTATTTCCAGATCCCGACCGGACGTGTGGTCGAGATCGGCACGCAGGTGGCGATCTGAGGGTCTCGAACGGATAAATCGTCGAGGAGGCTAATATGAGCGGCGAATTGGTGCTGGTCACCGGCGGGTCCGGCTTCCTCGGCGCTCACTGCATCCTCGAACTGTTGAAGGCCGGCTACCGCGTCCGCACCTCCGTGCGATCGGCCAGGCGCGAAGCCGATGTGCTCGCCATGCTCAAGGCAGGTGGCACGGAGCCCGGTGACGCCCTTTCATTCGCCCATGCCGATCTGATGGCCGACGCAGGCTGGCCGGCGGCGGTGGCCGGCTGCGATTACGTGCTGCATGTCGCATCGCCTTTTCCGCCCGGCGTGCCCACGCATGAGGATGACCTGATCCTTCCGGCGCGCGAGGGCGCGTTGCGCGTGCTGCGGGCGGCGCGGGATGCCGGGGTCAGGCGCGTCGTGCTCACCTCATCCTTCGCGGCCGTCGGCTATGGCAAGATGCGCGCGGATGGGCAGCCTTTCAACGAGGAAAACTGGACCGATCCGGCAGGCAAGGTCAGCGCCTATGTGAAGTCCAAGACGCTCGCCGAGCGCGCGGCCTGGGATTTCATCGCCGAGCAGAGCGGCGCGCTGGAGCTTGCGGTCGTCAATCCCGTTGGCATCTTTGGACCGGTGCTCGGCGCGGACCATTCGACCTCGACCGAATTTGTCCAGCGCATGCTGAACGGCGCCGTGCCTGGGCTGCCGCGCCTGTCCTTCGGCGTCGTCGATGCGCGCGACGTGGCGGATCTGCATGTTCGCGCCATGACCCACCCCGCCGCCAAGGGCGAACGGTTCCTGGCTGTCGCCGGCGATTTCATGACGGTGCGCGAGATCGCGCGGACCCTGAAGACGCGGCTCGGGCCGGCGGCGTCGCGCGTCTCGACGCGGGAGTTTCCCGATTGGCTGGTGCGCATCATCGGGCTGTTCAATCCGGAAGCGGCACAACTCGCAACGGAACTGGGCAAGATCAAGAACGCCACCAACGCCAAGGCGGTGCGCGTGCTCGGCTGGGCGCCACGCTCGCGCGAAGATGCTTTGATTGCCACGGGCGAAAGCCTGATCCGGCTGGGACTGGTCAAGCGACGTAAGTAATTGTGCGGGAGGCCGGACCTTAAGGGCTCGGCGTCCCGCAATGGCAGCTTTCAGCCGGCCAGTGCAGCCTTGTTCGTCTCCAGAAACTGCTTCAGCGGCACCGACTTTCGGCCGGAGAGTTTTTCGACCGCGTCGGTCACCATGCCGAGGTCACCGGCGCGGGCGGCGGCGTCGAATGAAACCAGCACCTTGGCGAAGGGTTCAGGCAGGCCGGCCGACTTCATTCCCTCGGTCAGGGCTTCGTCGGAAAGCTGGATGACCTTGATCGGCTTGCTGGTGACCTCGGTGACCAACGCCGCCACTTCGGCAGCCGTATACGCACTGGGGCCGGTGAGCGTGTAAGTCGCGCTTTCGCTGCTGTCCGAGGCGAGCCCCGCTGCGATCGCCGCCGCGAAATCGTCACGCGTGCCGTAGGAAATGGCGCCGTCGCCGGCGGAGGTGTACCACTGACCCGACGCCAGAACCTGCGGCAACGCCATGAACAGGTTCTCGTTATACCAGCCATTGCGGAATATTGTGTAGGGGATCCCGCTCGCCTTGATCGCCTGTTCGGTGTCGTAGTGGTCGGGCGAGAAAACAACCGGCGAACCAGGCTCGGGGTTGGGCATCGAGGTGTACAGCAGGTGGCCGACGCCAGCCTGTTTGGCCGCCGTCACCGCCGCAAGCTGCTGCTCGCGCCGCTTCCCCTGTACCTCAAGTTCGTTGGTCGAGATGACGAGTGCCCGGTCGGCTCCCGCGAAGGCCTCGGCAAGCGATTGCGGGTCGTTGAAGTCAGCGGCTCTGACGACGACGCCGCGCGCCGCCAGATCGGCAAGGTTGGCGGGTGTACGGGTGGTGGCGATGATGCGGTTTGCGGAGATCTTTAATGTGTCCAGCAGGTGGTTGATGACGCCGCGGCCAAGCTGGCCGGAAGCGCCGGTGACGAGAAGGGTTGCGGTCATGGGGGATCCTGAAATTGCGCCGGGTGGCGGGTGCTTCTGACAGTCTCAAAAAGAGACCAGCACTAAAATAAGAATTGACCGGCCACCGTAAAGAAGGCAGTTTTTAGGGAGGTAGGCACCGCCAGGGAACCAGCAGCCATGGACGGCAAGGTCGTCAATCTGAGAACCAAGCTCAATATATTCAAAGCCACCAGCGATGGCGCAAACATTGCCGATTGCCCGGTTCGCGACGTGATGCAGGGCGTGAACGGCAAATGGAGTTCGCTGCTGATGGCGGCGCTCGCAGAGCAGCCCTATCGTTTCGGCGAGTTTCGGCGCCTGGTGCCCGACATCTCGCAGCGCATGCTCACCCAGACGCTCCACGATCTGCAGCGCGACGGCTTTGTTCATCGCGAAGTGTTCCCGACCAAGCCGCCAAGCGTCGAATACAGCCTGACCGATCTCGGCCGTTCGATGTTCGGCGCCTTGCATCAATTGATCCTGTGGGCCGAACTCAACCATGGTGCGGTGCGCAAGGCGCGCGCTGCCTTCGACGCCGGTGGCTATATTTTGGTCCATGCAGCAAAGGCTTGATTTGACAATGGCGCTGAAGGATTGTCCGGCCAGTAGTTGGGCGGGCAATGGAAAAATCTCTCGACATCGCGATTGCGGGCGCCGGCCCGGCGGGGCTCGCCACCGCGCTCTATCTCAAGCGCGCGGGCCACAACGTCACCATCTTCGAACGTTTCGAGGAACCCAAGCCCGTCGGTTCCGGACTGATCCTGCAGCCGACCGGGCTGAGCGTGCTCGCCGATCTCGGCCTGCTCGACGACATTCTGGCGCTGGGGAGCCGCATCGAGCGTCTGCATGGCGCCGATGCCTCGAGCGGCCGCACCGTGCTCGCCGTGCGCTACGATGCGCAGCCTGGCGGCCGTTTCGGGCTGGCGGTGCACCGGGCGGCGTTGTTCAACGTGTTGTTTCGCGCCGCGCAGCGCCAAGGCATCGCCATCGAAACCAGTGTCGAGATCGAGGCGCTGGACGTCGGTGAGCGGGCGATCCTGATCTTCGACCAGAACCGAACGGTGGGGGGCCGCAGGGCAGGGCCGTTCGACCTCGTGGTCGACGCCAGCGGCTCGCGTTCGAAGCTGCGCCGGTGCCTCAACGATCCGGCCGAGCCGCGGCAGCTCACTTACGGCGCGTTCTGGGCCTCGCTCGGCTGGCGCCAAGGCTTCGACGAAAATGCGCTGCTGCAGCGCTACGACAAGGCCAGCGTGATGATCGGCGTCCTGCCGATCGGCCGACCGGAACCGGGCGGGGACAAGATGGCGGCGTTCTTCTGGAGCCTGAAGCCGGCGGATGCCGAAAACGTGCGCGCGGCAGGGCTCGACGCATGGAAGGCGCGACTGGTCTCGCTGTGGCCACAGTGCGAGGCGTTCACCAGCCAGATCGACAGCTTCGACCAGCTGTCGCTGGCGCGCTACGGCCACCACACGATGAAGCTGCCGGCCGGCCGCAGGCTGGCCGTGATCGGCGATGCCGCGCATTCGACCAGCCCGCAGCTCGGGCAAGGCGCCAACATGGCGCTGCTCGACGCGGCAGCACTCAGCCATGCCTTGGCACAAACGGGCAACGTCGAGGCAGCGCTGGAAAGCTACGCCCGGGCGCGGCGATGGCATGTTTGGATCTTCCAGCTGCTGTCGCTGGCGCTGACGCCGTTCTACCAGTCGGACGGCACGATGCTGCCCTTCTTCCGCGACAGGCTGGTGGCAACCATCGCCAAAATCCCGCCAGTGCCAAGCGTGCTTGCCTCGATGGTGGCCGGCACGCTGATCGATCCGTTCAGGCGGATCGGGCTAGAGGAGGTGCACTGGCCAGATCATCCGGCGGGATCAGGGTCGAGAGAAACGAATTTCTCGCACGCAGGAATAGACGCAGCCGCTGCGGATAGCCCGGCGCCACGGCACCCTTGATCGAGGCGCGTTCGCTCAACGCCTTGCGCCAGGCCTGGACCAATGGCTTGCCGTCCAGAATGCCGAAATTGCCGATCCCGTCGAAGGCGTCGAGATAGCGGAAGACCGGGCCGTAGACGGCGTCGACAAGGCAAAAGCGCTCGCGTTGAACCACGGTCCGGTCTGGTCGGCCAGTTCGTCCTCCAGACGATCGAACATGGCCGAAAGTGCCGTGGACTCTGCCAGGAAGGCGGCCTCCGTCGAAGCCGAGTAGAACCGGCCGATGGTGTTCAATGTCGCCGAGCCGAACTCGATCCAGGCGCGATGCCGGGCACGGGCGTAGGCGTCGGCCGGATGCAGAGGATTGGCTTGCGTCTCCTCGAGGAATTCGAGAATGACGGCGGATTCGAAGATCACTGTCTTCTCGCCATTTGCGTGGACGATCAGCAGCGGCACCTTGCCCAGCGGCGAAATCGCCTTGAACCAGTCCGGCTTGTTGGCGAGGTCGATGGTGACGCGTTCGAACGGCACGCCCTTCTCAGTCAGCGAGATCGCGGCGCGCTGGACATAGGGGCATAGATGATGGCTGACGAGAATGAGCTTGCCAGTCATTTCATTCTTATCAGGCATTTCATTCTTCTCAGGCATGTCACTCTCCCCAGACATAGTTCAACGCGCCGTCCTCGACGCGCGTCGACAGGAACATCAGTCGCGACGCTTTTGGCGCCGGACCTTCGATCCGGTCGCCTGATGTCATGTCGAAGGCGGCGCCGTGCCACTGGCAGACCAGCTTGCCGTCCTTGCAGTCGAGCGGCCCGCCGAAATGCAGGCAGACATTGGCGGCGGCGCGGATGCGCTCACCGCTGCGCCAAATATGGACCTCGCGGCCGAAGAATGGCGCGATCAGGCTGCCCGTCTGTGGGACGTCGGCGACTTTGCAGATTTCGTGTTTCATGGATCTTTCCCGGATTGATGCAATTGCATGCATATAGATGCAAGTGCATTGACCGTCAAGCTTGATGCAACTGCATCTATCGCCTAGGATGGGTCATGACCAAAACAACCACGCCTTCGCCCGAAGCCGTCAAGGCCTGGGCCCGCCTGATGCGGGTTTCGCGCCAGCTCATCGAAAAGGCGGAAGAGGCTTTGAAGACCAGCGGCTTGCCGCCGCTCGACTGGTATGACGTGCTGCATGAACTCGCCGAGGCGGGCGAGGGCGGGCTGCGGCCATTCCAGCTGACCGAGCGCACTCTGTTTGCGCAGTACAACATCTCGCGGCTCCTGGCGCGCCTCGAGGCCGATGGACTGGTCGAGAAGCTCAGGGTTGCCGATGACGGCCGCGGCCAGACCATCCGCATCTCGGCCAAGGGCCGTCAGACGCGGCGACGGATGTGGGCTGTCTATGGACGGTCGATTGCGGAATTGGTCGGCGCAAAACTCTCCGCGGAGGAGCTGAAGATACTGGCGAGCCTGCTTGGAGAGCTGCGCCATCCGCCCGCCGATGATTGATCCGTCAGAATCTCGTGGTTTGCTCGGCGGCTCTCACGTCGACGATTTTTCTACCTAACCCCTTGCGTCGAGCACAGGATTGCGCAATATGCCGAACCGTAACGTACGGTACGCCGTTTGAGGCGACCCGGCGAGCTCATCGAATGGGCAGGAAATTGTTGCAGGCAAGGGCCGAGATCGATACCAGCGAAGTGCTGACAGAGCGGCAAACGGCCGTCCTGGACGCGGCTTTGCGGCTGCTGGTCGAGAAGGGCGACAATCTGACCATGACGGCGGTGGCGCGCCGCGCCAGCTGCTCGAAGGAAACGCTCTACAAATGGTTCGGCGACCGCGACGGACTGCTGACGGCGACCGTGCAGTGGCAGGCATCGAAAGTGCGCGTGGTGCCGGTCGACGGTGAGCGGCTCGATCTTGCCTCGCTGACGGCAAGCCTGGAAGGCTTCGCCTCGGACTGGCTGAAGGTGATTTCGAGCGATACCTCGATCGCGCTGAACCGCGTCGCGGTCGGCCATACCGGATCCGGAAAGGACGATCTCGGCGCGATCGTGCTGGAGAATGGCCGTTTCGCGCTGGCCAGACGGTTGAAGCCGGTGCTGCTTGCCGGCAAGCAGGCCGGGCTGCTCGACTTTACGGACGCCGAAATGGCGTTCCGGACCTTTTTCGGGCTGGTCGCCCGCGACGTGCAGATCCGTCTCCTGCTCGGCGACCGGCTGGAATTGACTGAAGCGGCGATCGGCGGCGATGCCGCCCGGGCGACGCAGCAGTTTCTCGCTCTTTATGGAGCAAAAACCGGGCCGCAAGGCCTCTAATCTCTGTGGGAAGGAAGCAAAAGATGCGTGTCTATTACGATCGCGACGCCGATCTCAATCTGATCAAGGGCAAGAAGGTCGCCATTATCGGCTATGGCAGCCAAGGCCGGGCGCACGCGCTCAACCTCAAGGATTCCGGCGCCAAGGAAATCGCCATCGGCCTCAAGGCTGGATCGGCGACCGCCAAGAAGGTCGAGGCCGACGGGCTCAAGGTGATGAGCGTGACGGACGCTGCCAAATGGGCCGATTTGATGATGATGGCGACGCCTGACGAATTGCAGGCCGACATCTACAAAAACGAAATCGCGCCAAACATTCGTGACGGCGCCGCGATTGCCTTCGCGCACGGCCTCAACGTGCATTTCGGCCTCATCGAGCCGAAGTCGACCGTCGATGTCGTCATGATCGCGCCGAAAGGCCCCGGCCACACGGTGCGCGGCGAATACCAGAAGGGCGGGGGCGTGCCGTGCCTGGTCGCCGTCAACCAGGATGCTTCCGGCAACGCGCTCGATCTCGCTCTGTCCTACGCCTGCGGCGTCGGCGGCGGCCGTTCGGGCATTATCGAGACCAATTTCCGCGAGGAATGCGAGACCGATCTGTTCGGCGAGCAGGTCGTGCTCTGCGGCGGCCTGGTCGAACTGATCCGCGCCGGTTTCGAGACCCTGGTGGAAGCCGGCTATGCGCCCGAAATGGCCTATTTCGAGTGCCTGCACGAGGTCAAGCTGATCGTCGACCTGATCTATGAAGGGGGCATCGCCAACATGAACTACTCGATCTCGAACACAGCCGAATGGGGCGAATATGTCTCTGGCCCGCGCATTATCACCGCCGAGACCAAGGCCGAGATGAAGCGCGTGCTGAAGGACATCCAGACCGGAAAATTCACCTCGGAGTGGATGCAGGAATACCGCGCCGGCATGTCGCGCTTCAAGGGCATCCGCCGCAACAATGACAGCCACCAGATCGAGGAAGTCGGCGCCAAGCTGCGCGCCATGATGCCCTGGATTTCCAAGAACAAGCTGGTCGACAAGGCCAAGAACTAACCCGCAGTCGTCGGGATTGGGAGCAAAGAGCCGGCGGAGCGATCCGCCGGCTTTTGATGCCGGTTTATCGATCAGGATACTCAGCCATAGTGCCAATGCGGCTTCGGCTCGGTGCCGGTGAACTCGACGCCGATGCGGTCGTCGCGGCGCCAGCGCACGATGGCCTTGTAGCCGATGCCGTCGACCGGCACATAGAGCAGGAACTCGTCCGGCACGCGCGCGTCTATAGACACTTTCAGCTCGGCGCCGCCGGCATGCATGTTGCGCACCGTGCACTTGACCTCGGAATTGGTGAGGCCGGTCAGAATCGTCGCGCCTTTCAGCACGCGCTGCCGGTGTTTGTTTCGCAATTCGTTGTCGGCCATGACGGCACGTCCTTCGCGACCGGATCGGCGCGATCGTCAGATGGGGCACGATATCACGGATAGGCTGAGCCGATAAACATATGGTTAGCGGTGACCGAGACCAGCCGTCTTTCCCAAATGAAAACGGCGCCGCGATGGGGCGGCGCCGTCGTTTATTGTCGTTTATAGTTCAGCTGTAGGGCGACCAGCATTGCTGGCGCGGGCCACCATAGGGCTGGAACGTGTTGTCCCAGGCCCGGTAGGACCGATAGCGGTCGTAGCACCACTGTACATGGGCGCTGGACAGACGCTGCGTGCGGTAATAGCGGCGGGGCGCCGGCTGCACGTAATAGCCGTCATTGTAATAGCCGTTATTGTAGTAGCCGTTGTTGTAGATGCTGCCGAGGCCGAGACCCAGGCCGAGGCCGAGAACTGCTGCGGCGCCGGTGTCAAAATCACGGCCGCGATGGTGGCGGTGATGGCGCCAGCGCCAGTTGTCGCCGCCGTTCCAGTTGCCGCCATTCCAATTGCCGTTGTTCCAGTTGCCTGACCGGGCAAAGCGACGGCTGTCGTGGCGGCGCCACTGCCAATCGTTGAAGGAGCGGCGGTCATTGCCGCCCGCCCAGCTGTCGCGAACCGGTGTGATGTCAGACAATGCGGTGCTTGCCGGCATCGACAAGTCCGGCTGCAGGATCGGGCCCGCGGCGGATGGCGCCGTGAGACCCGAGAAAAGACCGAGCGCTAACAGCCCGGATTTGACTGTGGACGAAAAGAGCGAGCTCATTGCACTCTCCAAGTGATACAGGCCCCACGCCCGGATACCCCAGGGAAGTGGCCTATTGATGGACCTTGGCGTCTGAACGGAGGATGAACAGAAAGGTTCCATCAGCCATGACGAGCAGCCCTTGTTTTCATTGGCGCTTGCGGGCAAAGGTCAGTCCATGTCGCTGCGCCTCGCCACTTTCAATGTCGAAAACCTGATGAACAGGTTCGATTACTCGGGCTTCCGCAACCAGCTCAACGAAGACCGCACGCTGGCGCTTTTCGACATTCAGAGCGAAGCCGAATACCGGATGCTGGAGCAGGCGCGCGCCATCGCGCAATCCGACGATACGCGCCAGTTGACCGCGCTCGCCATTGCCGCCACCCGTGCGGACATCATCTGCATGCAGGAGGTCGACAACATCGAGGCGCTGAAGGCCTTCGAGTACGGCTATCTCTTCAAGATGGTGGGCGAGGGTTACCGGCAGAAATACACCACCGCCGGCAATGATTCGCGCGGCATCGACGTTGCCGTGATGATGCGCAACGAGACAGCGCAAGGTCAGCCGATCGAATTCGTGCGCATGACCAGCCATGCCTATGTCACGTTCGAGCAGTTCGGGCTGCACACGCCCGAACTCGAGGCGCTCGGCAACCTGGCCAATGAACGCATCTTCCGGCGCGATTGCCTGGAGGTCGACATCAAGGTCGGCGGCGTGCCGCTGACGCTTTATCTCGTCCATTTCAAATCGATGGGCTCGCCGCGCAACGGGCTCGACGGACGCGAGGCGACGATGCCGGTGCGCATCGCCGAGGCGCAAGCCGTGCGCCGCATTATCGAGGAGCGCTTCGGCAAAGAGCACGCAGCCGACAAAAACTGGGCGATCTGCGGCGACATGAACGACTACCGCCAGCGGGTGAAGATCGAGGGCGACGCTATCGACGGCTACCGCTTCCAGGTGATCGACGAGAGCCAGTCCTGTATCGATGTGCTCACCGCCGGCGGCTTTTGCGAGAATGTCGTCGAACGCCGGCCGGAGATGGACCGCTGGAGTTTCTACCACACGCGCGGGCCGAAGGAGCGGCATCTGTGCCAGCTCGACTACATCCTGCTGTCGAAAGGGCTGGCGGCGAAGAATGCGACGGCGGTTCCCGACATCATCCGCAACGGCCAGCCCTGGCGCACCATCTTTCCGGCCGGACAGGCGGTGGAGCGCTTTCCGCGCGCCGGCTGGGACCGGCCGAAGGCGTCGGACCATTGTCCCGTCGCAATTACCCTGGACATGGCTTGAGCACGGTGAGCTTCAACCTGCCGCGCAACGTCATCCTGCCCGTCGACGAAATCGACGTCCGGCTCGACCCCGGCCCGCATCCGTTCGAGCGCGACAACGCGCAGGCGATCACTGACAACTGGCGGCGCGAGGTCACGGCCAATCCGGCGTTGTTCGACGGCACGGTGGTGCTGCTCTCGGCGCTCGCCTGGCGCGACAACCGGATCGTCGGGCGTTGTCACGCGGTGAAGTACTCGACCTTCCTGCTGTGGCGAAAGAACCGGCAGGGGACGGGCGCCGAGCATGCCTATGGCCACGCCATGCTGGTCGCCGGCGACAACGCCCTGGTGGCGATCCGCATGGGCGCGCACACGGTCCCGGCCGGCAGTGTCTACTTCGCTGCCGGCTCGTTCGAGCCGATCGATTTTCGCGATGGCCGCGTCGATGTCGATTTCAACATGATCCGTGAAGTGCGCGAGGAGACCGGGCTTGACCTGACAGGCGCTGCGCGCGGCAAGCGCTACCATGCGCTGTCGACTTCGACCGGCACGGTCCTCTTCCGCCGCTACCACGTCGATGCGCCGGCCGACGAGATTGCGCGGCGCATCGGCGCCTTCGTCGCGACCGAGACCGAGCCGGAGATCGAGGGGCCGGTGATCATCCGCCACGCCGCCGACCTGCCGGAAGGGTTGGCGCCGCATATGAAGCCGCTGGTCGAGTGGCATTTTGGCGGTGGCGGGGGCTAACGGCGCGGATTGTTCTGCGCCGCCTTGCGGTTGTTGCGGGCGGCGACGAGGAACAGGATGACGCCGATGCCCAGCAATCCACCCATGACCATGCCCATCGTCTGGCCGACGACTGCCTGAAAATCGGCGGTGACACGATCGGGATTGGCCATGCCGTAGCGGGCGAGATACCACCAAAGTCCCGCAAGGGCGCCTTCGATGATCACCATCGTCAGAATCAGCCGCGCCTTCTTGCTCATTGCCACTCCTTGACCAGATGCTTTGCTCTAAAATTAGCATCGCAGACCGGACGACAACAAGTATTGCCGATGTCGACAAGCACCCATCCTTGTGGATAGCGGTTGGTTGCGGTGGAGCTGATCTGGCGCTTATTCGTGGCGCAGCGCGTCGATCGGGTCGAGCCTGGCGCCGCGCAGCGCCGGGAAGAAGCCGAACACCATGCCGATCAGCGCCGAAAAACCGACGGCGAGCAGGATGACCGCCGGGCTCGGCGCAAACGGTATGGCCAGCGTTGCCGAGGCGAGGCCGGCCAGCGCCAGGCCGATCAGGATGCCGATAATGCCGCCGAGCAGCGACAGCACCGTCGCCTCGACCAGGAACTGGATGAGGATGTGCTTTTCATGCGCGCCGATGGCGAGCCTGATGCCGATCTCGCGGGTGCGCTCAGTGACCGAGACCAGCATGATGTTCATGATCCCGATGCCGCCGACCAGCAGGCTGACGCCCGCGACGGCGCCCAGCATGCCGGTCATGGTGGTGGTGGCGCTGGCCATGGCGTCGGCGATCTGGGTCATGTCGCGGATTGAGAAATCGTCTTCGCGGTCCGGCGTGATGCGGCGGGTGTCGCGCAAAATGTCCTCGACTCGCGGCTGCAATTCGGTGGTCGGGGTGCGATCGTCGGCGGCGACGTAGATGTTGTCGATGTCGCGGTTGCCGGCGATGCGGCGCTGATAGGCGGCAAGCGGCATCAAGACGACATTGTCCTGGTCCTGGCCGAAGCCGGTATAGCCCTTGGGTTCGAGCAGGCCGATGATCTTGCACGAGGTGCGGTTGACGCGGATGATCTCGCCCTCGGGTTCGCCGGCGCCGAAGAATTGCTGGCGCACCGTTTCGCCGATCAGGCAGACGCCGGTGCCGGAGCGTGTTTCCGAATCCGAGAACGGGCGGCCCGACACCAGCTTCCAGTCGCGGGCGTCGAGATAGGCGCTGTCGGTGCCGGTGACGCCCGAGGTCAGGCTCTCGGTGCCGAAAATGACGCGGACTTGTTTCTGCGACGCCGGCGCAATGGCGCGCGCTCCGGTCAGGTGGGCTACGAGGGCGGCTACATCCTTGTCGGCCAGAGGCCGTACCGCCTGGTCGAGCCCGCCTGGTCCGCCGGTGCCTGCCGGGCGGCCGGAACGGACGACGAGCAGGTTCGAGCCGAGCTTGGCGATGTCCGACTTGACCTTGGCCGTGGTGCCCGAACCGATGGTCAGCATGGCGATGACGGCGGCGACACCGATGACGATGCCGAGCAGCGTCAGGAACGAGCGCAGCACATTGCGGCGGATGGAGCGCAGAGAGAGGCGGACGGTTTCCCAGATCATGACGCCAACTCCGACTTGGCCGTGTCGGACGCGACGTGGCCGTCGAGGAAGCGGATGGTGCGCTCGGCATAATCGGCGACATCGGCCTCGTGGGTGACCATGGCGATGGTCAAGCCGAGCTCCCGGTTCAGCCGCGTCAACAACTCCATGATCTCATGCGTGCGGGCGGTGTCGAGATTGCCGGTCGGCTCGTCGGCGACGAGCAGCGTAGGCCTGGTGACGATGGCGCGCGCGATCGCCACGCGCTGCTGCTGGCCGCCGGAGAGTTCGGCCGGCGTGTGGTGTTCGCGCCCGACCAGGCCGACCTCCGCCAGCGCCTGCATGGCAAGATCGCGGCGCTCGCGGGCC
Source organism: Mesorhizobium sp. M0058 (assembly GCF_040323095.1). Classification (NCBI taxonomy): domain Bacteria; kingdom Pseudomonadati; phylum Pseudomonadota; class Alphaproteobacteria; order Hyphomicrobiales; family Phyllobacteriaceae; genus Mesorhizobium; species Mesorhizobium sp. M0058. Next base: position 297,680 of record NZ_JAMYUQ010000006.1, read on the forward strand.
GGCGCGCCGCGATAGATCAGCGGCAGCTCGACATTTTCCGCCGCCGTGGTGCGCGGCAACAGATTGTAACCCTGGAAGACGAAGCCGATATAGAGATTGCGCAGAAGCGCCCGGCGGTTGCGGTCGAGCCGCCCGGCGTCGATGCCCATGAAGGAGTAGGTTCCGGCCGTCGGCGTGTCGAGGCAACCGATGATGTTCATCGCGGTCGATTTGCCCGAACCGGACGGGCCCATGATGGCGACGAATTCGCCACGCTGGATGGCGAGGTCGACGCCGGCCAGCGCATGGACCTTGGCTTCGCCCTGGCCATAGCTCTTCCAGACCGAGTCGAAACCGATGAGGCCCGCGGCCATGGCGTCAGCTCCGCAGCTGCGAGGTCGTGATAACCTCTGCACCTTCATCCAGCCCGGAGGTGATCTCGGTCAGTTCGCCGTCGGTGGAGCCGATCTTCACGTTGACCGGGTGCGGCCGGCCGTTCTCCAGCACATAGAGCGTGCGTGAGCCGTCGGTGGGCGCCTTCACCGGCTGGCGGCGGTTGCCGCCACGGCCCATGCGGCCGGTGAACAGATCGCTGAGGCTCCACGCGCGGGCAGCAGGTGCCGATGGCCGATAGCGAAACGCTGTTGAAGGCACGGTGAGCACGCTCTTGGCCTGCCTGGTGACGACCGAAACCGTGGCGGTCATGCCGGGCCGCAGCAAAAGCTCGTTATTGTTGACTTCCAACCGTGCATTGTAGGTGACGACGCCGTCGGTGGTGACCGAGGCGTAGGAGATGTCGCGGATCTCGGCGTCGAACGGCCGCTCGGGAAAGGCATCGACGGTGAAGCGTGCATGCTGGCCTGGTTTGACCGCGCCGATATCGGCCTCGTCGACCGCCGCCACCAATTCCATGTTCCTCAAATCGGCGGCGATGATGAACAGAACCGGCGCCTGCAGCGAGGAGGCGACCGTCTGGCCGGGGTCGACGGAACGCGTCAAGACGATGCCGTCGATCGGCGCATAGATGGTGCTCTTGGCAAGGTCGGTCTGCTGCGCCTTGAGATCGGCCTGGGCGATGGCGAGATTGGCCTGCGCACTATCGAGCGCCGCCTTGGAGCGGTCGCGCGTGGCAGTCGCCGCCTCGAGCGACTGATCGGTCGCCATGCCACGCCTGGTCAGTTCGGCCGCGCGGGTGAGGGCGCTTTCGTTCTCCTTCAGGGTTACCGTGGCGTCCTCGACATTGGCGGCAGCGGCCTTGGCCGAGGCTTCGGCGCGTTCGATCTGGACCTCGAGTTTCACCGTGTCGAGCGTCGCCAGCACGTCGCCCTTCTTGACCTGCTGGTTCTCTTCGGCCGAGACCGAGCGGATGATACCGGACAGCTCGCTTGAAATGTCGACCTGGGTGAGGGGCTGCAGCGTGCCGGTCGCCGAAACCGCGACGGTGAGGTCGGCAATGGTAGCCGGCGTGGTGGTGTAGTCGATCTTGGCCGGGGAGCCGGCAAACCACTGGTAGCCAGCCAACCCGGCGGCAAGTGCGATCAGCGCCAGCAGCGCGTAAAGCCAGCCCCGGCGGCGCGTCTTGCGCACGCCGCTCTGATCAAGCCCGAGCGCCGCCTCGATGGCGGAATCCGATTCCGTCTTTGGCAGATTGACAAGCTGGTCCACGCCGGACCCCTATGAAAGCGTAATGTCCCTAGTTGTGCACAGATCAGGCTTGGTGGTTCGAATATCAAATTAAATTTCGGCCATGTTCGGATTGAGGCGGAAGGTTTTTCAAGATGCAGACCCGCAATTACTTGCTCTACGATGTGTTTACGACGGAGCGGCTGGCCGGCAATCCGCTGGCTGTCGTACTCGACAGCCAAGGGCTGGATACAGCCGCCATGCAGGCCATTGCGCGCGAGTTCAACCTGTCCGAATCGGTCTTCGTGCTGCCGCCGGACAATCCAAAACATCGCAACCGCATCCGCATTTTCACGCCCGACTATGAGATGCCGTTCGCCGGACATCCGACAGTTGGCGCCGCGATCGCGCTGGCCGAACTGACAGGCGAGGGCGAAGCCGGCATCTTCGTGCTGGAGGAGAATATCGGCCCGGTGCGCTGCGCCGTCAGCCGGCACGATGGCGCCACCTTTGCCGAGTTCGACCTGGCGAAGCTGCCGGAGCCGCTGAAGCTCGATGCCGACCCGGAGGCGATCGGCGCCGCCCTCGGGCTGGCGCCGCACGAGATCGGCTTCGAGAATCACCTGGTGTCGTTCTGGTCGGCAGGCGTGCCTTACGTCACCATCCCGGTCGCCAATCTGGAGGCTGCGGCCCGGGTCAAGCTCGATAACCAGGCCTGGTCCGAACTGGCGCCGCGCAAGAGCGAATGGGCTTTCGCCAGCCCGTATGTCTATTGCCGCCAGACGGTGAACCATGACAGCGCCTTCCATGTCCGCATGATCGTGCCGGGCACGCCGTCCTATGAAGACCCGGCGACCGGTTCGGCGGCAGCCGCCTTTGCCGGCGCCATCATGCATTTCGATGCGCCCACCGACGGCATTTCGCAGCTGTGGATCGAGCAGGGGCTGGAGATGGGCCGCCCGTCACGTATCCGCTTGGAACTCACTGTCGAAGGCGGAAAACTGGCCTCCGCGCGCATCGGCGGCCATGCCATCAAGGTGGCGGAAGGCAGGCTGTTCGTGTGACCGCCTGCGGCAGTTCAGCGATTTGTCGGGAAATGATTCCGGCAGGGCTGGACAGGACCGGTATCGGCGGCTATATGCCCGCCAACGCCGGTTTTACCGGTCGAGTGGGTGCGTAGCTCAGTTGGTAGAGCAGCTGACTCTTAATCAGCGGGTCCACAGTTCAATCCTGTGCGCACCCACCAAATTTCTAGAAGAGTTGGTGGAAGACCTTGGAATGCCGGACGCGTTGACGCGCCTCGACATGCTGGGGCAGGTTTGCCTTAAACTCGGCGGCCGGTAAGCCGGTGCGCTATTTGGCGAAGGAGTGAAGGCCGCGCTGGATTAAGAAAAGCCCGGAAGCCGAAGCCGCCATCAATTAAAGCCAGTTTGAAACCACGGACTGGTGTCATACCCTAAGCGCGGATTATAATGATCCAGGAAGTTTTCGGCCCTATTTGACGGTCGCGCAACCACGGTGCCCGTCGATTTGCAATCCGGTTTCGCGGTCGGCTTGCTGCCAGCCTTCTTATGAGCTGTAGAACACGAGGTTGTAGCCTGAGCGGTGGCCACCTTTTTCTTCTCTTTCGCAGCAGCTGCTCCGGTAGCGGCCAATACTATTGCTACGCCAAAGACAACGAGTTTCATTGAAAACGCCCTCACCCTGCCCAATCCGTAATGATTGCGCCTGGTCACCGTTACGTCAATCACATTTTGTCGGCAACGGCGGCGAATAGTGCCAGTAAAAAGAGCCCACCACAGAAGCAGCGGGCCAACCCCAAGGTGGGGAATCTTTCAGCGGCCGTGCTGTTCGAGCCACCAGCCCGGAATGCCAGTGATCGGCCCGACGATGGTCAGTGAAGGTTCGGGCCGGCGCCCTCCCGTCAAATCGCTCTAGCTACTTCTCCGAAACACCAGCCTCGGCAAAGCTCGCCATGCCCGTGTGGCACTCCAGCGCCGAGCGGACGATGTTGACGGCTAGGCAGGCGCCGGAGCCTTCGCCGAGCCGCATGCCGAGGTCGAGCAGCGGCGGCAGGCCGAGCACTTCGAGCAGGCGGCGGTGGCCGGATTCGGCCGAGACATGGGCGGCGATGGTGTGGGCGAGGCCAGACGGGTGCAGCCGCGCCAAGGGCGCTGCCGCGGCCGTGCAGACGAAGCCATCGAGCAGCACCGGGACATTGTTGCGGCGGGCGGCGAGCGTGGCGCCGAAGGTGGCGGCGAGTTCTCGTCCGCCAAGGGCGGCGGCGATCTTCAGCGGGTCGGACAGCGCGTCGGCATGGCGCTTGAGGCCGGATTCAATGGCGGTGACCTTGCGCTTCAGCCCGGCATCGTCGACGCCGGTGCCGCGCCCGGTCCATTTTTCAGCGCCGCCGCCGAACAGGGCGGTCGAGATGGCGGCCGCCGGCGTGGTGTTGCCGATGCCCATCTCGCCGAAACAGACGAGGTCGAGGTCGTTCGTCACCGCGTCGTAGCCTGCCGAGACGGCGGCGAGGAAGGTTTTTTCGTCCATTGCCGGCACGTCAGTGAAGTCGCCGGTCGGATGATCGAGATCGAGCGGGATGACGTCGAGTTCCGCGCCGGCGATGCGGGCCAGCTGGTTGATGGCGGCGCCGCCGCCGGCGAAATTCGCCACCATCTGCACCGTCACTTCCGACGGGAAGGCCGACACGCCTTGCGCCGTCACACCGTGGTTGCCGGCGAACACGAAGACTTTGACGCGGTCGAGTTTCGGCATGTCGCGACCCTGCCAGCGCGCCAGCCAGGCGGCGAGAGTTTCCAGCCGGCCCAGGCTGCCTTGCGGCTTGGTCAGCGTGTCTTGGCGGCGGGCGACGGCGTTGGCGGCGGTATCGCTGCCGGCAGGCAGATCGAGACAGGCGGCGCGCAGTTCGTCGAATGATTTGAATGGCATGGGGAAGGAATCTCCGGGGAAGAATCAGGACAGGGAAACGGAAGCGACGAGCAGGACAGTGATCTCGCCCAGCTGCTGCAGGGCGCCGATCGTGTCACCGGTGTGGCCGCCGATCTGGTTGAGGGAGAGCGCGCGCAAGGCGCTGAACACGAGAGCGAGCAGGATCAGTGCGGCACAGGCGCCGCCGAGCCCCAGCGTCAGAAGGGGGATGGCGCCGAGCACGGCGCCGAGAACAGCTGTCTGGGCCGAGACGGTCCCGGCGCCGGCAGACAGGCCGTCACTGCGCGCCGCCGGCGCCAGATGCATGAACGCGCCGAGCAGGCCGCGCGATGCGGCGTGTGCGGCGATCAGCGCGAAGAGCACGCTTGTCGGATCGGCCAGTTGCGACAGCGCGCTCCAGCGGATGAGCATCGACAGGCCAAGAGCTGCTGCGCCATAGGCGCCGATGCGGCTGTCGCGCATGATCTCCAGTTTTTTATCGCGCGTCTTGCCGCCGCCAAAACCGTCGGCGACATCCGACAGCCCGTCCTCATGCAGGCAGCCCGTGGCGAGCAGGGTTGCTGCAAGCGCAAGGGCTGCTGCCGGGCCGGGGGCAAGGCCGAGCTGTACGCCCGCTGCGTAGACGACAGCACCAACCACAGCGATGGCGAGGCCGGCGACAGGCGCCGCCCAGATCGCATCGGCCAGGCTGCGGCCACGAAAGTCGAAGACCGGCAGCGGCAGCCGGGTGAAGAAGACGAGGCAAAGCGCGACGTCCTCGAGCGCTTGCCGGGGCGAGGGCACGGCGGTCATGCACTCCTCGCAATGGCATGAAAGAAGGTGCCGCTGACATGGCCGCGCCGGTAGCCGGAGGCGCCGAGTGGATTGCCCTGGCCATCGGCTAGGTCGGCCAGCGGCTCGTCATTGCCGGTCGCAATCATCTGCGCATAGTGGAATTCATGGCCACGGATCAGCGCGCCTTGCGGCCCCAGCGGACAGGCGACGCGCAGGCGTGCCTCGCGGTAGCCGAGGTTCATCTTGCGCTTGGCAAAGCTGGTGGAATGGCCGAGCAGGCCAAGCATGGCGTGCGTCTCGCCGGCCGCGTCCTCCAGCGCTTCGCCCAGCACCATGAAGCCGCCGCACTCGCCATGGATCGGCTTGGTCTCGGCAAACCTGGCCATGCCAGCTCGGAAATTGGTCGCCGCCGCGAGGCTGCCGGAGTGGAGCTCGGGATAGCCGCCGGGCAGCCAGCAGACATCGCAATTCTGCACCGGTGCTTCGTCGGCTAGCGGCGAGAACGGCACGATCTCGGCGCCGGCCTGACGCCAGTGGGCGGCGACGTGCGGATAGAGGAAGGTGAAGGCGGCGTCTTCGGCGAGCGCGATTCGTTGGCCGGGCGGCTGCAAGGCATGTTCGAAACTGCCTGATGCCGGCGAAAACGGCGCGGCCAGCGCCATGATGGCGTCAAGGTCGAGGGATTTCTCGACCATGTCGGCGAGGCGGTCGAGATGCGTCATCAGGTCGGCATATTCGCCGGCCTGGACGAGGCCGAGATGGCGCTCCGGCAAATTGAGCGTGGGATCGCGCAGGATGGCGCCGACGACCGGCAGGCCGAGCGTTTCGATCGCCTCGCTGCACAGCTTGCGGTGGCGCTCGCTGCCGAGACGGTTGAGCACGATTCCGGCCATGCGCACATCCGGGTCGTAGGTGGCAAAACCCTTGGCGACGGCGGCCGCCGTCGTCGACTGTCCCGAGACGTCGAGCACCAAAAGCACCGGCAGGTGGTAGAGCCGCGCCAGATCGGCGGCCGAGCCGGTGCGGCCTTGTCCGGCCGGGATGCCGTCGAACAGGCCCATCGCGCTTTCGAGGAAGATAAAATCGGCATCCTCGGTGGCATTGCCGGCCAACGCGTTGAGCAGGTCAGGCGACATCGCCCAGCTGTCCAGGTTGACGCCGGACAGACCGGTTGCGGCGGTATGAAAACCCGGATCGATATAGTCGGGGCCGGACTTGGCGCCGCGCACCTTGATGCCGCGCCGGGCGAGCGCGCGCAAAATGCCGATGGTGACGCTGGTCTTGCCGGAGCCGGAACGCGGCGCGCCGATGATGATGGCGCGGGTCATGCGTTACCCGCCAGTGCTGCGCGCATGGCGACGATGCCGCCGACGACAATGAGGGCCGGCGAGGCCAATTCCGCCGCGGCGGCCGCTTCGGAAATGGTGGCGAGTGTCGCGACGACGGTCCGCTCCTGCGGTGTCGTCGCCGAAACGATGACAGCCGCCGGCGTCGACGGCGCCAGCCCGCCTTCGAGCAGCGACGCGGCGATAACAGGCAGATTGGCCATGCCCATATAGATGACCACCGGCTGGCCGGTGCGGGCGATCGCGCCCCAGTCGAGATCGTCATCTGTGCCGGCGGCATGACCTGTCGCCAGGATGATCGCCTTGTTGATGCCGCGCATGGTTGCGGGAATGCCGGTGGCGGCCAGCGCGCTCAGCCCCGATGTCAGGCCGGGCAGGACGCGGAACGGGATTTTTTCGCGCGCCAGCGCCAGCGCCTCTTCGCCGCCACGGCCGAAAATATAGGGATCGCCGCCCTTCAGCCGGACGACGCGGCGGCCCTCGCGTGCCAGCCGCACCAGCAAAGCGGTGATATCGTCCTGCCTCATGGACGGTTTGCCGCCGCGTTTTCCTGCAAAGAACAGCTGGGCATTGTCCGCAACGGCGACAACGTCAGAGGAGACCAGCGCGTCATAGACCATGGCGTCGGCCTCGGCCAATGCCGCCAGCACTTCCAGCGTCAGGCAGCCGGGATCGCCCGGGCCGGCGCCGGCCAGCCAGACATGGCCCGGCTCAAGCCGGCGCGGCTTGAAGTTCAGCCGGGCAAGGGCCTGTTCGAGCGTGGTGTTTTCGCTTTTACCGCTCACAATCCGTCCCGTCCGCGAAAACGCCGCTGATAGTGGGCGTCGTACAATGAACTCTCGCCAAAACCTTCCGCTGCCAGCGAGCGGCCGACGAAGATGATCGCCGTGCGCTCCATCGGGTCGGCGGCGAGCAGTGCCTCGATCGTGGCGAGCGTGCCGGTCAGCACGCGCTCGTCCGGCCATGAAGCGCGAAAGACGATCGCCACCGGGCAATCGCCGCCATAATGCGGCGACAATTCGGCGACGACTCGGTCGATGGCGTGGATGGCGAGATGAATGGCCAGCGTCGCGCCGGTGCGGCCGAAGCCGGCCAGCGTTTCGCCCGGCGGCATTTTCGAGGCGCGGCCCGAGACGCGGGTCAGCACCAGACTCTGCACCACCTCGGGAATGGTCAGTTCGCGGCGAAGGGCTGCGGCTGCGGCGGCGAAAGAGGGAACGCCCGGCGTCAGCGTGTAAGGAATGCCGTGTTTTTCCAGCCGGCGGATCTGCTCGGCCACGGCGCTCCACACCGAGAGGTCGCCGGAATGCAGGCGGGCGACATCGTGGCCGGCCTGGTGGGCTGTCACATATTCGACCTCGATTTCGTCGAGTGACATCGGCGCCGTATCGATCAGTTTGGTCCCCGGTGCGCAGTGTTGCAGCAATTCCGGCGCGACGATCGAGCCGGCATGCAGACAGACCGGGCAGCTTGCCAGCAGCTTGGCGCCGCGCAGTGTGATGAGGTCGGCGGCGCCGGGACCGGCGCCGATGAAATGCACGGTCATGGCGCGTCTCCGCTGATGGCGATGGCGCAGGTGACCGGGCCGAGCACGGTGCGTGGACCAAGCAGCTTTGCACCGGGGCCGGCAACGGCAAGGGCGGAGGCTTCTGAGACGGAGGGTGTGCCGGCGAGATCCTGCGAGAGATCGGATTTGCTGAGTGCCTCCGACGAGACGGCCTGAAGTGCTGCGTCATCAACGATGATGACGGGAAGGTGAAGCGTGCGGCCAGCGGCAGAGATCGCTTCTTCGTCTTTCTTGAGCGCGGCGGTCGCCAAGGCCGACAGCGCCGTTATCGCCAGCCCGTGCGCTTCGAGGGCGGTTTCGATCGCCGCGAGCACGTCTTCGACGCTCACGCCCTTCCGGCTGCCGATGCCCGCCACCATCATGGCTTCACCCAGCTCCACTGGGTGACCGGCATGGCCGGGCGCCAGGCCTGCATCGAACCGACAGGAGAAGCGCGGGAAATGGTGATGCGGGTAAGGTCGCCGCCGCGCTTGATGTGCTCCGCGAGAAGCAGCGCCTCCATCTCCAGCGTCACCGCATTGGCAACGAGACGGCCACGGGATGGCAGCGCCTTGATGGCGGCGTTCAGTACGCCGGCGTCGCTGCCACCTCCGCCGATGAAGATCGCATCCGGCGTGTCCAGCCCGGCCAGTGCCTTGGGCGCCGACCCTTCCACCACGACAAGACCGGGCACGCCGCAATGCGCGGCGTTGCGGACGATGCGGGCGGCGCGGTCGCTGTTGGCCTCGATGGCGATGGCGCGCATCGAGGGGTGAGCGAGCATCCATTCGATGCCGATGGAGCCGGAACCGGCGCCGATGTCCCACAGCAATTCGCCACGCCTCGGCGCCAGCGCCGCAAGCGTGATGGCGCGGATGTCGTGCTTGGTGATCTGGCCGTCGTGCTCGAACAGATGGTCGGCGCGGCCAACGGTCAGCGGCAGGATGCGGGCCTCTTGTGTCGATTCAAGCTCAAACGCCAGCACGTTGAGCGGATTGATGTCTCTGAGATCGAAAGCGTCGGCACGTGCCGAGCGAAGCTTCTCGTTCGGTCCGCCCAGCGCTTCCAGAACGGTCAGCCGCGAACCGCCGAAGTCGAGCTCTACGAGCAGGCGCGCTATTGTCGCTGGTGCGTCGCCGTCCGATGTCAGCGCCAGGATGCGCGCCCTGGGATGCAGCAGCGGCCGGATCAGGTCGAGCGGCCTTCCATGCAGCGAGATCGTCTCGATGTCCTGCAACGCCCAGCCGAGCCGGGCGGCAGCCAGCGAAATCGCCGATGGCGCGGGGATGACATGCATCTCTTCAGGCTTGACCTTGCGGGCAAGGGTGGCGCCGACCCCGTGGAAGAATGGATCACCGGAGGCGAGCACGCAGACGCGCCGGCCGGCCAGCGCCAGCACGTCTGCCATGTCGGCATCGAATGGCACCGGCCATGGGCGCTGCTCACCCTTGATGAGCGAAGCCACCAGCGCCAGATGCCGCTTGCCGCCGAAGACGGTCTCGGCGTCAGCGATCTGCCGCTTGGCCTCGTCGCCGAGACCCGCTAAACCGTCCTCGCCGATGCCGACGATTGCGAGCCATTTTGGCGTGGGCTGTTTTTTTGACATGTCGCGCCGCCCCTCATTCGCCTGAGGCGTTCGTCGTTCGAAAAGTCAAGCAATTGACTTTTCGTCTGCCAGCCAGACCACTCCTCACCTCCCCGTGTGGTGACGGGGAGAAGGGAGACGCTCCGGCGCTGACGCCTCCCTCTCCCCGTTCTTCACGGGGAGAGGGTAGGGGTGAGGGGCAGCGCCGACGCTGTTCAACATGGTGCTCATGAAGAAGATTCTGATCCTTGGCGGCACGACAGAAGCGCGCCAATTGGCCGAAAAACTGGTGGAAGATTTCCGTGTCACCCTGTCGCTGGCCGGCCGCACCGAAAGCCCGGTCGCGCAAGGCGTGCCGGTGCGCAGCGGCGGATTTGGCGGCGCCGACGGGCTGGCCGCCTATCTCAGGGAGGCGGGCATCGACCTGCTGATCGACGCCACACATCCCTATGCGGCGCAGATATCCGCCAATGCGGCGCAAGCCTCGCGCCTGACCGGTGTGCCGATCCTGGCGCTGCGCCGTCCCGGCTGGAAGCCTGTCGACGGCGACCGCTGGACGCAGGTCGATAGGACAGGCGATGCGGTGCACGCGCTTGGATCGACGCCGCGCCGCGCCTTCCTGGCGCTCGGCCGGCAAGAGGTCGCGGCTTTCGAGGCGGCGCCGCAGCATCACTACCTCATCCGCAGCGTCGATCCGGTCGAGCCGAAACTGGCGGTGCCGGATGCGGCCTACCTGCTGGCGCGTGGGCCGTTTCGCGAGGCGGATGAACGCGCTCTGCTCGAGGAGCACCGCATCGATGTCGTCGTATCCAAGAACAGCGGCGGCGAGGCCACCTACGGCAAGATCGCCGCGGCGCGGGCGCTCGGTATCGAGGTGGTGATGGTGCGCAGGCCCTTCCTGCCGGAGGTGCCTTCGACCGAGACCGTCGATGAACTCGCCGCTCTTGTTGATAAATTTTGGGTCGATCATTTGCTCGACCCCGTCGCGGAGCGCGGCGTGTAGACCAGCGCCGGTTTGTCGCCGCGCTTGATGATCCGTGTTTCCGGCGAACCGATGATGATGCAGGTCGCCATGTCGGCTTTTTGCGCGTCGACATCGGCCAGCAAAAAGACCTCGATGCGCTCGTCCGGGCGGCCGGCGGCGCGGCCGAAGATGACCGGCGTGGTGCCGGGCAGGATGGCGGCCAGGCATTCGAAGGCACGGCCGAGCTGCCAAGGGCGCGCCTTGCTGATCGGGTTATAGAGCGCGATGACAAAGCCGGCGCCGGCCGCCGCCAGCAGGCGCAGTTCGATCAAGTCCCACGGCTTCAGATTGTCGGACAGCGAGATGGCGCAGAAATCATGGCCGAGCGGCGCGCCGATGCGGGCGGCAACCGCCAGCATGGCGGTGACGCCCGGCACGACAGTGACATCGACGGTGCGCCATTCGGCCGGACCGGCCTCGATCGCCTCGCAGACGGCGGCCGCCATGGCGAACACGCCGGGATCGCCGCCGGAGACGACGGCGACGTCATGGCCGTCCGCCGCCTTTACCAGCGCGTCCTTGGAGCGGGCGAGTTCCTCGCGATTGTCCGAGGCGACGCGGGTCTGGTCCGGGCGCAGCTCCAGCCGGTCGAGATAAGGCTTGTAGCCATAGAAGAACTTTGCCTCGGCGACGGCGCGGCTGGCTTGCGGCGTCACCTGATCGGCATTGCCGGGCCCAAGGCCGATGACGGTGAGGCGGCCGCTCATGGCTTGGCTCCCATAACGCCAGGCCGGCCGGACCAGCCGGCGACCAGCACGATGGCGAAATAGGGGGCCTTGTCATCCGGCTTGTCGGCAAGCTTCATCGAGATGCTGCCGGCCATGGTGCCGCGCTCGACATAAACGGCGCGGGCGAGCTTGCCGGTGGCGTCCAGTGCCCGCCTGATCTTGGACAGATTGCGGCCGACCTTCATGATGACGGCGGCATCCGTGTCGGCGAGACGGCGTGTCAGCTCGAACTCGCTCATCGTGCCGGGCAAAACCGTCAGCACATCGTCGCCCTGGACGATAGGCACGCCGGTCTGCGACCAGCAGCCGGACATGGCGGTGACGCCGGGGATGACCTCGGTCGGGAAGCGATGGGCGAGGCGGACATGCAGGTGCATGTAGGAGCCGTAGAACAGCGGGTCGCCTTCGGAGAGCACGGCGACCATGCGGCCGGCTTCGAGGTGTTCGGCGACCTTCTCGGCCGACTCCTCGTAGAAATCGGTGATCTGCGAACGGTAGTCGTCGTGATCCTTGTCGATCTCGGTGGTGACGGGGTAGAGAAGCGGCAGTTCCAGCATATCCGGCCGGAAGCGCGCCTCGACGATGGCGCGCGCATTGCTGTTGTTGCCGCGCTTGGCGAAGTAGGCGACGACATCGGCCTCGGCCAGAACGCGCGCGGCCTTCAGCGTCAGCAGCTCGGGGTCGCCAGGCCCCGTGCCGACGCCGACGAGGCGGCCTTTTGCCAGATCTTCTTTGACAGCTGCGTTCACAGGCCGGGCCTCGCCAGCGAATTGAGCGCGGCTGCAGTCATGGCGCTGCCGCCAAGCCTGCCGCGCACGATGGCGTAGGGCACGCCATAGGAATTCTGCACCAGCGCATCCTTGGATTCGGCGGCCCCGACGAAGCCGACCGGCATGCCGATGATCGCCGCCGGCTTCGGCGCGCCGTCGCGCAATTTTTCCAGGAGATAGAACAGTGCCGTCGGCGCATTGCCTATGGCGACCACCGAACCGGCCATACGCTCGCCCCACAGATCGATTGCCGCCGCCGAGCGGGTGTTGCCGATCTCCTTGGCAATGTCGTGCGTGCGCGGGTCGCGCAAGGTGCAGATCACCTCATTGCCGGCCGGCAGCCTGGCGCGGGTGACGCCATGCGAGACCATTTCGGCATCGCAGAAGATCGGCGCGCCGGCCGCCAAGGCGCTGCGGGCGGCGGCGACGAAATCGCTGGAGAAAACAAAATGACTTGATGCTTCGACCTGGCCGCAGGCATGGATCATGCGGATGGCAACGTCGGCCTCGGCCTCGGAAAAGCGGGACAAATCGGCCTCGGCGCGGATGATGGCAAAAGAGCGCTCATAGATGGCGTTGCCGTCATGGATGTAATCGTAGGCGGCCATGCTTATTCCTGTCGGTAGCTTTCGGCGATTGCCGCCGGCCCGAGCCTTGTCAGGCAAGCGGCGGCGGTTTCGCCCTGAAATCGTGCGCTGCGGACCATCGCCGCGACGCGACTGACGCCGCGTGCGGCGTCATAGCCCGGCCTGTAGCCCGCAGGAAGGGCCTTTGCCGTCGCGTTCACGACAAGTCCGGCTCCGTTTTCGCCGCCGACCAATGTCAGCGCCGCCGGACCGGGGTGCGCGCAGCCCTTGGCGCAGCCGGAAATGTGCAGTGTGAAGTCGAGGATATCAGCGTTTTCGGCGGCGATTGTCTCGGCGATGTCGCGCGTGGCGATTTGGCCGGATGCGCAGGCAGGAGTGCCGGGGCAGGCGGCGATGCGGGTGCGCGGGTCGGCGGCGGCGGTGACGAAGCCGAGCGCGGCGGCGGTGGTTTGGAGGAGGGGGTTCGCGGCTGGTGGTTGGCCGAGGAACAGCAAGGCGCGGCCGGGGGCGAGGCGGATTTCGGCGGTGCCGAGGTTCGACGCTCGGCTGGCAAGGTCGATAAGGTTTTGCGCTGGCATGCTGCCGAAGGGCAGGCCGATGCCGAGGGCGTGGCCGGTGTTCAAGTCGAAGAGGCCAATCGGCGAGCGAGAGCGCTCTACGGCGCCCCCCTCTGTCCTGCCGGACATCTCCCCCACTTGGGGGGAGATTGTGCTGTCGCCGCCGGTTTCGCCAGTTTTCAACGTCGAAGGCGAAGAGCTGACAGCGAAGCTGCTGATCTCCCCCCTTGTGGGGGAGATGTCCGGCAGGACAGAGGGGGGCGCGAAGGAATGCCAACCTGCGAGAGACGCTAGCTGCCTCTCCGACAAATCCCTCGCATGTGCCTCCCGGCCTTTCTCCGCGGTCATCCTGAGGGCAGCAACCGCAATATCGCGCGCTGCATCCTCATCGGCCGTCGCAAGCGGCCTCGCGCTTTGGCCATCGCCGGCAACAGACAAAGCCCACATAACGTTGCCGCCCTCCCGCACCGCCTTCAGCCTGACATCGGCCGTCACCCCATCCATCGTCAGCTGCCCACCACCATCGACAACCACCGACACCTTCGGTCCGAGCCTTGGCGTCAGCCCAGCTTCCTCGACCGCAGCCCTGATCCGCTCAGCCAAAGCTCGCGGATCGGCAATCTCCCGCGGATCGATGCCGGCCAGCGGCCCGGTCTCGACCGGCACGCCGGTACGCACTGCAATCCCCAGTGCATCGACCTCCGCCGCCAACAGCACGGCACTTTCCGCCGTCAGGCCGCGTATCTGCAGGCTGCCCCGTGCGGTCACTTCCATGATGCCGTTGCCGCGCTTCAAGGCGGATTCGCAGAGTCCGATCAGCGACTTGGGGGAAAGCCCTCCAGCAACCGGGTTGAGCCGCACCAGCAGGCCATCGCCGGTCTGCATCGGCGCCGAGAGAGCCGGACAGGCGCCGCGGCGCGAGAAGGCGTTCATGCCGCGACCCCGAGCGCCTCGGCCTCGGCGATCAACGCCGCGAGATCGTCGTCGATCGCGTTGCGCAAGGGATGCCAGAGACCGCGCCGGCGCGCCGACAGGAAGCGCTCGGCGATGACTTTGGCAGCGGCCGGATTTTCACGCAGGATGAAGGCGCGGACATCGGGATCGCCGACATAGGCGTCATGCACGGCCTCGATCAACGCGCCCGAAATGGCGTGCGTGGTTTCGGCAAAGCCGATGAGGCGGTCGACGGTTTCGGCAAACTCGGAAGCGCCGCGCGGACCATGCCGCATCTGGCCGGCTATAAAGCGCGCATTGACGGCTCGCGCCCGCACAACCCGCGACACAGCCTCGCCGACCGAGCGCGGCTTCGGCTTTTGCGGGTCGGTGGTGTCGAGCACGATGACGTCGGCATTTCGGCCCAATGCCGCAAGGGCGGCCGAAAAGCCGCCGATGAAGGCGACGTCGGCGGAGCCCTCGAGAATGTCGCGGCCGGGATCGTCGCCGGTGTGGACCAGCAGATCGGCCTCGGCGACGCGGGTCTCGAAAGCGCCGGGGGAGGCGATGCCTTCGCCCTCTGCGCCGCCATAAGCATGTGATGTCGCATCGAGATAGGCGCGGCCGATTTCTTCGCGCCCGACCCAGTCGCCGCTGGACAGCAGGTCCTCGACGCCGGCGCCGTAGGTGCCGGGCGAGGTGCCGAAGATGCGCGGGCCGATCTTGCCATCGGCACGGGTTCTGGCGGCGAGCGGGTTTTCCGAATCGTCCTCGTCGGACGCGGCAACGGCGTTGGCGGCGGCGTCGATCAGCGCGATCTGGGTCGGGAACATGTCGCGGAACAGACCCGAAATCCGCCAGGTGACATCGATGCGCGGGCGACCGAGCGTGGCCGGCGGCAGCACTTCGATGCCGGTGATGCGGCCGGTGGCCGAATCCCATTGCGGCCGGCAGCCCATCAGCGCCAGGCCTTGCGCGATCTCCTCGCCGCCGGTGCGCAGCGAGGCCGAGCCCCAGAGGTCGATGACCAGCGAGCGCGGCCAGTCGCCATGCGACTGCATATAGCCGCGCACGACTTCTTCTGCCGCCGCCTTTCCCAGATCGTAGGCGGTCGGCGTCGGCATGGTGCGCGGGTCGGAGGTGAACAGGTTGCGGCCGGTGGGCAGCACGTCGGAGCGGCCACGCGCCGGTGCGCCCGCCGGACCCGCCTTGATGTGACGGCCGTCGAGCGCCGCCAGCAGCGCGGCCTTCTCGGCTTCGGCGCTTTGCCGGCGCACGGCGTCGGGCTCGTCGTCGGGAGCGCGGCCATAGATGTGCAGGCCGTCCTTGATGGCGAAATCCTTGAGGTCGCAGAGCCAGGCGTCGATGCGGCGCAGCGCCTCGTCGGGCGCATCGGTTCCGGCGACGCCGGCTTCGGAGGCGAGGCCGGTCTTTTGCGCGGTGTCGACGATCAGCTTGGCCAGACGATCGCGCCGGCGGCGGTCGAGGCCGTCGGCCTGGGCGTATTCGTCGACGAGGCGCTCGAGCTTGTGCTGCTCTTCATCAAGGCCAGCAGCTGCCAGTGGTGGCGGCAGATGGCCAAGCGTGACGGCTGCTATGCGCCGCTTGGCTTGCGCCGCCTCGCCGGGATTGGAGACGATGAAGGGATAGATGACGGGCAGCGAGCCGGTGGCGATCTCGGGGAAGCAGTTTTGTGAGAGCGCAACCGTCTTGCCGGGCAGCCATTCCAGCGTGCCATGGGCGCCGACATGGATGAGAGCATGGATGCGGAGCGATTTGCGCAGCCACAGGCCGAAGGCCAGCAGATCGTGGCGCGGCGGCAGCGTCGGGTCGTGGTAATCGGCGCGCCGGTCGGCCGAGCGGCCACGGTCGGGGGCGAGAGCGACAGTGATGTTGCCGAAGGTGGCGGCGCGGAAGGGGAAGCCGCTCTTACCCTCCCCCTTGTGGGGAGGGTGGCCCGCAGGGCCGGGTGGGGGTGGTGCACCGCTACCCCCACCCCGTTTCGCGCCATCCGCTTCGCGAATGTCGCGAACCGACCCTCCCCACAAGGGGGAGGGTGAAGGAGCGCCCCATGCCGCCTCGACTGCAGCCAGTGCCTCAGCCGGCAAATCCTTTGAGAAGTCCAGATACTCATCCAGCCCCAGCCCACCATCGCTCCGCTCCAACGCGTCCAGCAGCGCACGCGGCGTTTCTGGAATCCCGTCAACGCGATAGCCCTGCTCCTTCAGGTCATGCAGCATGGCCAACACGCTGGACGGCACATCCAGGCCCACGGCATAGCCAGTGCGGCCGGGCGCACTCGGATAATCCGGAATGAGGATCGCCAACTTACGCGTCGCGCGGGGCGTCTGCTGCAACCGTGTGAACGCCGCTAGCCTGTCCGCCACTTGCGCCACGCGATCCGGTTCCGGCCGGTTGGCGAAGGCGCGGTGGCCGAGCGCCGGGTCGGTCTCGCTCTCGCCCTTGAAGGAAATTGCGCCGGCGAGGATGCGGCCGTCGAGTTCGGGCAGCACGACATGCATGGCGAGGTCGGCGGGCGCCAGGCCGCGCTGGTTGTTGTCCCAGACGTCGCGGCGGGTGGTGGCGACGATGACCTGGAAGACAGGCACGCCGGCGCGGTCGAAGAGCGTTTCGACGCCGGGTTCGGCGCCGGAAGCGAAGGCGGTTGCGGTGATGATGGCGGTGGGCTTGAGCGTGGCCAGCGCGGTTCCGACGAAGGCCAGGGAGGTCGGGTCTTTGAGGCTGGAGACGAAGATCGGGATCGGTCTCATGCCGCGCTGGCGGAGTGCATCAAAGAGGGCATCGATTGGCGCGACATCGGCGGCCAGCAGCATCGAGCGGTAGAATAGGATGGGGATGATGGGAAGGTTGATGTTGTCTGCGCCGAGTTCCCGCCCACCCCCCTCTGTCCTGCCGGACATCTCCCCCGCAAGGGGGCAGATTGTGCTCTCATAAATGTTTTCGCCAATCGCAGACCTTGCGGAGATCTCCAAAGGAGCAGGAGAGGAGCCGCCTTTGGTAACGGCTGATCTCCCCCCTTGGGGGGGAGATGTCCGGCAGGACAGAGGGGGGTGTGAAGGAACGCCGACATCGGCAAAATTCAACTTGCCTACGACGCCGCGGCCAGGCTCGTAGTAGCCAGCTTTCGGCACGCTAACCGGGTCAGCCGCCCCCGCATCCCGTCCCGCCAGCCCCGCCAATCTTTGCACCAGCGCCGTCATATTCTCCGGGCCACCCTCGCGGAAATAACCAAGCAGGCCGTCCAGATCCTCGCGCGGCAGCGTCGAGGCTTCGATCAGCCTGAGATCCTCGTCGTGGCTCTCGCCCGGCAGCAGCGCCAGCTTGATGCCGTTCGCACGGGCAGTCGCGGCAAGCTGGTCGCAGCCATAGCGCCACCAGTCGTAGCCGCCGAGGATGCGCACCAAAATCACCTTGGCGTGGCGGGCGACGCTGTCGATCCAGAGGTCCACGGACATGGGATGGCGCAGGTCGCGCAGCGCCGCCAGCCGCATCGACGGCAGGCGGACGGCATCGGCCTTCCAGGCCGCCGCGAGGCCGGCGAGGTCGCTGTCGGTGAAGGACAGCGCCACGATATCCGCCGGCGTCTGCCGGAGATCAACTGGCTCGGCGAGATCGTCGAGCGAGGCGGAGGTCGTGGCGAGTATATGCATCGCGGCTCGTGCCTGAGATCAACCGGCGAGTATACGCTCGATCGCCGGACGGTTCAGCCCCTTCAGGCCAATGACGACGAGACGCGAGCGGCGATCGTCCTCGGCCGTCCAGGCGCGGTCATAGTAATGGTTGACGCGTGGGCCGACGGCCTGCAGCAAAAGCCGCATCGGCTTGCCGCCGACATCGACGAAGCCTTTTACACGCAACACGTTTTCCTGTTCGGCGGCGGTGGCGACGCGCTTGGCCAGGTCGTCGGGATTGGCGATCGAGGGGATGTCGACGATGAAGGTGTCGAAATCGTCATGCTCATGATCGAAAGCGCCGTCGTGATGCGACTTGCGGTTCTCGATGTCGTCTTCGACGGCGAGACCGAGGCCAAGCAGCACCGACGGGTCGACCTTGCCATGCGCAGTCGGCACGATTTTTACCGCGCGAGCGGAATGTTCATTGATGATGGCGTTGGCGCGGGCCGAACCGGCTGAATCCATCAAATCGCTTTTCGACAGGATGATCAGGTCGGCGCAGGCGATCTGGTCCTCGAAGACTTCTTCGACCGGATCGTCGTGGTCGAGCGTTTCGTCCTGAGCGCGCTGTGCCTGCAAAGCGTCCATGTCGTTGGCGACGCGGCCTTCGGCCAGCGCCGGGCCGTCGACCACGGCGATGACGCCATCGACGGTCACCCGGCTCTTCACGCTTGGCCACTGGAACGCCTGGACCAGCGGCTTGGGCAGAGCGAGGCCCGAGGTCTCGATCAGGATGTGGTCAACCTTCGGTGTCAGCGCGAGGATCTTGTCGAGGGCGGGCACGAAATCGTCGGCGACTGTACAGCAGATGCAGCCATTGGCCAGTTCGACGATGTTTTGCTCGGGGCAGGTGTCGATGCCGCAGCCTTTCAGGATTTCCCCGTCGATGCCGATGTCGCCGAACTCGTTGACGATGATGGCGATGCGCTTGCCGCCGGCATTTTCCAGGAGATGGCGGACCAGCGTCGTCTTGCCGGCGCCGAGGAAGCCTGTAACGACAGTGCAGGGAACACGGGAGAGGTTGGCGGTCATGGTCAGTCCTTCAGGATGTCGAGGGGCGGGATGCGGGCCACTAGGCCGCGCTTGAGGCTATCGGGCCGGCCGCGCCACGGGATGAGGCCGTCGGCCGAAGTCGCGAAGAGCTTTGCGCCGGTAACGAGGTCGGCGCCGCTGGTTGCGGTCAGATCGCCGAAGACATAGCTCCAGCAGCCATCGCGCAGGATCGCGGCGCTGAGGCGGCGCTTGCAATTGCCGAGACATTCGGCGGTGCGGACCCGGATATCGCCGGCAGCGGCGCGGCGTGTGTCCTCAGCCAGCAATTCGCCGGCGCGCGGATGGGCGTCGGAACCGGTCTCATCGCGGCAGGAGGCGCAGACGATGACGGTCACGCCGGTCAGGGCGTCGTTGTCCCCGGACGCAATGTCCGCTGTGCCAGCCGAAAAACTGCTGTTCTGGTCCAAAAACCGTGCTCCTTGCCCGGAAACCCGCCAGGCGATCGGATACTTTGTCTCAGACGGCAGGTCTCCTGGCTCGCGGGTCGTCGCCTTGGTTAGCCGCCTTCCCGGTGTTACCCAGTGGCTTTCGGCCTTGGCTCGTCGCTTACAGTTGCGGGGACAGCCGCGGATTTGGGACCGAAATCCCGCACCGCATTCCCTCTTGGCCCTTGCCGTTGCGGGCAGGGGACCGTCTGCAGCGGATTTAGGCTTTTGCGGGCGGCGGTGTCAACGCAAGGCTACGACATGGCGATGTCGGCAGGGGCTGTCATGTCCCGGCTTCCGGCAGTGCCAGGATGACCTGTCGGATAGCTTGATAGCCATCGCCATAGTCCCAGTCATGACCGACAGCCAGATTCTGTCCCTCATGCCAAACCGCGTTGTCCAGAAGGACTTCGGCACTAATCAGCGTGCCCTTCAAGCCTGCCAGAAAGGTCCGGACAAAATGGCTTTCGGGGGGTACCGAAGCTGTGAACAGCTTTTCCAGCTTGGCATAGAATGCTGGATAGCCTGGTGTCAGCGAGCATAGCTCGGTTGTGGCCTGGGAAATGACCGGGCCGCTATAGATTTTCCAGCGGGCATCTTTTCGCCAGATCTTCCAACTGGCGCTGCTTCGCTGCCAAAGCTCTATTTCGGCCTGCATGTTCTCGCAGACGTGATCGGCCAGTCCCTCAATGGCAACATGGAAAACACCACGGAGAAACTTTTCAAACGCCTGGTTCAGTTCCTGTTCGCGCGTGTCGCCGAAGCCAGCAAAGGATTCAATGACCGGCTGAACATCAAGCAGCGGAGAAAAAATGTAGATTTCCAGGACCAGCCGGTCAGAACTCGTCTCGAACACCTCAGCCTCAAACCGAAGCTGCTTCGATTGGAGCATGACGTCCCTATCTCTGCGGACTGCATCTATTCCATGCGCAATGAGGGCGCCATGGATCATGTCGAGCACTTTGTCCGATGCCATTGCACAACCTACGAGGCTTATTGAGGCCTCTATGACAGACGCTGCAAGGGTTGGCCATCTCTCTCGCTAGCCAATGCCGGCCCCAGATTGCCGGCCGGCGTCACTTCGATGCGCTCAAGGCCAAGCCAGCCCTGCATCTCCTTTAGTTCCTCGAAAAGCTGTGCGGTGGTCTCAGGCGGTGCGCCTGCTTCGGCATAGGCGGCGTGGACGCGTAAGACACTCGCAGGCCGGTCGGCCTTGAGGTCGACGCGGGCGACGATCTTGTCGCCGAGCAAGAAAGGCAGCACGTAATAGCCATATTGCCGCTTGTCGGCCGGGGTGTAGATCTCGATGCGGTAGCGGAAATCGAAGAGACGCTCGGTGCGCGCGCGCTCGAAGACCACCGGATCGAAGGGGGCCAGCAAGGCGCGGGCCTCGATCTTTCGCGGCAGGCGGGCGTCCCTATAGAGGTAAGCCGGCTTGTCCCAGCCTTCGACGTTTACCGGCAGCAGTTCGCCCATCTCGACCAGTTCCTCCAGCCGGCCCTTCATGTCGGCCGGCGACAAGCGGAAATAATCGCGCAGGTCACCCGACGTCGCGATGCCGTGGGCGCGGGCGGAAATGCGCAGCAATTCGCGGTGCGCGTCCTCGGCCGCCGGCACCGGCAGGTCGAGGATCGCCTGCGGCAGCACGCGCTCGGGCAGGTCGTAGAAACGCTCGAAGCCACGGCGGTGCGCCGTGGTGATGCGTCCGGCCCAGAAGAGCCATTCGAAGGCGTGCTTGGCGTGGCTCCAGCCCCACCAGCCGCCCGAACCTTTCTGGCCCTCCAGTGCCGAAGCGGCAATCGGGCCGCGCTCGGCGACCGCGCGGTAGATCTCTTCGATATAGGCGGCGTGCTCGCGGCCCCATTTGGCGAGGCCCAGATACATTTCGTCGCCGCTTTCAGCGCGCTGCATGCGCCAGCGCATCAGTGGGTAGGTCTCGACCGGCAGGAACGAGGCCTCATGCGCCCAGTACTCGAACACGGTGCGCTTGCGGGTGATTGCGGCATTGTCGAGCAGGGTGAGCGGGTAGGGGCCAAGGCGCGAATAGAGCGGCATATAGTGGGCGCGCACCACGGCGCTGACGGAATCGATCTGCAGCAGGCCGGTGCGCGACAGCACGCGGGCGAGGTGGCGGCGATCGGGCGTGCCGACCGGGCGGGGATCGAGAAATCCTTGCGCGGCGAGCGCGATGCGCCTGGCCGTGGGGAGTGAGATTTTGTCCTTCGTCAAAGTGTCTTGCCTCGAACCATTTTCCCGACTTTAGCCGGCGATTCCGGTCATTCTAGCAGGCAAATGGCGGGAGACGTGTCAGGAGACAAAAGTTGAGTGAAAGGAAGGAAATCAAACAGGAGGAGATCGGACCAGTTTTTCCCGGCCTGCCGTCCAGCACTGTCTTTTGAACAAGGTTTGACTTGCTTCGCTGAAAGCCCTGCGCTAACCCTCGCCGCGTTGCAGCAAGGCACCTAAAACGGTTCAGCGGTTAAACTGTCGCGCTTCCGCATTAGGGTTGGTTGCTGTAATCAAAGTGGATTGGCCGCCAACGGAAAGCCGAGCATGAACGTACTCCTCAGTTCATACCTGCCCATCGTCCTCTTTATCGCCGTGGCCGCGGTTGTAGGCCTGGCGCTTATCATCGCGCCGTTCCTGGTGGCTTATCGCAATCCCGATCCGGAGAAGCTTTCCGCCTACGAGTGCGGGTTCAACTCGTTCGACGATGCCCGGATGAAATTCGACATCCGCTTCTACCTGGTGTCGATCCTGTTCATCATCTTCGATCTGGAAGTGGCCTTCCTGTTTCCGTGGGCGGTGTCGTTCTCGAAGATCGGCATGCTCGGTTTCTGGTCGATGATGGTGTTTTTGGCGGTGCTGACCATCGGCTTTGCCTATGAATGGAAAAAAGGAGCGCTGGAATGGGATTGAACGACAGTTCCGGAACGCTCGTCGCGCCGAAGCCAAAAGGCCTGATCGACCCCAATACCGGACGTCCGGTCGGTTCCGACGATCCGTTCTTCCTCGAGATCAACAATGAACTGGCCGACAAGGGTTTTCTGGTCACCTCGACCGAGGCGCTGATCACCTGGGCACGCAGCGGCTCGCTGATGTTCATGACCTTCGGTCTCGCCTGCTGTGCCGTCGAGATGATCCACACCTCGATGCCGCGCTATGATTCTGAAAGGTTTGGCGTGGCTCCTCGCGCGTCGCCGCGCCAGTCCGACATCATGATCGTGGCGGGAACGCTGACCAACAAGATGGCCCCGGCTTTGCGCAAGGTGTACGACCAGATGCCGGAGCCGCGCTACGTCATCTCGATGGGCTCCTGCGCCAATGGCGGCGGCTATTATCACTATTCCTATTCGGTGGTGCGCGGCTGCGACCGCATCGTGCCGGTTGACATCTATGTGCCCGGTTGCCCGCCGAGCGCCGAAGCTCTGCTTTACGGCATTCTTCTCCTGCAGAAGAAGATCCGCCGCACCGGCACGATCGAACGGTAGACCCATGGCCGCATCCCTGAGCGAACTGTCGACCTATCTCGGCGAAAAGCTGCCGGGCCGCGTCACCGATGCGGTGCTTGCCTATGGCGAACTGACGATCTCGGTTGCTACAGACAATCTGATCGAGGTGACAAGCTTCCTGCGTGACGATTCGGGCTGCCAGTTCATTTCGATCATCGATATCTGCGGCGCCGACTACCCGTCGCGCGTCAAGCGTTTCGATGTCGTCTATCATCTGCTGTCGCCGAAGCAGAATTTGCGCATCCGCATCAAGGTGCAGGCCGACGAAGAGACGCTGGTGCCGTCGCTCACCGCTGTCTATCCCGGCGCCGACTGGTATGAGCGCGAAGCCTACGATCTCTATGGCGTGCTGTTCTCCGGCCATCCGGACCTGCGCCGCATCCTCACGGATTACGGTTTCGAGGGCCATCCCCTGCGCAAGGACTTCCCGCTGACAGGTTTCGTCGAGGTGCGCTACGACGACGAAGCCAAGCGCGTGATCTACGAGCCGGTGGAATTGAAGCAGGAATTCAGGAACTTCGATTTTCTCTCGCCATGGGAAGGGACGGACTACGTCCTGCCGGGCGATGAGAAGGCGAAACAGTGAGTAGGAAGTAGTGAGTAGTCAGTAGCAAAAGATTTGGAGCAACGGATCGAATCTTATCGCGACTTGAAGGTGTGGCAATCGGCGATGACGCTTGCTGAGGATTGCTACCGTTTCACCAAAGAGTTTCCGAGGGATGAGATTTACGGCATGACCTCTCAGATGCGCCGATCGGCGGTTTCGGTCGCAGCGAACGTCGCGGAGGGATACGGTCGGGAGAACAGAGGGTCGTTCGTTCAATTTTTGCGCATGGCGCAAGGCTCGTTGAAGGAACTGGAGACACACATACTGCTGGCATGTCGGGTTGGCCTGCTGCGAAAAGACAATGAGATTGAGCTGCTGCTGCGATGCGAAGAGATTGGAAAAATGATGAGATCTCTTATCCGAACGGTGCAGGCCAAGCAGGCGGAATGAAGCAGGCATTGAGATTGATGATCACTACTCACTACTCACTACTGACTCTTCGCCAGAGGCGCCAGAATGGCTGAAACCTCCGTCCGCAACTTTAACATCAACTTCGGACCGCAGCACCCTGCGGCGCACGGTGTTTTGCGTCTTGTGCTGGAGCTTGACGGCGAGGTGGTCGACCGCGTCGATCCGCATATCGGCTTGCTGCATCGCGGCACCGAAAAGCTGATCGAGCACAAAACCTATCTGCAGGCAGTGCCCTATCTCGACCGGCTCGACTATTGCGCACCGATGAACCAGGAGCATGCCTTCGCGCTCGCCACCGAGCGGTTGCTCGGCATCGAAGTGCCGAAGCGCGGCCAGTTGATCCGCGTGCTCTATTCCGAGCTCAGCCGCATCATGTCGCACATCCTCAATGTGACGACGCAGGCGCTGGATATCGGCGCGCTGACGCCGCCGCTGTGGGGTTTCGTCGAACGCGAAAAGCTGATGGTGTTTTATGAGCGCGCTTCCGGTTCGCGCATGCATGCGGCCTATTTCCGTCCCGGCGGCGTGCACCAGGATCTGCCGGCGAAGCTGGTCGAGGACATCGGCAAGTGGATCGACCCGTTCCTGAAGTCGCTTGACGACCTCGACAGGCTGCTTACCGGCAACCGCATCTTCAAGCAACGCAATGTCGATATCGGTATCGTGTCGCTTGCCGACGCCTGGGCCTGGGGCTTTTCCGGCGTCATGGTGCGCGGCTCGGGTGCGGCCTGGGATTTGCGCAAGTCGCAGCCTTATGAATGCTATTCCGAGATGGATTTCGACATCCCGATCGGCAAGAACGGCGACTGCTACGACCGTTATCTCGTGCGCATGGAAGAGATGCGCCAGTCGGCGAAAATCATGCGCCAGTGCGTCGACCTTCTGCTCGGCAAGGAGAGCACCGGGCCGGTGTCGAACCTCGACGGCAAGGTGGTGCCGCCGAAGCGCCAGGCGATGAAGCGCTCGATGGAAGCGCTGATCCATCATTTCAAGCTCTACACCGAGGGCTATCGCGTGCCGGCCGGCGAGGTCTATGCTGCCGTCGAGGCGCCGAAGGGCGAGTTCGGCGTCTATCTCGTCTCCGACGGCACCAACAAGCCCTATCGCTGCAAGCTGCGCGCGCCCGGCTTCGCGCATCTGCAAGCCATGGATTTCCTCTGCCGCGGCCACATGCTGGCCGACGTCACTGCCGTCCTGGGTTCCCTCGATATCGTCTTCGGGGAGGTTGATCGGTGATGGCGGCAGCCAATCCTACAGTGCGCTCTCAGGTCGGTGTTCGAGGGAATGCCGACGCTGCCCTACCGCGGTGGCGCGAATTGGCAAAAGCCATGCTGCCGGTCGAGTTCGCAGAGGCTTCTTACAACTCGACTCAGCACTGTTCGATCTATGACTTCTTTTTTACCCTGCTACCCAAGACGCGCCTTGCCCACCGCGACAATGACGTCGACAAGCTGGGTAGAATGCACGGGTTCGCCCAATGGGCTGCCGTTCACCCGAACAAACAGATTTGGAATGCGGCTGGTGTCGCTTTTTACGAGCACTTGTTCGACGATGACATCGACGCTGATGCGGTCATGGCATGGATCTCGCCTCAAGTAAGGCAAACTGTTCTGGGGCTGTGGCAATACATGTTGCCCGCAGAGCGATTTGCGAGTGTTGCTCGATCTGCCGAACGCATTCCGTTTTCTCATCAGAAAGAATGTGAAACCGCAATAGCTCTCGTAGCAGAGCAGGGGCCCGATCGCTAAATGTCAGTCCGCCGTCTCGCAGAAGCAAGCGTCCAGCCAGCCTCCTTCGCCTTCAACCGGGCGAATGCGGCGGTTGCGAAGCAATGGATCAAGAAATATCCGAAGGGCCGGGAGCAGTCGGCGATCATTCCCTTGCTGATGATTGCGCAGGAGCAGGAAGGCTGGGTCACCAAGGCGGCGATCGAGACGATTTCGGACATGCTCGGCATGCCGCGCATTCGCGGGCTCGAAGTCGCGACCTTCTACACGCAGTACCAGCTCAATCCGGTCGGCACGCGCGCGCATGTCCAGGTCTGCGGCACCACGCCCTGCATGCTGCGCGGCTCGGAAGCGCTGATGGATGTGTGCCGCTCGAAAATCCATCACGACCAGTTCCACACCAACGACAAGGGCACGCTGTCGTGGGAGGAGGTCGAATGCCTCGGCGCCTGCGTCAACGCGCCGATGGTGATGGTCTTCAAGGACACGTTCGAGGATCTGACGCCTGAGCGGCTGGCCGAAATCATCGATCTTTATGATGCAGGCAAGGGCGCCTCGGTTCCCACGGGACCGCAAAATGGCAGAACCGGCTCGGAGCCGGCGCCTGGCCTGACGACGCTGAAGAGCGAAAAGGCGATCCTCAAAGCGACGCGCGACAAGGAAGCCAGGGCGGCGAGCAAGGCTGCCCACGCGGCGCCCGACGCGATCATTGCAGCGCCTGTTCCGGCGCCTGCCGCTCCTGCAGCGGCCGCCCCGGTCGCGCCATCCAACGCCGGCAAACCGAAAACCGATGCGCCGGAAACCAGCTCGGCGTTGAAGTCGCCCTCCAGGGCCAAGGTTGCACCGGCGGCGGAAAAAGCGGCGAGCGTCCCGGCGCCCCTGCATTCTGCCGCCAACGCCAACACCGCGGCGCCTGAAGTCGAGAAGGTCGCCAAGCAGCGTAATGGCCCGAAGACCACCGCCACGCCGGCAGCTGCCTTCATCGCTCCGGAATTCAAGGCGCCAGCGGCCAAGGCCGCGGTGGCCCCGGCCGTCAAGGCGCCGGCAGCCAGGCCCGCAAAGCCGTCGCTCGAGGACAAGAACCGTCCAGCCGGAATCGACAGGCCGGCTGCGGCCGACGATCTCAAGCTGATCTCGGGCATCGGCCCGAAGATCGAGGGCATCCTTCATTCGCTTGGCATCTTCACCTTCACACAGGTCGCATCCTGGAATAAGGCCGAGCGCGACTGGGTGGATGGATATCTCGCTTTCCAGGGTCGCATCGAGCGCGACGACTGGGGCAAGCAGGCCAAGGCGCTCGCCAAGGGCGGCGTCGCCGAATACATCCGCGTCTTCGGCAAGGAGCCACGTTGATGGCTGAAGCGCAAAGCACCGGATCTTTGCTGTCGCTGCGCAGCATTGTCATCGGCGTTGTCTGCATCGCTGCTGCCAACATCCTTCTGGAGGGGCTTCGGCGCCTCGTCGAATTGCCGTTTTCGGATACCCTGGAATCGATGGCCGCGACCGGCATGGGCGTGCTGGTGTGGTTCTCGATCGTCTTGCGGGGAAAGAGGTAAGTCATGCTGGCTGACAAAGACCGCATCTTCAACAACATCTACGGCCTGTTCGATAAGTCGCTGGCCGGCGCGATGGCGCGCGGCGCCTGGGACAACACGCCCGGCATCATCGCCAAGGGGCGCGAGTGGATCGTCAACGAGATGAAGGCGTCAGGCCTGCGCGGCCGCGGCGGCGCCGGCTTCCCGACCGGGCTGAAATGGTCGTTCATGCCCAAGCAGAGCGACGGAAGGCCGAGCTATCTCGTTGTCAACGCCGACGAATCCGAGCCCGGCACGTGCAAGGACCGCGATATCCTGCGCAACGATCCGCACACGCTGGTCGAGGGCTCGTTCATCGCCGGCTTCGCCATGGGCGCGGTCGCCGCCTACATCTATGTGCGCGGCGAGTTCATCCGCGAGCGCGAAGCGCTGCAGCGCGCCATCGACGAGGCCTACGAGGCCAGGCTGATCGGCAAGAACAACACGTCCGGATACGATTTCGACATCTACATGCATCACGGCGCCGGCGCCTATATATGCGGCGAGGAAACAGCACTTCTGGAAAGCCTCGAAGGCAAGAAGGGCCAGCCCCGGCTGAAGCCGCCATTCCCGGCCAATGTCGGCTTGTACGGTTGTCCGACTACCGTGAACAATGTCGAGTCAATCGCGGTCGCGCCGACCATTTTGCGCCGTGGCGCCGCCTGGTTCTCGTCCTTCGGCCGGCCCAACAATGTCGGCACCAAGCTGTTTTGCATCTCCGGCCACGTCAACAATCCGTGCACCGTCGAGGAGGCGATGTCGATCCCGTTCCGCGAGCTGATCGAAACCCATTGCGGCGGCATTCGCGGCGGCTGGGACAATCTCCTGGCGGTCATTCCGGGCGGCGCTTCGGTGCCGCTGGTGCCGGCCGAGCAGATCATCGATGCGCCGATGGATTTCGATGCTTTGCGCGACCTGAAATCCGGCCTTGGCACGGCGGCTGTCATCGTCATGGACAAATCGACCGATATCGTGAAGGCGATCGCCAGGCTTTCCTATTTCTACAAGCATGAGAGCTGCGGCCAGTGCACGCCATGCCGCGAAGGCACCGGCTGGATGTGGCGGGTGATGGAGCGGCTGGTGCGCGGCGAGGCGCAGAAGCGCGAGATCGACATGCTGCTCGACGTCACCAAACAGGTGGAGGGTCATACGATCTGCGCGCTGGGCGATGCCGCGGCATGGCCGATCCAGGGCCTGATGCGGCATTTCCGCGGCGAGGTGGAGCGGCGCATCGACGAGTTTTCGCGCAACGCGCACCGGGCCGAACCGGTGATGGTGGCTGCTGAGTAGATTGAAATCGGGCGCAAGCCCCGGACGGAAATATAGGGGCGGGGCTGACGAAGAAACGACCAGGAGATGTCTATGGCGCCCTATTCGAACCCTTTGATGCCCAATTTGGACCAGCTTGAGAAGATGAACCAGGATTTGACAAGGATGATGCCGAAGGAGATGGCCAGCGCCGTCAACCTTCTCGCGCATCCTGTCGCGGGTGCCGCCGCCATGTCGGCGCTGGGCTTCGGCCTTGCCAACCATGCCTTTGGCGTGTGGCTAGGCGCCTTGTCGGGTGCTGCCGAGGCATCGCAGCGGATTTTCCAGCCGATCATCGACGATTTCGAGCAGCGCACCCAAGAGTTCTCCGAGACCGCGCCGGCCACCAAGGCGCGCGCGGCGACCAGAACCCTGATCGCCGAGGCGCAGAGTTTTGCCCAGGATGTGACCGATATTGCCGCTCGCACCGTCGATGCCGAGCCGGAGAAGACCGATGCCGTCGCCGAAGGCGCGACGATCGGATTGATGCCGGAGGATTTCAGACAGCCCAAGGCCGTGGCTCGTCCGGCCAAGCCGTCGGATCTCAAGGCGATCACCGGCGTTGGACCGAAGCTGGAAAAAGTGCTGAACGGCCTCGGCATCTGGACCTTTGCCCAGATCGCGGCGTGGACGCCGGAAGAGATCGCCTGGGTCGAGGACTACCTGTCGCTCACCGGCCGAATCGGCCGCGACGAGTGGACCCGCCAGGCCGCGGCGCTGACGCTGGCCGCCAAGGCGAAGAAGTAGGGGTGGCAGGCATGGAGATCCACGACAGGAGCGATGTTCTCGATGTGCGCAATGCCATCGTCAGCAACTCCAGATTTGACGATGTGAACTTGTCGAACACGCAGTTTCACAACGTCGACCTGTCGGCGGCCGTTGTGGACGACGCGAACCTCTCGGACGCGTTTTTCAGCAATGTGAATATGAGCAATTTGAAGATAGAAAACGCTGAAGTCGCCGGCATGATGATCAATGGCATCAGGCTGAGCGATCTGTTTCAGGCATATGAGACGGCGCAGACCGCCGGGGGCAATTGATGGCAAAGCTCAAGGTCGACGGGAAAGAGATCACTGTACCCGACCACTACACGCTGCTGCAGGCGGCCGAGGACGCCGGCGCGGAAGTGCCGCGCTTCTGCTTCCATGAGCGGCTGTCGATCGCCGGCAATTGCCGCATGTGCCTGATCGAGGTGAAGGGCGGGCCGCCGAAGCCGCAGGCCTCCTGCGCCATGAATGTGCGCGACCTGCGTCCGGGTCCGAATGGCGAGGCGCCTGAAATCTTCACCAACACGCCGATGGTCAAGAAGGCCCGCGAAGGCGTGATGGAATTCCTTTTGATCAACCATCCGCTGGATTGCCCGATCTGCGACCAGGGCGGCGAATGCGACCTGCAAGACCAGGCGATGGCCTTCGGCGTCGATTCCTCGCGCTATCACGAGAACAAGCGCGCGGTCGAAGACAAGTATATCGGCCCACTGGTCAAGACGGTTATGAACCGCTGCATCCACTGCACGCGCTGCGTTCGCTTCACCACGGAAGTTGCGGGCATTTCCGAGCTTGGCCTGATCGGCCGCGGCGAGGATGCCGAGATCACCACCTATCTCGAAAGCGCCATGACCTCGGAGCTGCAGGGCAATGTCATCGACCTCTGCCCGGTCGGCGCGCTGACGTCGAAGCCGTTCGCCTTCCAGGCGCGGCCGTGGGAGCTGACCAAGACAGAATCCATCGACGTCATGGACGCCGTCGGCTCGGCAATCCGCGTCGACAGCCGTGGCCGCGAGGTGATGCGCATCCTGCCGCGCGTCAATGAAGCGGTGAACGAGGAGTGGATTTCCGACAAGACCCGCTTCATCTGGGACGGATTGCGCACGCAGCGCCTCGACCGCCCCTATGTCCGCAAGGACGGAAAGCTGGCGCCGGCCAGCTGGGCCGAAGCGTTCGTTGCGATCAGGGATGCGGTGTCGAATGCGGCGCCCGAGAAAATCGGCGCGATTGCGGGCGATCTTGCCGCCGTCGAGGAAATCTACGCGCTTAAGCAGCTTATGGCTGCGTTGGGCTCGAAGAACACCGATTGCCGCCAGGACGGCGCCGCACTCGATCCCGCGCTCGGCCGCGCCAGCTACATCTTCAACCCCACCATCGAGGGCATCGAGCAGGCCGACGCGGTGCTGATCATCGGCGGCAATCCGCGCTTCGAGGCCTCGGTGCTCAATGCCCGCATCCGCAAGCGCTGGCGGATCGGCAATCTGCCGGTCGGCGTCATCGGCGAGGTCGGCGACACGCGTTACGACTATGAACAGCTCGGCGCCGGTCCGGAGTCGCTGAAAGACTTGGCCGATGGCAACGGCAAGTTCTTCCAGGTGCTGAAGAAGGCGACGCATCCGCTGATCATCGTCGGCCAGGGCGCACTATCGCGTGCCGACGGCGCGGCGGTGCTCGGCCAGGCGGCGAAACTCGCCACGGCCGTGAACGCTGCCCGCGCCGACTGGAACGGCTTTGCCGTGCTGCACACTGCGGCCGCGCGCGTCGGCGGTCTCGATGTCGGCTTCGTGCCTGGCAAGGGCGGCAAGAACGTTGCCGGCATGCTGGGGGAGAGCGAGGTTCTGTTCCTGCTCGGCGCCGACGAGATCGACATGTCCAAGACCGGCGGCGCCTTCGTTGTCTATGTCGGAACGCATGGCGACGCCGGTGCGCACCGCGCCAATGTCATCCTGCCGGGAGCCGCCTACACCGAAAAGTCCGGCACCTATGTCAACACCGAGGGACGCGTGCAGCAGACCAACCGCGCCGGCTTCGCGCCGGGCGATGCGCGCGAGGACTGGGCGATCCTGAGGGCATTGTCCGATGTGCTGGGCAAGAAACTACCCTTCGATTCGCTGCAGCAGTTGCGCGCCAAACTCTATGGCGAATACCCGCATCTCGCCCGCATCGATCATGTTGTCTCAGGCAACCCCGACGACATCGCCAGGGTGGCGAAGCTCGGCGGGCGGCTGAACAAGGGCACTTTCACCTCGCCGGTCACGGATTTCTATCTGACGAACCCGATCGCGCGGGCCTCCGCCGTCATGGCGGAATGCTCGGCGCTGGCGAAAAACGGCTTCAGGCAGGCGGCAGAGTAGACATGGACACTTTCTTCTCCTTCTATGTGGTGCCGACGCTGATCATCCTTTTAAAGTCGGTCGTGCTGATCGTCGTTTTGCTGATCGGGGTTGCCTACCTGCTTTACGCCGACCGCAAGATCTGGGCGGCGGTGCAATTGCGCCGCGGCCCGAACGTCGTCGGCCCGTGGGGCACGCTGCAGGCTTTCGCCGATCTGCTGAAATTCGTCTTCAAGGAACCGGTCATTCCGTCCGGCGCCAACAAGGGCGTGTTCCTGCTGGCGCCGCTGGTGTCGGCCGTGCTGGCAATCTCGGCCTGGGCGGTCATTCCCGTCAATGCGGGCTGGGGGATCGCCAACGTCAATGTCGGCATCCTCTACGTCTTCGCCATCTCCTCGCTCGAGGTCTACGGCGTGATCATGGGCGGCTGGGCGTCCAACTCGAAATACCCGTTCCTCGGCGCGCTGCGCTCGGCGGCGCAGATGGTGTCCTACGAAGTCTCGATCGGCTTCGTCATCGTCACCGTGCTGCTCTGCGTCGGCTCGCTCAACCTGTCGGACATCGTGCTGTCGCAGCAGGATGGGCTGGGCACCAAGCTTGGCCTGCCCAACAGCTTCCTCGACTGGCACTGGCTGGCGCTGTTCCCGATGTTCGTCATTTTCTTCATCTCGGCGCTGGCCGAGACCAACCGCCCGCCCTTCGACCTGGTGGAAGCCGAGTCGGAACTCGTCGCCGGCCATATGGTCGAATACTCCTCGACGCCGTTCCTGTTGTTCTTCCTCGGCGAATATGTCGCCGTGGTGATGATGTGCGCGCTGGCCACCATCCTGTTCCTCGGCGGCTGGCTGCCGCCCTTCGACTTCGCCCCCTTCACCTGGGTGCCCGGCGTGATCTGGTTCGTGCTCAAGATCTGCCTGATGTTCTTCATGTTCTCCATGGTGAAGGCCTTCGTGCCGCGCTACCGATACGACCAGCTGATGCGGCTGGGCTGGAAAGTGTTCCTGCCGATCTCCCTGTTCATGGTCGTTGCCACCGCGGCCTTCCTCAAAATCACGGGGTTTGCGTGATGTCCGCTTTTGGCCAGGCCGCAAAATCGCTGCTGCTGCAGGATTTCGTCAGCGCCTTCTTCCTGTCGATGCGCCAGTTCTTCGCGCCGAAGGAAACGATCAACTATCCGCACGAGAAAGGGCCGACCAGCCCGCGCTTCCGTGGCGAGCATGCGCTGCGCCGCTATCCCAATGGCGAGGAACGCTGCATCGCCTGCAAATTGTGCGAAGCGATCTGTCCGGCGCAGGCGATCACCATCGAGGCCGGCCCGCGCCGCAATGACGGCACTCGCCGCACCGTGCGCTACGACATCGACATGGTGAAGTGCATCTATTGCGGCTTCTGCCAGGAAGCCTGCCCGGTCGACGCCATCGTCGAGGGGCCGAATTTCGAGTTCGCGACGGAGACGCGCGAAGAGCTTTACTACGACAAGGACAGGCTGCTGGCGAATGGCGACCGCTGGGAGCGCGAACTGGCGCGCAACATCTCGCTGGACTCGCCCTACCGCTGACATTTGACGCATGGACGGGGCGAGGGGCCTCGTCTAAGGACAACGCAACTTGCCGGCCGGAGGCGGTCGCAGAAATCAAACAGGACGGATGTCCTGTTTGGACAGGAACCCGGGGGATCCCCAATGCTGAGTGGACTAGAGGCGGCCTTTTTCTACCTCTTCGCCTTTGTCGCGGTGGCGTCGGCCTTCATGGTCATTTCGTCGCGCAACCCCGTGCATTCCGTGCTGTTCCTGATCCTGACCTTCTTCAACGCCGCCGGCCTGTTCATGCTGACCGGCGCCGAGTTCCTGGCGATGATCCTGCTTGTCGTCTATGTCGGCGCGGTCATGGTGCTGTTCCTGTTCGTCGTCATGATGCTCGATGTCGACTTCGCCGAGATGAAGGAAGGCGCCCTGCAATATGCGCCGATCGGCGCGCTGGTCGGGCTGATCCTGGCGGCCGAGCTGATCGTGGTGCTCGGCGGCTACACCTTCGCGCCGCAACTGGCCTCGACGGTCTCCAAACCCATCCCGGATCTTGCCGCGCGGACAAACACCGCAGCACTCGGCGACATCCTCTATACGGACTACCTCTACTACTTCCAGATTTCGGGCCTCATCCTGCTGGTCGCCATGATCGGCGCCATCGTCCTGACGCTGCGCCACAAGGAAGGGGTCAAGCGGCAGTCGATCGCCGCCCAGGTCGGCCGCACGCCGGCGACAGGCATGGAAATCCGCAAGGTCAAGTCGGGCGAGGGGCTCTGAGATGGTCGTCGGCATCGCACATTACCTGACCGTATCGGCGATCCTGTTCACGCTCGGCGTGTTCGGCATCTTCCTGAACCGCAGGAACATCATCGTCATCCTGATGTCGATCGAGCTGATCCTTTTGGCGGTCAACATCAATTTCGTCGCCTTCTCGGCGGCATTGGGCGATCTCGTCGGCCAGGTGTTTGCCCTGTTCGTGCTGACGGTCGCGGCCGCCGAAGCGGCCATCGGTCTTGCCATTCTCGTCGTCTTCTTCCGCAACCGCGGCTCGATCGCGGTCGAAGACGTGAACCAGATGAAGGGTTGACGGGGCTAACATGTATCAAGCGATCGTCTTCCTTCCGCTGCTCGGCTTCCTGATTGTCGGCCTGTTCGGCAATGCGCTCGGCGCCAAGGCATCGGAATATATCACCTCGGGCTTCCTGGTGATCTCGGCCGTGCTGTCCTGGGTCGCCTTCTTCTCCGTCGGCTTCGGCGAAGGCGAGGTGTTCACCGTGCCGGTACTGCGCTGGATCCAATCCGGCGGCTTGGACGCGTCCTGGGCGCTCAGGATCGATACGCTGACGGTGGTCATGCTGGTGGTGGTCAACACGGTGTCGGCGCTGGTCCACATCTATTCGATCGGCTACATGCACCACGATCCGAACCGGCCGCGCTTCTTCGCCTATCTGTCGCTGTTCACCTTCGCCATGCTGATGCTGGTGACGGCGGACAATCTGGTGCAGATGTTCTTCGGCTGGGAAGGGGTGGGTCTCGCGTCCTATTTGCTGATCGGCTTCTGGTACAAGAAGCCGTCGGCCAATGCCGCTGCCATCAAGGCCTTCGTCGTCAACCGCGTCGGCGATTTCGGCTTCGCGCTCGGCATTTTCGGCGTCTTCGTTTTGTTCGGCTCGGTCAATCTCGGCACCATCTTCGCCAATGCCGCGACGTTCATTCCGGCTGAAGGCGCGCCGCAAGGGGCCGCCGTGCTGACCTTCCTCGGCTATGCGCTGGACAAGCAGGCGGCCATGACCATCGTCTGCCTGCTGCTGTTCATGGGCGCCATGGGCAAGTCGGCGCAGGTGCCGCTGCACACCTGGCTGCCGGACGCGATGGAAGGCCCGACGCCGGTTTCCGCGCTGATCCATGCCGCCACCATGGTGACGGCCGGCGTGTTCATGCTGGCGCGGCTGTCGCCGCTCTTCGAACTGTCGCATTCGGCGCTCACGGTGGTGACCTTCATCGGCGCCTTCACCGCCTTCTTCGCGGCGACCGTCGGCCTGGTTCAGAACGACATCAAGCGCGTCATCGCCTATTCGACCTGCTCGCAGCTCGGCTACATGTTCGTCGCGCTCGGCGTCGGCGCCTATGGCGCGGCGATCTTCCATTTGTTCACGCATGCCTTCTTCAAGGCGCTGCTGTTCCTGGGCTCCGGCTCGGTCATCCATGCCGTCTCCGACGAGCAGGACATGCGCAAGATGGGCGGCCTGCGGAAGCTCATTCCGAAGACCTACTGGATGATGGTGATCGGCACGCTGGCGCTGACCGGCGTCGGCATTCCGGTGACCGTCATCGGCACCGCCGGCTTCTTCTCCAAGGATGCCATCATCGAGGCTGCCTTTGCCGGCCACAATTCGGTCGCCGGCCTCGCTTTTGTCCTGCTGGTCATCGCCGCCTGCTTCACCTCCTTCTACTCCTGGCGGCTGATCTTCATGACCTTCCACGGCGAGCCGCGGGCGAGCCACGACGTCATGCACCATGTCCATGAATCGCCGCCGGTGATGCTGGTGCCGCTGTTCATCCTGGCCGCGGGCGCGCTGTTTGCCGGCGTTATCTTCCATGGTGCCTTCATCGGCGAAGCCTATGCCGAATTCTGGAAGGCCTCGCTGTTCACGCTGCCGGACAACCACATCCTGCACGAGATCCATGAATTGCCGCTGTGGGTCGAGCTGGCACCGTTCGTCGCCATGATCATCGGCTTTGCCGTCGCCTGGAAGTTCTACATCCGCTCGCCGGAACTGCCCCGGAGCGTCGCCGCCAACCATCGGCTGCTCTATGCCTTCCTGCTCAACAAATGGTACTTTGACGAGCTCTACGACGTCCTGTTCGTGCGGCCGGCAAAGGCGCTGGGCAGGTTCTTGTGGAAGACCGGCGACGGCACCATCATCGACGGGCTCGGCCCTGACGGCATTTCGGCGCGTGTCGTCGACGTCACCGACCGCGTCGTCAAGCTGCAGACCGGCTATCTCTATCACTATGCCTTCGCCATGCTGATCGGCGTGGCCGCACTCGTCACCTGGATGATGCTCTGATGACCGCCTGGCCAATCCTCTCGCTGGTCACCTTCCTGCCGCTCGTAGGTGTGCTGATGATCCTGTTCATCAGGGATGACAGCCCGAATGCGCGTCGCAACATCCGCGCCATCGCGTTCACGACGACGGCGGCCACCTTCATCATCTCGCTGTTCATCTGGACCGGATTCGACAATTCGCAGGCCGGCTTCCAGTTCGTCGAGAAGTTTGCCTGGCTGGATTCCGGCATCTCCTACCATATGGGCGTCGACGGCATTTCGATGCTGTTCGTCATCCTGACGACGTTCCTGATGCCGCTCTGCATCCTGGCGTCGTGGGAAGCGATCGACAAGCGCGTCAAGGCCTACATGATTGCCTTCCTGCTCTTGGAAACGCTGATGATCGGCGTGTTCTGCGCGCTCGACATCGTGCTGTTCTACGTCTTCTTCGAGGCCGGCCTGATCCCGATGTTCATCATCATCGGCGTCTGGGGCGGCAAGCGCCGCGTCTATGCCTCGTTCAAGTTCTTCCTCTACACGTTGGCCGGCTCGGTGCTGATGCTGCTCGCCATCATGGCGATGTTCTTCCAGGCGGGCACCACCGACATCCCGACGCTGCTGACCCACAACTTCCCGGCCCACATGCAGACATGGCTATTTCTGGCCTTCTTCGCCTCCTTCGCGGTGAAGATGCCGATGTGGCCGGTGCACACCTGGCTGCCCGACGCCCACGTCGAAGCGCCGACGGCGGGCTCGGTGATCCTGGCCGGCATCCTGTTGAAAATGGGCGGGTACGGCTTCCTGCGCTTTTCCCTGCCGATGTTCCCGCTGGCCTCGGAAATGTTCGCGCCGCTGGTGTTTACGCTGTCGGTCGTCGCCATCATCTACACCTCCCTGGTGGCGCTGATGCAGGAGGACATGAAGAAGCTGATCGCCTATTCCTCCGTCGCCCATATGGGCTTCGTCACCATGGGCATCTTCGCCATGAACCAGGAAGGCGTGCAGGGCGCGATCTTCCAGATGCTGAGCCACGGCCTCGTCTCGGGCGCGCTGTTCCTGTGCGTCGGCGTCATTTACGACCGCATGCACACGCGCGAGATCGACGCCTATGGCGGCTTGGTCAACAACATGCCGAAATACGCCACGGTGTTCCTGATCTTCACCATGGCCAATGTCGGCTTGCCGGGCACGTCAGGTTTCGTCGGCGAGTTCCTGACCATGCTCGGCGTGTTCCGGGTCAACACCTGGGTGGCTTTCTTCGCCGCCACCGGCGTCATCCTGTCGGCGGCCTACGCGCTCTGGCTCTACCGCCGGGTGATCTTCGGCGCGCTGACCAAGGAAAGCCTGAAGGGCCTGCTCGATCTGTCGACGCGCGAGAAGGCGATCATCTACCCGCTGGTCGTGCTGGTCATCTTCTTCGGCGTCTATCCCGCTCCCGTCTTCGATGCCACGGCCCAGTCGGTCAAGGCGCTCGTCACCAATGTCACCGCATCCATCGGCGCCGCGCAGACCGCGGCGGCGAACTGACCAGAGGTTTTGCGAACCATGACGCCGGACCTTTATTCCAGCCTTTCGCTCTCGACGCCGGAGCTGATCCTCGCCATCGGCGCGCTGGCGCTGTTGATGGTGGGCGCCTATTCGCGCGCCAACACTGCCATTCTGGTGACTGTCCTTGCCGTCGCCGTGCTGGTGATCGCAGGCCTATGGCTGATCTTTCCCACGGGACAGGGCGCAGCCTACGGCAACGCCTTCATCCAGGATCCGTTCTCCCGCTTCATGAAGGTGCTGTCGCTGATCGGTTCGGCGGTGACGCTGGTGATGTCGATGCGCTTCGCCAGGCAGGAGCATTTCGACAAGTTCGAATACCCGGTGCTGATCCTGCTCTGCACGCTCGGTATGATGCTGATGATCTCGGCCAACGGCATGATCGGGCTCTATCTCGGCCTCGAGCTGCAGTCGCTGGCGATCTACGTGCTGGCCGCGATCAACCGCGACAATCTGCGTTCGACCGAGGCCGGTTTGAAGTATTTTGTGCTGGGCGCGCTGTCGTCGGGCATGCTGCTTTACGGCATCAGCCTCATTTACGGCTACACCGGCAATGTCGGCTTCCAGGAAATCGCCTCGGCGCTTGGCAGCGGTGAGCGCCAGCTCGGCCTCGTCGTCGGCCTGGTCTTCGTTTTGGCCGGCCTCGCCTTCAAGATTTCGGCGGTGCCGTTCCATATGTGGACGCCCGATGTCTACGAGGGCGCACCGACGCCGGTCACCGCTTTCCTGGCGGCTGCCCCCAAAATGGCGGCGATGGCGCTGATCGTGCGCGTCACCATGGGCGCCTTCAAGCCGATCGCTTCCGACTGGCAGCAGATCATCGTCTTCATCTCGATCGCCTCGATGGCGCTCGGCTCCTTTGCCGCCATCGGCCAGACCAACATCAAGCGGCTGATGGCGTACTCCTCGATCGGCCATATGGGCTACGCGCTGGTCGGCCTTGCCGCCAACAGCCAGGCCGGCGTGCGCGGCGTCGCCATCTACATGCTGATCTATCTGGTCATGACGCTCGGCACCTTCGCCTTCATCCTCGCCATGCGGCGCAAGGAAGGCAATGTCGAGCAGATCAGCGATCTCGCCGGTCTGTCGTCGACCAACCCGATCATGGCGACGATCCTGACCATCCTGATGTTCTCGCTGGCCGGCATCCCGCCGCTCGCCGGTTTCTGGGGGAAATGGTACGTGTTCCTCGCCGCCATCAACGCCAACCTCTATGCGCTGGCGATCATCGGCGTGCTGGCCTCTGTGGTGGGCGCTTTCTACTATCTGCGCATCATCAAGATCATGTGGTTCGACGAACCGGCCGGCGGCTTCGTGCCGATGGCGGTTGAGCTGCGCCTCGTGCTTGGTGTCTCCGGCGCTTTCGTGCTGTTCTATGTGCTGATCGGCGGTCCGATCGCGACCTACGCCGAAGCCGCCGCCAAGACATTTTTCTGACCGGATGGCATTTCGGCTGGCTCCAACCTCTGAGACGGAAGGGTTCCGGCTCGAGGCGCATGACAGTGTGGGTTCCACCAACACGCTGGCGCTGGACCATGCAAGGGCAGGCGATCCCGGCAAATTGTGGGTCGTTTCCAAGAAGCAGGAAAGCGGCCGTGGCCGCCGCGGCAGGGCCTGGGTATCGCCCGAGGGCAATCTGGCGGCGACATTGCTGGTCATCACCGGCGGTGAGTTGCGTCTGGCGGCGACGCTGGGCTTCGTCGCCGGCCTGTCGCTGGCCGATGCGCTCGACGCCGTGGTGCCGAAGGGCAGGATCGCCATCGGCCTCGACGGCGCCAGCCAGGGGCAGAACCGCTTCGAGCTGAAATGGCCGAACGATGTGCTGGCCTCCGGCGCCAAGCTGGCCGGCATCCTGCTGGAATCGGCCATTCTCGATGGCGGCCGTTTCGCGGTGGCGGTGGGCATCGGCGTCAATGTGGTGGCGCATCCGCCGGATTTGCCGTATCCGGCGACATCGCTTCAGGCACTGGGCGCGACATGCGACGCCGAAACGCTGTTCTTGGCGCTGTCCGATGCCTGGACCGACAATGCCCGGCTGTGGGACGACGGACGCGGGCTCGACGCCATCCGGCGTCGCTGGCTGGCGCGCGCGGCGGGGCTTGGCGGCGAGGTTGCTGTCAGGATTGACGGGAATGTGGTGCGCGGTACCTTCGAGACCATTGACGCGGACTGCCGTTTCGTGATCCGCGATGATGAGGGGTCGGTCGTGACGGTAGCCGCCGGCGACGTGCATTTCGGCGCCGTCGCGTCGGCAAAGATTTAGGGCTGGTCGCAAGGGCCGGGAAGGGAAATTTGATGGCGAAAGCGCAAAACGCCGAACTCGTCTTCGTGCCGCTCGGCGGCGTCGGCGAGATCGGCATGAACTTCGCCCTTTACGGCTATGGGCCGCCTAGCGCGCGCGAGTGGATCGTCGTCGATGTCGGCGTGACCTTTCCCGACGCAGCGCACCCGGGCGTCGACCTGATCCTGCCCGATACCCGCTTCATCGAGGAGAACCTCGCCGGCCTGCGCGGCATCATCATCACCCATGCGCATGAAGACCATTACGGGGCGCTGCTCGACATCTGGCCGAAGCTGAAGGCGCCGGTGTGGATGACACCGTTCAGCGCCGGCCTGCTGGACGCCAAGCGCCAGGGCGAGCAGGGCGCGCCGAAGAAAATTCCGGTGACGATCTACCGGGCAGGCGAAACATTCACTGTCGGCCCGTTCTCGATCGAGGCCATTCCGGTGGCGCACTCGATCCCCGAGCCGATGTCGCTGGCGATCACCTCGCCGGCCGGCACCGTCATCCATACCGGCGACTGGAAGATCGATCCGGAACCGACGATCGGTCCGAAAACCGACGAGGCGCGGTTTCGCGCCTATGGCGACAAGGGTGTGCTGGCGCTGGTCTGCGATTCGACCAATGCGCTCAGGGAAGGCGAATCGCCGTCGGAAGTGGCGGTCGGCGAAGGCCTCAGGGGCGTCATTCAGAGCGCTGTCGGCCGTGTCGCCGTCACCACCTTCTCCTCCAATGTCGGACGCATCGTCTCCATCGCCAAGGCGGCGCGCGATGCCGGCCGCCAGTGCCTGGTGCTCGGCCGCTCGCTGAAGCGGGTCATCGATGTCGCCGGCGAACTCGGCTACATGGACGGGCTGCCGGAGTTCATCGCCGAAGAGGATTTCGGCTTCATCCCGCGCGAGAACCTGGTCATCATCTGCACCGGCAGCCAGGGCGAGTCTCTGGCGGCGCTGGCAAAACTTTCGCGCGACGAGATGAAATCGGTGTCGCTGACGGCGGGCGACACGGTGGTGTTTTCCTCACGCACCATTCCCGGCAACGAGAAGGCGATCCTCGAGATCAAGAACCGCCTAATCGACCTCGGCATCAAGATCATCGAGGATGGCGACGCGCTGGTGCATGTCTCCGGCCATCCCCGCCGCAGCGAATTGCGCAGGATGTATGAGTGGGTGCGGCCGCAGATCGGCGTTCCCGTGCATGGCGAAGCCGCGCATCTGGTGGCGCAGGGGTCGCTGATGTCGACCTCCGGCATCGGCCAGGTGGCGCAAGTGCGCGACGGCGACATGCTGCGGCTGGCGCCGGGTCCGGCCACGATCATCGACCAGGTGCCGTTCGGCCGCATCTACAAGGACGGCAGGCTGATCGGCACCGACCAGGCGATGGGCATACGCGACCGGCGCAAGTTATCCTTCGCCGGCCATGTCGCGGTCAATGTCGTGCTCGACGACAAATATGAGCTCGCCGGCGATCCAGACCTGGTCGCCATCGGCGTCGCCGAGGCCGATGCCCGCGGCGACAACATGGAAGATCTGATGCTCGACGCGGCCGTCGGCGCGGTGGACTCGATCCCTCGCCAGCGCCGCAAGGACCTCGACCTGGTGCAGGAAGCGGTGCGCCGCGCCGGGGGCGGCGCCGCCAACGAAGCCTGGGGCAAGAAGCCGCTGGTGACGGTGTTTGTGACGAGGTGAGGGAATAGGCAGTAGGCAGTAGGCAGTGGAGAAAAATGCAGATGTATCACTACTGCCTACTGCCCATTCCCTACTCCCTTAACTTGTGGAGCACTTCATGCTGGGACGCCTGAACCATGTAGCGCTTGCCGTGCCGGACCTGGCCGCGGCGATCGCGGCCTATCGCGATACGCTTGGCGCGAAGGTCACCGCGCCGCGGGCTTTGCCCGAGCATGGCGTGACGGTGGTGTTCGTCGATGTCGGCAACACCAAGATCGAACTCCTGGAGCCGCTGGGCGAGGGGTCGCCGATCGCGGCCTTTCTGGACAAGAACCCCTCGGGCGGCATGCATCATGTCTGCTACGAGGTCGACGACATCCTTGCCGCGCGCGATCACCTCACAGCGAGCGGCGCCCGCGTGCTGGGCGACGGCAATCCCAAAACCGGCGCTCACGGCAAGCCGGTGCTGTTCCTGCATCCCAAGGATTTCTTCGGCACGTTGGTCGAACTGGAACAGGCATGAGCTGGATTTCATTTGCCGCGCTGTTCTTCATCACCTGGTGGCTGATGTTGTTCATCGTGCTGCCGTTCAGCGTCAAGACGCAGGATGAAGACCAGGACGTGACGCTGGGCACGGTTGCGAGCGCGCCGCGCGGACCGCATATGCTGCGCGCCGTGATCCGCACCACCATCGTCACGGCTGTCGTCATGGGGGTTTTCTACGGCCTGACGCACGGGCTGGGCTACAGCCTCGACGAAGTCCCGCACATCATCCCCGAAGCCACCCAGGCGCCGGCTAACTAAAACCTGTTTCTGCCGATGGATCGGGTGGGTTTGTGCCTGTTTCGGAGCGCCAAACTCGGGTTTTGGCTCACCAGCTTGCGATGCGCAATCGGCGGCCAGGCATAGCCCACCCGCATTAGAATCACGGCTGGGTATCAGGCTGACGCAAGCTCACGTGATTTGGGAACAGGTTGATCTAACCAGATGATCGGGCAAAAAAAATGCAAGGCACAAGGCCTTGCAATTTAAACGCGTTCCGATCTGTTTTCCGGTTTCCGGCGGCAGCGGGTAACCGCGCCTAGATCGCATCCTCCCAAGACTTTGACCGCGTAGGAGAGCAGATTTTTCTCCACCCTCTCGGTTATCGGGGCACACTAGCCTAACCCTGATGAAATTGTCACGCAGAATTTTGCCCGCAATCGGGCAATCTGTGCTGCAGTGCACAATAGTGCGGCAGGCTTTGCTTGCGAAACGAACAACACCGGGGCTGCCGCCTTAATCTGGTCAGGTGTGCTGCGTCGCCCGGACGCGCAAAGCGTGTGTGAGCACTTCGGAGTCAGGGTCATCATTTTGCATCAAAAGCATTATCGTTTTTCGGTGCGAAGGTCTTTGGAAGAAGAATCGATTTTTGCGATTTCGGACCGATGCGGCCGGTCGGGTTTCCATTCCGTCACGAAATAGCTATGAAGCCGGGGCAAGCAAGCCAGCCGCGCCGATTCCGGCGCAGCCTCCTCTCTCACGGACCTGTCCATGCGTTTGTCGCAGTTTTTCCTGCCCATCCTGAAAGAAAATCCGCGCGAGGCCGAGATCGTCTCGCACCGGCTGATGCTGCGTGCCGGCATGATCCGCCAGCAGGGGCAGGGCAGCTTTTCCTGGCTGCCGCTGGGCAAGCTGGTGCTCGACAAGGTCTGCCGCATCATCCGCGAGGAGCAGAACCGCGCCGGCGCGCTGGAAATCCTGATGCCGACCATCCAGTCGGCCGATCTGTGGCGCGAAAGCGGCCGCTATGACGACTATGGCAAGGAGATGCTGCGCATCAAGGACCGGCAGGACCGCGACATGCTCTACGGTCCGACCAATGAGGAAGTGGTCACCGAGATCGTGCGCGCCTACGTCAAGTCGTACAAGGACTTGCCGCTCAACCTCTACCACATCCAGTGGAAGTTCCGCGACGAGGTGCGGCCGCGCTTCGGCGTCATGCGCTCGCGCGAATTCCTGATGAAGGATGCCTATTCCTTCGACCTCGATTTCGAGGGCGCGAAGGCCGCCTATAACCGCATGTTCGTATCCTATCTCCGAACGTTCACGCGCATGGGGCTGCAGGCCATTCCGATGCGGGCCGACACCGGGCCGATCGGCGGCGATCTCAGCCATGAATTCATCATCCTGGCCGACACCGGCGAGAGCCAGGTCTATTGCGACCGCGAATATC
This sequence comes from Mesorhizobium sp. M0058, assembly GCF_040323095.1. Lineage (NCBI taxonomy): Bacteria > Pseudomonadati > Pseudomonadota > Alphaproteobacteria > Hyphomicrobiales > Phyllobacteriaceae > Mesorhizobium > Mesorhizobium sp. M0058. The sequence goes on from NZ_JAMYUQ010000006.1 coordinate 341,775, forward strand.
TGTCGCTGCAGGTGCCCGGCGAGAAAACCGACTTCGGCAATGACGGCGAGATCGCCGACATCGTCAAGACGTGGACGATGCCTTACGCCGCCACCGACGAGATGCATGACGAGGCGGCCTGGGACAAGCTTGGCGAGGCCGACCGGGTCTCGGCGCGCGGCATCGAGGTCGGCCACATCTTTCATTTCGGCCACAAATATTCCAAGCCCATGGGCGCCAAGGTGACCGGGCCCGACGGCAAGGATCATTTCGTTTCCGGCGGCTCCTACGGTATCGGTCCGTCGCGGCTGGTGGCAGCGATCATCGAGGCCAGCCATGACGATAACGGCATCATCTGGCCGGAAGCGGTGACGCCGTTCGACATCGGCCTGATAAACATGAAGGCCGGCGACGCCGAGTGCGACCGCGTCTGCGGCGAGCTCTACGCCGCCTTCACCAGCGCCGGCAAGGATGTGCTTTACGACGACACCGACCAGCGGCCGGGCGGCAAGTTCGCCACCGCAGACCTGATCGGCCTGCCCTGGCAGGTGATCGTCGGGCCGCGCGGCGTGGCCGCCGGCGAGATCGAGATCAAGAACCGCCGGACCGGCGAGCGCGATACGCTGCCGGTCGCGGAGGCCAGGAAACGCTTCGGTGCAACCGCATGAGCGAAGCCGCGGCAGCGAAGTCTTCGGTAGCCCAGTCTCCGGTTGGCAAGTCTCCGGTCGCCAAGTCTCCGGTCACCAAGTCTCCGGTCGCCGGCCCGTTCTCCATGTTCGAACGCATGGTCGCCTGGCGTTATTTGCGGTCGCGCCGCAAGGAGACGGTGATCTCGGTCATCGCCTCGATCTCCTTCCTCGGCATCATGCTAGGCGTCGCCACGCTGATCGTCGTCATGGCTGTCATGAACGGGTTTCGAGCCGAACTTCTGACCCGCATCCTCGGCGTCAACGGCCATCTGATCGTGCAGCCGCTGGATTCGCCGCTTGAGGACTATGCGCAGGTCGCAGCCCGCATCAACGGCGTGGCCGGCGTCAAATACGCGATACCGCTGATCGACGGCCAGGTCCTGGCGCAAGGCAATGTCGGCGGCGGCATGGGCGCGCTGGTGCGCGGTATCAGGGCCGAAGACCTCGGCAAGATCGCCATCGTCGCCCAAAACGTCAAGCAAGGCACGCTTGACGGCTTCGACTCCGGCGATGGCGTCGCCATCGGCAAGCGCATGGCGGAGAATCTCGGCCTTGTGCTCGGCGACACCATCACGCTGATCTCGCCGGACGGCGATGTGACGCCGATGGGCACGACGCCGCGGCTGAAGGGCTACAAGGTGGCGGCGATCTTCGAGGTCGGCATGTCGGAGTATGACAGCTCCATCGTCTACATGCCGTTTTCCGAAGCGCAGCTCTATTTCAACATGGACGGCAGGGCGCAGACGATCGAGATCTATGTCGACAATCCCGATAATGTCGACGCGCTGAAACCGCTGGTGGATGCGGCGGCGCAACGGCCGATCGACATGGTCGACTGGCGCCAGCGCAACGAGACGTTCTTTTCAGCACTGCAGGTCGAGCGCAACGTCATGTTCATGATCCTGACGCTGATCGTGCTGGTGGCGGCGCTCAACATCATCTCCGGCCTGATCATGCTGGTGAAGGACAAGGGCCACGATATCGCCATCCTGCGCACAATGGGCGCCTCGCGCGGCGCCATCCTGCGCATCTTCCTGATGACGGGTGCTGCGATCGGCGTCACCGGCACGCTGGCCGGCGTGCTGCTCGGGGTGCTCATCTGCACCAACATCGAATCCATCCGCCAGTTCTTCTCCTGGATGACCGGCAAGGTGCTGTTCAATCCGGAACTCTATTTCCTCAGCCAGCTGCCGGCAAAGATGGACCCGCGCGAGACCACCTATGTCATCCTGATGGCGCTCGGCCTGTCCTTCCTGGCAACAGTGTTTCCGGCATGGCGCGCCGCACGGCTCGATCCGGTCGAGGCCTTGAGATACGAATGAAGTCCGAGATCATTATCGAGCTGAAGAGCGTCGAGCGGCACTATGTCCAGGGGCCGCGCAAGCTCACCATTTTGAACGGCGCCGACTTTTCGCTGAAACGCGGCGAGATGGTGGCGCTGGTGGCGCCGTCGGGCACCGGCAAGTCGACGCTGCTGCACACGGCGGGCCTGCTCGAGCGCCCCGACGCCGGCGACGTCATTCTGGCCGGCCGCGCCTGCGGACGGCTCTCCGACGACGAACGCACGGCAATCCGCCGCAACGATGTCGGCTTCGTCTATCAGTTCCATCATCTGCTGCCGGAGTTTTCGGCGCTCGAAAACATCATGATGCCGCAGCTGATCAAAGGGCTTTCGCGCAAGGAGTCGTCGGAGCGCGCAGCACAGCTGCTCGACTATATGCAGATCGGCAAGCGCGCGTCGCACCGTCCGTCGGAGCTGTCCGGCGGCGAACAGCAGCGCGTCGCCATCGCCCGTGCCGTCGCCAATGCGCCCTTGCTGCTTTTGGCCGACGAGCCGACCGGCAATCTCGACCCGGTCACCGCGTCCTATGTCTTCGAGGCGCTTGGCGCGCTGGTCAAGCAGTCCGGCCTTGCCGCGCTGATCGCGACCCACAATCACGAACTCGCCTCGCGCATGGACCGCCGGGTGACGTTGGCGGATGGCAAGGTCGTTCCGTTGTAGGCCCCAACTTCCTCATCCTAGGGTCTGCGCCGCGTCGCTGCGCTCCTTGCTCCGCCCTAGGATCACGAAGTGATTGGTGCGTGTCCCGATCGCAAAGGCATGGGATGCGCCCTGCGTCAGCACTGCCGTCACCCCGTCAACCTTTCCTTAACCCTGCCCAAACCGGCTGTCAGGATTCGTCGGCATGCCGCTTTCCGCTCATTGACTTTCGAACAAAGTTAGAACAAAATACGAACATATCAACAACAGGAGAGAGTTATGAGCGATCTTGTTCAGGACGTCGTTTCGTTGGTGTGCATGAGTGCGTTTCTGGTTTCCATGGCTGTCTGGATCGGCGCCATGTGATGCAACTGCGGTTCGCCGCACTGTTTTAGGCGGGCAGGAAGGCGCTGTGCCGTTAAGCCTTTCTTGCCGCCATGACGCTAGGCTGCCCCGCCAAGACAGGGAGCAAAAAACCTCAGGTGTCGCCGATCGTGACGGCCCTTCTCGTGGCCGGTAATCTCGGACTGATTTTCCTTCTGATGACCGCGCCGCTCGGTTTGCGCACGGTGCGGCTGAGCCGCGTGGTTGCGGTGGACCGGCAGCGCCTCTGGCAGGCGCTGTGGCCGCTCGGCAGCGATGCCGGCTGGTCCGGCGAGATACTCTCGGCCCAGCCGCTGGACGGGCAGGGCACGGCCCGCATCCTGCTGTCCTGGGAGGGCCGGGACGGCCAGCCGATCGAGCGAAGGTCGCGCTTCGAGGACGTCGTCGAAGGCAGTCGTTTTTCGATGCGGGTCATCGAGGATACCGCGCTCGACGCGTCGTTCTGGAAGGATTTTTATGAGACCACCGAACTCACCTCGGAAGGTGCCGGCACGCGGGTGACGCTCAGTCAGACCGATCGCTATCGCGGCGTCGCCTTCCTGGTGTTCCGCTACTTCGCCATGCGCCGCGAGCTCGGCAAGCTGGAGATCTGGGCGAGGACCGGACAGTATCGCAAGGGCGGCTGGTTCGAGCATCCGCTGAGCCAGGTCGGTTTCGCCGTTCTGTCGGCTTTCATCCTTTGGCCGTTCTTCGGGCTCAATCTCGGCGGCCTGGCGCTGGCCGCGATCCTGACCTCGGTGGTTGCCCTGCATGAGCTCGGCCACATGGCGGCCTTTCGGCTAACCGGTCATCGCAAGGCGCGGATGATCTTTATCCCGCTGCTCGGCGGCATCGCCATTGGCGGCCGGCCTTATGACAGCCGCTTCGAGGTCGCCTTCGTGGCGCTGATGGGCGCTGGTTTTTCCGCGTTCCTGGTACCGCTGCTGATCGTCGCCAGCGGGCTCGCATCCGGCGAGGGACATCGGCTCGCCGCGGCCCTTCTGGCGACGCTTGCCGGCTTTGCCGCGCTGTTCAACATCGCCAATCTGGTGCCGGTGTGGAAATTCGACGGCGGTCAGGTGCTGCGCCAGATCTGCCCGGGGCCGGTCGCCCTGGCGCTCGCCTCGTTTTCCCTGCTCTCGGCCTTGCTATGGCTTGGCTGGCTGGCCGGCTTTTCCCAAAGCTTTCTGCTGGTGGCGGGCGCCGTCTTTGCCATCCTCAGCCTGATGACAGTGGGTAGCGGGGTAAAACCGCGCCACGAATTGAAGCCGATCCGCATCTTCGACCGTTTCGCCATGGCCGGCGCGCTGCTGGCCGTCTTCGCCATTCACGGTTTCGGGCTGTTGTGGGCCTCGGCGCGGTTGCTTTGAGCGTTGGTCAAGGCGAGACTCAGCCGGCCTTGCGAGCCGGTTCTGCAGAAGTTGACTCCGCTGCCCCGAAAACATCCTCGAAGGCGGATTTCAGCGCCAGGTCGAAATCGCCCATGGTCACGGGCAGGCCGAGGTCGACGAGGCTGGTGACGCCGTGATCCGGCACGCCGCATGGCACGATGCCGCTGAAATGGCTGAGATCCGGCTCGACATTGACGGCAATGCCATGAAAGCTCACCCAGCGCCGCAGCCGGATGCCGATGGCCGCGATCTTGTCTTCAGCCGGCGAGCCGTCGGGCAGGGACGGGCGCTCGGGCCGCACCACCCAGACTCCGACGCGGTCCTCGCGGCGTTCGCCGCGCACATTGAAGGCGGCAAGCGTGCCGATGATCCACTGCTCGAGCGCGGCGACGAAGGCGCGCACATCCTCGCGCCGGCGCTTCAGGTCAAGCATGACATAGGCAACCCGCTGCCCCGGCCCGTGATAGGTGTATTCGCCGCCGCGCCCCGCGGCAAAGACCGGGAAACGGTCGGGGTCGATCAAGCCCTCGATGCGGGCGCTGGTGCCGGCGGTGTAAAGCGGCGGATGCTCGACCAGCCAGACCATCTCGGCGGCCGCACCCGTGCGGATCGCCTCGGCGCGCGCTTCCATCAGGGCCAGCGCATCGGTGTAGCCGGTCAGGCCAGGCTCGATGCGCCATTCGACCGGCGCTGACCCGGGCAAGGGCAGGAACGACGTGGCGATCTGGCTGCGTTCGGTCATGGCTTTTCGTTTTTCGCGTGACGCACGCCGGCTTGGCGAAACCGGCTTGCGCTCTGGGGCCAAATGCATTTGCCCTTCATATGGCGGTATCCGGCTGAAACGTCCAGTTCGCCACGCATTTCGGCCTTCGCGCACGACCCCGAAGATAGGAACGATCTTCGGAAAGGATCATGCGCCAAATCAAAGTGCTGCAGCGTCCTTTGCGCGTCCCACAGGACGCGCGGCGCTGTAGAGGCCGATATGCCAATTTGCGGCGATTATTGCGCGCCGCGCCCTTGTTTCGCCGGAAACGATTTGCTACACGCCGCGAGCCGGTTCGTTCCGGCTCCTACCACGGGCGGTCGTGGCGGAATTGGTAGACGCGCAGCGTTGAGGTCGCTGTGGGGCAACCCGTGGAAGTTCGAGTCTTCTCGACCGCACCATAATTTTTCGGCCATTGAAATCATTGCGGCTTCTCAGGCCGTCGACGCCAGATCATCGCCTTTGGCGCTTGAACCGGCCGCAGCAGAGTTGCAACAGGAGGTCGCAGAGCCGCACGCGAACGCCGTTTGGCTCGCACCGGCCAGCCTCCTGCACCCGAGTCCCCGGCTTTGCCGGTGGCGGGGCAGGGGATGTGGGTGACCTAAGCGGCGCGTCGTTGCGGGAAATGGAGACCCGGACGGGCTCGACGAGGGTCAACGGCCGTCACGACGGTGTGGTGGTGATCGCAGTAGACGCGATCCGGCGACGTCGGCCCGGCACAAAAACGGTAACCACCGGGTACCAACCGGTCTTCGCTCACCGGGAAGCGGCACTGGTTGAGGCCTAGCTGAATGAGGGGGACGTCTCTCGACGCTGGTCTGATATTTTCACGCATGATGGTTTTCAATTTCCTGGTTCATAGCCATTGCCGGCTGACGACCGCGGTGCGACCCGTCGGAGCTAGCTTCTCTCGTTTGGAGGGCTGTGGACCACATATGGTGCTGATCGCACCGTCAAAGAAGCCCGGCGCCCCGCTTCTGCAGCCAAATCGTTTGCGACTTAAGGCCACACCCGCGAGCGCCCGAAGCACCTGTCCGGCCGGGATTTGTCGGCGCGTCGTTACATAGCCTCAGTCCGTCGCCGCCGATCGCTTGAAGACGATGGTGACCTTGGTTCCCTCGCCGGCACTCGACTTGACGTCGAATTGCGCCTTGGCATTTTCGGTCAGCGACCGCGCGATCAGGGAGCCGAGCTTGCCTGGCCTGGGCCAGGTCTCACCCGTCGGCAGACCGATTCCATCATCGGCGACAGTCACCCGGCAACCATCGCCGCTGACGACGCTGTGCAGCGTGATCGTGCCGCCGTCGCGCCCGACGAATGCATGTTTGAGAGCGTTGGTCAGCAACTCATTGACGACCAGGCCTGTCGGCATGGCAACGTTGATGGATACCGGATAGGTATCCACCTTAAGGTCGAGGCGGATACCTTCGACTGCGTGCGACGCCATGACGGCGGACGCGATCTGGCTAAGATACACGCCAAGATCCACCTCATCCTTCTGCTGGTCAGCCGACAATGTCTGGTAGAGGATTGCCAATGCGTCTACCCGGCCGGCAAGCCTTTCGAAACGCTTCTGGTCCGGTTCGGTGGCGTTGCGGGTTTCCATCCGGATCAAAGCGGTGATCATCTGCAGATTGTTTTTCACCCGGTGCTGCAGTTCGCGCAACAGGGTGTCCTTCTCCCGGATGAGTTCCTCCGCGGGTCGCGGGTCCTCGGTCTCGCCGTGTGCCGTGACGTCGACAAGCGCCACCAGCCGGAAGCAGAGCTTGCCGTTGTCGTCCTCGATAACGTTGGAATAAACGTCGACGATTGCCGGCTTGTCCTCGCCGCGCTCAAGACGAAATGTGCCGACGAAATCGGTGTCTTCAACGACAGCCTCGGCGAGCGGCCTGTCCTTCTGCCGATGAAGCCCCCTGCCGGAAAGGGCCGCCCAGTTTTCCCGCGCAAGCTTCGGCGCCTTGAGGTCCGAGAGCTTCTCGAATTCGGGATTGGCGTAGACGACACGTTCCTTCGCGATCAATTCAGAGACGGCGATCGCGATCGGCATCTGGTCGAGAAATTTCTTGAACTGGTCGCTTTCCAGCGCGGTGGCGAGGTCAGGCGTATCGAGCAATTGCTCGACAGCGTCAGCCTTATCGGAGTCTGTCATCTCGGCGCCTGCGTGATGCGTGGAAGCCATCAATATCAGGCATGCAATTCACCCGCCATCTCCAATATCGAAGGGGATACGACAGCGTCACTACTGGTGCGGGCCGCGTCGCGCAGCGCTCCACCGCCTGCCGCTCACGAACGAATTGGACAGAAGGCATTTTTCTCAGGGCCGCCGAACTTTGAAAAGAAATGTCTATGGAATTTGTAGAATTACGCTTTGAATGGGATCTCGGTACTGCTCGCCAGCCTTGGCGGCCTTCGCCTCCTGAGTTGAGATCAGTGCTCTCGTTACCAAGCAAGTCGGCTCCCGATGAGGGAGTTGCTCCGCCGATCGCTATGCGGCCGGCAGACGGCGGAGCATTGCCAGCAGCCCCGCGGCTTTAGAGGAAGAGGTTCCCATGACCAGACTTACCCCCGTAGAGCAGATCATCCCGGATACCGATATTGTCCCGCTTACCGGACGCGTCGGCGCAGAGATCAGGAACATTCGGCTCTCCGGCGACCTGCCGCAGCAGACGGTCGCGGCGATCAACCAGATCCTGTTGCGGCACAAGGTGGTGTTCTTCCGCGACCAGGCGCATCTCGACGATGCCGGGCAGGAGCGCTTTGCCCAGTGTCTCGGCGACCTCGTCCCGCATCCGACCCAAGGTCCCGTCAAGGGAACGGCGTCCATTCTCGAACTCGATTCCAGCCGTGGCGGCGGTCGCGCCGACCAATGGCATACCGATGTCACCTTCGTCGACGCCTATCCGAAATTCTCCGTTCTTCGCGGCGTCGTCATACCGCCGGCCGGCGGCGACACCATCTGGTCGAACACCGCGGCCGCCTACCAGGACCTGCCCGAGCCGTTGAAGCTGCTGGCCGACAATCTCTGGGCGGTGCACAGCAACGCCTACGATTACGCCGCGGTGCGGCCGCGTGCGAGTGCTGCGGAAAAGAAGCACTTCGAGGAAATCTTCACCTCGACGATCTACGAGACCGAGCATCCCGTCGTCCGCGTCCATCCCGAAACAGGCGAGCGCACGCTGCTGCTCGGCAATTTCGTGCAACGGCTGATCGGCCTTTCCAAAAGCGATTCGGCGAAGCTTTACGAGGTTTTCCAGTCCTATGTCACCGCGCCGGAGAACACCGTGCGCTGGCGCTGGAAGGCCGGCGATGTGGCGATCTGGGACAACCGCGCGACGCAGCACTACGCCGTCAACGACTATGGCGACCAGCACCGGGTGGTGCGTCGCGCCACGGTCGACGGCGACGTTCCGGTCAGCGTCGACGGCCGCCGCAGCGCCACCCGCACCAAGGTCGCGAAGCCGGCAGCCGACAAGGCTGCCTGAGGTTCGGGCTGGCGCAGTCGGACTCGGGGGCTGCTGTCACGCCGCCTTCTTCATCCCCGCAAGCGTATCCGCCACCACCTCGCCGAACGAGGACGGCGTCGGCACGATGATCACCCCGGCGTCTTTCAGGATTTCGACCTTTTCCTGCGCAGACTCGCCGAAGGCCGAGATGATGGCGCCGGCGTGGCCCATGCGGCGGCCTTTCGGGGCGGAGAGGCCGGCGATGTACGCGATGAGCGGCTTCCTCATGTTGTCGCGCGCCCAGATCGCGGCTTCGGCTTCCTGCGGTCCGCCGATCTCGCCGATCATCACCACGGCGTCGGTGTCGTCATCCTGTTCGAACAGTTTCAGCACGTCCTTGAAGGAGGAGCCGTTGATCGGGTCGCCGCCGATGCCGACGCTGGTCGAGACGCCGATGCCGAGCGACTTCATCTGCGACGCCGCCTCGTAGCCCAGGGTTCCCGAGCGGCCGACAATGCCGACGCGGCCGGGGAGGTAGATGCTGCCGGGCATGATGCCCATCAGCGCCTGTCCGGGCGTGATGACGCCGGCGCAGTTCGGGCCGATCAGCCGCATGCGGTCCTCGTAGCGGTAGCGCAGCATGTAGCGCTTGACCTGCATCATGTCCTGCGACGGGATGCCGTCGGTGATGCAGACGCAGAGTTTAATGCCGGCGTCCGCCGCTTCCATGATCGAATCGGCGGCAAAGGGCGGCGGCACGAAGACGATGCTGGCCTCGGCGCGGGTCTCGCGCACCGCGCCCTTGACCGTGTTGAAGACAGGCAGGCCGAGATGCTTCTGGCCGCCTTTGCCGGGGGTGACGCCGCCGACCAGCTTGGTGCCATAGCGTTTCATGTCGTCGGCATGGAAGCTGCCGATCTTGCCGGTGAACCCCTGGACGATGACGCGGGTGCTGCGGTTGAGCAGGATTGCCATTTTCTCGACCTCCCTAGAGCATGATGCCGAAAAGTGTGAAGCGGTTTTCGGACGACATCATGCTCCATCTGTTTGATTTTAGAGACGGATTCAGATTTCAGGTCGATTCGACCTGAAATCATCCGGCTCTAGGCTGCTTTTTTCTTGGTGGCCGAGCGCCATGCGGCGACGGCTTTTTCGGCGGCTTCTGCAAGCGTGCCGGCAACGATCACCGCCTCGCCGGAATCAGCCAGGATGCGGCGGCCTTCCTCGGCCCTGGTGCCGGAGAGACGGACCACCAGCGGCACGTTGACGCCGACCTCGCGGATCGCCTTGATGACGCCTTCGGCGACCCAGTCGCAGCGGTTGATGCCGGCGAAGATGTTGACCAGGATGGTCTCGACATTCTTGTCGCCGAGCACGGCGCGGAAGGATTTCGCCACCCGCTCGGGCGAGGCGCCGCCACCGATGTCGAGGAAGTTGGCCGGTTCGCCGCCGGCGATCTTGATCATGTCCATGGTCGCCATGGCGAGCCCTGCGCCATTGATGATGCAGCCGATGTTGCCGTCGAGGCCGACATAGGAGAGGCCACGGTCGCTGGCGAAGGTTTCGCGCGGATCTTCCTGGCTCTTGTCGCGCAGCTCGGAGATTTCCGGCCGTCGGAACAGCGCGTTCTCGTCGAACGACATCTTGGCGTCGAGCGCGATCAGATTGCCGTCGCGGGTCACCACCAGCGGATTGATCTCCAGCATCGAGGCGTCGTAGTCGCGGAACACCCGGTAGCAGCTGAAGATGGTCTCGGTCGCCTTGCCGATCAGATTGTGGTCGAGGCCGAGCCCGAAGGCGATTTCGCGCGCCTGGAAACGCTGCATGCCGACGCCGGGATCGACCGATGTGCGCAGGATGGAGTTCGGCGCCTTTTCGACGATGTCCTCGATCTCCATGCCGCCGGCAGCCGAAGCCACGATCATGACGCGCTCTTCCTTGCGGTCGAGGACGAAGCCGACATAGAGCTCCTGCGCTATGTCGACGGCTTCCTCGAGATAGAGGCGCGAAATCAGCTTGCCGCGCGGGCCGGTCTGCTGTGTCACCAGCTTGCGGCCGAGCATGGCTTCGGCGGCGTCGGAGATTTCCTCGTCATTGGCGCATAGCTTGATGCCGCCGGCCTTGCCGCGGGCGCCGGAATGCACCTGCGCCTTCAGCACCCATTTGCTGCCGCCGATCTCGCGCGCCCTGTAGGTTGCCTGCTCGGGGCTGTAGGCCAGCCCGCCGCGCGGCACATGCACGCCGTGGCGTGCCAGCAGTTCCTTGGCCTGATATTCGTGGATGTCCATTTTGTCCTCCCTGAACGGTCAATGCGTGGCGACGCGCGGCTCACTAGAGAATTGACCGGCGCGTTCGATTGCCTCGTTGACCACCAGAACATTGCGCGCCATGCGTTCCGACGCTGCGTCGATCATCTTGCCGTCGAGTGCGGCTGCTCCCTTGCCCTGCGCCTCCGCCTCCTTCAGCACTTCGAGGATGCGCCTGGCGCGCGTCACCTCTTTTTCCGGTGGCGAGAAGACGTCGTTGGCTAGCGCGATCTGCGAGGGATGGATTGCCCATTTGCCTTCGATGCCAAGGGCGGCGGCGCGCCTGGCGCCGGCGATGTAGCCCTCCGGATCGGAGAAGTCGCCGAACGGCCCGTCAATCGCGCGCAAGCCATAGGCGCGGCAGGCGACGGTCATCCGCGACAGAGCGAAATGCCACTGATCGCCGGGATAGTCGGGGTTGAGGCCGCCGATGTTGACCGTGCGCGCCTTGCAGCTTGCCGCATAATCGGCGACGCCAAAATGCATGGCTTCCAGCCGGCCGGGTGTCGCGGCAATCGCCTCGACATTGGCCATGCCGAGCGCGGTCTCGATCAGCGCTTCGAGGCCGACGCGGGTCCTGAAACCCTTTGCCATCTCAATCTGGTTGACCATGGCCTCGACCATGTAGAGGTCAGCCGGCACGCCGACCTTCGGCACCAAAATGGTGTCCAGCCGGTCACCGGCCTGTTCCATGACGTCGACCACGTCGCGATACATGTAATGGGTGTCGAGGCCGTTGATGCGCACCGAGACGGTCTTGCCCTTGGCGCGCCAGTCGATGTCGTTGAGCGCCTGGATGATGTTCTTGCGGGCGCGCTCCTTGTCGGGTGGGGCAACGGCGTCCTCGATGTCGAGGAAGATGAAGTCGGCGGCGCTGTTGGCCGCCTTGTCGATCATTTCCGGGCTGGAGCCGGGAACCGCCAGCTCGCTGCGCTGCAGGCGGAGTTTCTTCAGGTGGTTGATGGTGTGGCTCATCGTCGGCTCCTCAGGCGGCTTCGGCGACCGGCACGGCGGCCGAGGCGCGGAAGTGCTGGATGGCGGCGCCGACGCCCGAGCCCGGCGCCAGCCGTACGCCGCAGTCGAGCAGCGCCATTTCGGCGGCCGAGAGCGAGGCCAGCACCATCACCTCGTTCAGCCAGCCGAGATGGCCGATGCGGAAGACTTTGCCGATCACCTTGTTGAGGCCGCCGCCGAGCGAGGTCTGGTATTTCTGGTAGGCGCGCTTGACCACATCGCCGCTGTCGACGCCGTCCGGCACCAGGATGGCGCTGACGGTGTCGGAGTGCCATTTCGGCGCCTTGGCGCAGAGCTTCAGGCCCCAGGCGTCGACCGCCTTGCGCACGCCTTCGGCGAGGCGATGGTGGCGGGCGAAGATGTTTTCCAGCCCTTCCTCGGCGATCAGGTCGAGCGAGGCGCGCAGGCCGCGCAGCAGCTGCGTAGCCGGCGTATAGGGGAAGTAGCCGGCATCGTTGGCGCGGATCATATCTTCGAAGGAGAAGAAACAGCGGCGGTGGGTGGCGCTCCGCGAGGCGACCAGCGCCTTCTTGCTGACGGAGAGGAAACCGAGGCCGGCGGGCAGCATGAAACCCTTCTGCGAGCCGCTAACCGCGCAATCGACGCCCCATTCCTCCTGGCGAAAGTCGATCGAGCCGATCGACGAGACGCCGTCGACGAAGAGCAAAGCAGGGTGGTTGGCGTCATCGAGCGCGGCGCGGCAGCCGGCGACGTCGCTGGTCACGCCGGTCGCGGTCTCGTTTTGGGTGCAGAAGACTGCCTTGATGCGGTGCGCCTTGTCGGCCCTGAGCCGCTCGGCATAGAGCTCGAGCGGCACGCCGGTTCCCCATTCGCAGTCGATGACATCGACCTCGAAGCCGAGCCGTTCGGCCATGTCGACCCACAGATGCGAGAACTGGCCGAAGCGCGACATCAGCACGCGGTCACCGGGGCTGAGCACATTGGTCATCGCCGCTTCCCACGCGCCGGTGCCGGAGGAGGGGTAGATGAAGACGCGGCCGGTCTCGTTCTTGAACACCGTCTTGATGTCTTCGAACAGCGGTAGCGTGAGATCGGGGAAGGATGCTGCACGCATGTCTTCCATCGGCAGGTTCATCGCCTGCCGGACCTGTTCGGGGATGTTGGTCGGTCCGGGAATGAAAAGATGGATGAAACCGGCCATGTCGCGAACTCCTCCTGATCCAGCAAAGCGGTGAGGGGAGTTTCGTCTCGACGGCTAATGGCAACAACACCTCAAGGGGTAACATCTTGCCGCGCGCGGGTGGGGGTTGCCTACCCGGGTGACCTACCCGCGGCCAGTCGCTCGCCTACCCCAACGGCTGCTTCTGGGTACGCCTCTCCCGCGCGTAGAGCGCGACTGCCATCGCCCGGTTGCGGACGTCGAGCTTGTCGTAGAGATTCTTGAGGTGGTATTTCACCGTGTTCTCCGAAATCCCGGTGCGCGTCGCGATCTGCAGATTGGTCCAGCCGTCGGACAGCACCGCCAGCAGCTCGCGCTCGCGCACGGTGAGCAGCGACAAGGGTGTGTCGTTGACCTTGTTGATGTCGATGTAGGGGATGCAGATGCGGCCATGCGCGACGGCCAGGATGGTCTCGAAGATGATCGCCGGATCGTCGAACTGGAAGCAGTAGCCCTGGGCGCCGAGCCGCACGCACTGCTTCAGGATGCCGATGTCGTGGTCGTTGGAAAACACCGCGATGCGCACGCCCAGCTTGCGGCTGTGAACCTCGGCCAGCACATCGGCGCCGTCCATGTCGGAGAGCTTCCAGCCGATAACGGCGACGTCGAATTCCGCTTCGGCTGCCAATTCCAGAAAATGCCTGCCGCTTTGCACGCAGGCCCTGAGATCGAAGCGCCCGTCGCAGTCCAGCATGTCGCGCAGCGCCGATATGACGAGCGGATTGCGTTCGGCGACGACCACGCGCACGCGCCGTTCCTCGATTGCCTTCTGCGTCTGTGACCTGATCTTCAAGGGCTTCCGGCTGTTCTGGTTCCTGGCCTGGGCGGGTCCGGCAGATGGCAGGACCTGCATCATGACAATTCTGCCCCAACCGTGCTCGGGTGCTCTTTCCCCAGCGACATGTGCTGTCGCGCCGCCTGAATCCTGGGCGGCGTCATATCCTGATGAAATCACTCTCGCCCATATGCAGGGCGGGGCGCATTTCGTTTGATATTCCCGTGCGTTGCGCGCTAGACCTGACAGGCACCTTTTCCGAAATTCCCATGGCGGGAGCCGCTGGTGGAACGCCAGGACGACCAGAAGACCGGCGCCAAAGCCGCTGACGATGCCCACGCCGACATCTATGGCGAGGACGGCGCCGTCCTGTCATCATTCCTCGCCCAGATCGGGGCGGCGATCGCCGATCGCGATACGCTGACGCTGAAGCGCGAAGTCGACGACCTGCACCAGTCGGAACTTGGCGATCTGCTCGAGGCACTGCACCCCGAACAGCGTCGCGCCCTTGTCGAACTGCTCGGCGCCGACTTCGACTTCTCGTCGCTGACCGAGGTCGACGAGGCGATCCGCCGCGATATCGTCGACAATATGCCCAATGAGCAAATTGCCCAGGGCATGCAGGACCTCGATTCCGACGACGCGGTCTACATTCTCGAAGACCTTGAAAAGGAAGACCAGGACGAGATCCTGTCGCAGCTGCCGTTCACCGAGCGGATCAGGCTGCGCCGCTCGCTCGACTACCCGGAAGAGACCGCCGGTCGCCGCATGCAGACCGAATTTGTCGCCGTGCCGCCGTTCTGGACCATAGGCCAGACCATCGACTACATGCGCGAAGACAAGAACCTGCCCGAGCGCTTCAGCCAGATCTTCGTCATCGATCCAAGCTTCAAGTTGCTCGGCGCCATCGACCTCGACCAGATCCTGCGCACCAAGCGCACGACCAAGGTCGGAGACGTGATGCACGAGACGAGGCACGCCATTCCGGCCACCATGGACCAGGAAGAGGCGGCGCGGGACTTCGAGCAATACGATCTTCTGTCCGCCGCCGTCGTCGACGAGAACGAGCGGCTGGTCGGCGTGCTGACCATCGACGACGTCGTCGACGTCATCCAGCAGGAGGCCGAGGAAGATCTGCTGCGCATGGGCGGCGTCGGCGACGAAGAGTTGTCCGACAGCATTCTTTCGACCTCGCGCTCGCGCGTGCCCTGGCTGCTGGTCAACCTGTTGACGGCGTTCCTCGCGGCTTCGGTGATCGGCCTGTTCGACCGCACCATCGAGCACATCGTGGCACTGGCCGTGCTGATGCCGATCGTGGCCGGCATGGGCGGCAATGCCGGCTCGCAGACCATGACCGTCACGGTGCGCGCGCTGGCGACCAGGGATCTCGACATCTACAATGCCGGCCGCATCATCCGCCGCGAAATGGGCGTGGGTTCCATTAACGGCATCATCTTCGCCGTGCTGATCGGCATCGTCGCGGCCGTCTGGTTCCGCGATCCCAATCTGGGCGGCATCATAGCGGCGGCGATGATCATCAATATGTTCGTGGCAGCCCTTGCCGGTATCCTGATCCCGCTATTGCTCGACCGGTTCAAGATCGACCCGGCGGTGGCGTCGGCGGTTTTCGTCACTACGGTCACCGACGTCGTTGGCTTCTTTGCCTTCCTCGGGCTGGCCACCTGGTGGTTCGCTATCCCTTGAGAAAGAGGCGTTGCGGGTTCAATTGACTTTTACGTAAATGTGGTGCGAGGCTTGCGCGGGGTTTCATGCCGAGTCCGGCTTGGAACGGGGTTGATCGGAATGCGTTGGAAATCCCGGGCGACCGGGCGTTTTCCGATGTTCCGACATTTGGAGCAAAGATGCGGGAATATTATTCGATCACCGAACTGACCCGCGAATTCGACGTGTCGACGCGGACGCTGCGCTTCTATGAGGACGAGGGGCTGGTGCAACCGGTCCGGCGGGGCCGCACAAGGCTGTTTCGCCCATCTGACCGGCATCTGATCCGTCAGATCATGCGCGGAAAACGGCTCGGCTTCTCGATCAACGAGATCCGCGAAATCATCCAGATGTACAAGGAACCGCCCGGCGAGGTCGGTCAACTCAACCTGATGATCAAGCGCATCGAGGAAAAGCGCGAGGATTTGCGCCAGAAGCGCCGCGATCTCGAGGAGACGCTGGCGGAGCTCGACCAGGCGGAGGAGTCTTGCGTCGAGCGGCTGGTGGAGTTGGGGGTAAATACCTGAGCGGATCGTCGAGCGTTTGCGCGCCCGTCGCAAACGGTCGCGATTAGCGGAGGCCTTCCACACTTCGTCATTCTAGGGCGAAGCAGGAGCGAAGCTCCGTCGCGGAGACCCTAGAATCCTGTGTGTTGTTCCCATGCTATGTTTGGGGTGGGAAGGAGACCGACAGGATCCTGGTCGTCCTTTTTGAGGACAGGCCGTGGCATGGCTCGGTCCCTTCCCACCGGTGAACCATCAACCTGAACAGTTGCACGGGGCTGTTCCAAGCAGACCCCGCACCACAGGAAGAGGCGTGGACATGATAATGCAGAACTATGTCGGTTGCGACATCTCAAAGCAGTGGCTGGACTTTTTTGATGAGGCAAGCGGTCAATACCATCGCATCGACAATCAGGCCGATGCGATCGCTGCCTATGTGGCAGGCCTGCATCCCAGTCGAGACTTCGTCGTCATGGAGGCGACAGGCGTTCATGACCGCCTGCTGCGTCATGCGCTGGCCAAGGCCGGCGTGCCGTTCTCGCGGCACAATCCGGCGCACACCCACCACTATGCGAAGTCGACGAGACGGCGCGCCAAGACCGACCGTCTCGATGCCAGGATGCTGAGCGACTATGGCCGCCGCTATCACCCGGAAGCCGAGCCGGCACCGCGCGAAGAAGGCGAACACCTTCAATCGCTTGCCCGCCTTCGCGACCAAATGGTCGAGATCAGGGCAACGTTGAAGAAACAGCGCAGCGAAGCCTTCGGCGCGATTGTCATCGCCGAAATCGAAGAGCTGATCGCTACCTTCAATGTCCGCATCAAGGGTATCGAGGGGCAGATCGCCCAAGCCATTACCCAAGCCGAGGACATGGCCCGCGACAACGCGCTGATGATCTCCGTACCCGGCGTCTCCAAGATCACTTCGTTCTCGCTGCTGGCACACCTGCCCGAGCTCGGCCAACACTCACCCAAGTCGATCGCGGCACTCGCCGGCCTTGCTCCCTTCGACAACAAGAGCGGCAAGCTCAATCGCAGGAGCCAGATCCAGGGTGGTCGATCACGCGTACGTCGCGCACTCTACATGGCAGCGCTCGGCGCCATCCGGGCTTGTGAGCGCTTCAGAACTTTCTACACCGCCATCGCAGCCCCGCTCAGGTTCCAAGAAACTCGCCATCATCGCCGTCGCAAGAAAGCTTCTCGTCGTCCTCAACGCCATCATTCGCGATAAAAAAGCATTCGCATGAACACAGTTGCCATTCCGTGACATCGGTCGTGGAGTGCAGCGGTAGCGAATTCTGGACCATAGCAACGCTCTGGAGTCGCGGCATGGATCCTCGGGTCTGTGCTGCGTCGCTACGCTCCTTGCTCCGCCCGTGGATGACGAAGAGACGGATGCGCCAGCTAATCGCCAAGGTATACACCCCTGCCACGCCGCCTCAGATCCAGCGCCTGACCCGCTTCGCATAGTCGCGGTACTTCTTGCCGAATTTGGCGAACAGCACCTTCTCCTCGCTCTCGATGGCGACCTTCTGCGTTGCAAATGCCGCGATCAAAGCCAGCGGCAGGAACCATACGATCCCCGAGACGAAGGCGACGCCGATCAAAAGCAGCGTGTTGGCCAGATACATCGGGTTGCGCGTGACGCCGAACGGGCCAGACGTCACCAGATGCTCCGGCACGCCATTGGGGTTCATCGTCGTTTTGGCCCGGATCATGGTGCGGATAGCGGTGAACCAGAGGGCTGCGACGGCAAACAGCACCACAAAGCCGGCGGCAAACAAAAGGTCGCCCAAGAGGTCGCCGATCCAGGGCAGGGGATAGAACAGGCCGAGCACGATGCTGATGGCGATGGCGGCGATGTAGATCAGTGGCGGCCACGGGATCAGCCGTGGTCTCGGTAGATCGGGTTTTGCCAGCCGGGGTTTTGCCAGCTTGTCAGTCATTGTTGCCCTCCCTGCGTCATCGGACTCTCCTCCGTCCTTGCGGTGCAGATGCCGGCGAGTTCACCGAGATGCGCTTTGAACTCCGGGGTCTGGTCGCCATTGTAGAGCCGGTCGAATGCCGCTTCGCTTTGCAGCGTGTCCAGCATGCACACACAATAGCTGGTGCAGAACTCCGTGTCGCGCTGCTGTTCGCAAGATACCTGGCATTCCTTGAGGAAGATCACTTCCCTTGTTTCGACGGGCGCCGGCGCAATCTGCGAGAACAGCCAGACGCAGCCGAACAGCAGCGGCTGGTGGATCAGGTAGAAAGCCAGGCTGTGGCGGCCGATGAAGGTGAGCGGCCTGGTCCAGCTTCCTGATCCCAGCGTGGCCAGCCGCGCCAGCAGGCCAGTGGTGGACGCAAACTTTGCCGCGGCGATGCCGAGAAGCACGGCGCCGAACCAGGGAAACAGCGGCACGTAATCATTGGAGCGCGGGTTGATCGCCGACAGGCCGACCCACCACAGCGCCGGATGATCGAAGGCTTCGGATCGGAGATAGAGGGGGACTGCGATCACCACCGCCGCCACGACCAGCGTCAGCCAGGAAGGCAGCCGCAGAAACAAAAGGCCGAGCAAGCTGGCCAGCGCGATCTGATGCAGGATGCCGAAGAAGATGAAGCTGTCCGGCGTGATGAAGTACGTGACCGCCGATATAGCGGCGGCCGCGACGGCGACCATGGCAAAACGTTTCCAGAAGCCGGTCCAGCGGATCTGCCTGCCATGAGCGAGAAACAGGCTGACGCCGACCAGGAACAGGAAGGTCGAGGCGATGCAGCGCGCATAGATCTTCCACCAGCCGACGGCGGTGAGGCCGGGGTCGGTGTAGTGGAAATTTTCGAGATCCCAGGTGAAGTGGTAGCTCGCCATGGCGATCAGCGCGATGCCGCGTACGACATCGATGGCGACGATGCGCTTCGGTTGATCTCGCTTCAGTTGATCTCCAGGGGGTGCGGTATGGATGCTCATGGTCTCGCGATCTGATTCAGCCCCAAAGACGACTATCACGGTTGCACCGGACAAAAGAAGGCCGCCCTCTACGCTCCGGGTCATGCCGTGCGGCTGCATCGGGCGGCGCTTTAGGCCAGAGCCGGAAAGCCTTTGGCCGAATTTGCTTTTTGCCGGGAAGGGGTCGGTTTCCTGTTACCGGCGGAGGAAGCGCCAGCGCAGATTTGGGCTGCGAGTCTGATTTGGGGATCAAATGTCCACCCATGTGCGCCATCCGATCTGGCTGCCAGCCCTGCGTCCGGCGGATGCGCGCACCTTCGCCTCGCTCTATGCGGTCGAATCCTTCGCCCGCGCCACGGTATCGAGCGTCATCCCGATCCAGGCTTATGAGATTCTGCACAACGAGCAGATCGTCTCGATCCTCTACACCATCGTGGCGCTGCTCGGCCTGTCGGTGACCTTGTTCATGCCGATGTTGATCCGCAGGTTTGCCCGGCGCTGGGTCTATACCGCCGGCGCCTGCCTGCTGGCGATAGGCTCTCTGTTCTTCGTCACCCACACGCTTGCCGGGCAACTGACAGGCATGCTGTGCCGCGTCATGGGGGCGAGCGCCCTGTCGATCACGCTCAACCTCTACATCATGGACCACATCCGCAAGACCGATTTCATGCAGGCCGAATCGCTGCGCATGGCGTGGTCGATGCTGGCCTGGACCGGCGGGCCGACACTCGGCATCTTCCTCTACACACGCTACGGCATCTATGCCGCGCATGGCGCGGTCGCGGTGTTTGCGTTGGCCTTGCTGGCGCTGTTCTGGACCTACAGGCTGGGCGACAACCGGTCGATCCGGCCGGGCAAGACACGGCCGGCCAATCCGCTGGCCAATATCGGCCGCTTCGTAGCACAACCCAGGCTCAGGCTGGCCTGGCTGATCGCCTTCGGCCGCTCCTGCTTCTGGACGACGTTCTTCGTCTACGGGTCGCTGTTCATGGTGATTACCGGCGAGGGCAAGCTTGCCGGCGGCCTGCTGGTTTCGGCCGGCAATGCGCTGTTGTTCATGGCGATCTTCTGGGGCAAAGCGGGAAAACGCTTCGGCGGCCGGCGCACCATGACCTTCGCCTATTTCGCGATGTCGGCGACGCTGCTTGCGGCGGGCGCGGTCGGCACTACCGCGCCGCTGCTTACGGGCTTTTTCCTGCTCTGCGGCGCCTTCTTCACCATCGCGCTCGATGCACTGGGCTCGACCGCCTTCATGCGCTCGGTGCGGTCCTATGAGCGGGCGCAGATGGCCGCGGTCTACCGCACCTATCTCGACTTTTCCGAGCTGACGCCGCCGCTGGTCTATTCGGTGGTGCTGGCGTTTTTCGGCCTCGGCTCGGTGTTCGTGACGCTGGGCATTCTGGCCGCGGTTTGCGGCTTTATCACCTGGCGCTATCTGCCAAAGTCGCTTTAGTCGCCGATCAGGCGGTTGCCTCAAGCGCTGCATGCCGCTCGCGCACCCAGTTGTGGAAGCGGTGCAGATCGTACTCCTCCGGCATCAGCACGCCGGCCTGGTGGCGCATCGAGCGCAGGCCTTTCTGGTTGATCTCGCAGATCGCGGCATCCTCCTCCAGCACCTGGGTGCCGAAGGCGACGACATTGTCGATGTCCGTCCCAGCCAGCGCCTCGGGCGCGAACAGCCACTCGGCGGTGAGTTCGGTCTGTTCGGGACCGAGCGGCATCAGTCGCACCGTCCTGACATAATCGACATGGCCGACGATGAACATCGAGGGCAGGCTGGTGGCATAGGTCTGTCCGGCCGCACGCTCGGCCGGCGACAGGCCCGGGAAGACCGGGCCATGGGCATGTCCGTCGCGCGACCAGGTCTCGGCGCCGGCGCGCAGGCCACCCGAAAACTCCGGTGCGTCATTGTCGGCATGGCGGACCCAGTCGGGGTCGTCGTGCCGGCTCATCAGGCCGCGGCCGTATATCGGCACCAGCCGAGACAGGTCCTTGTGGACGCCTGGGCAATGCAGGCACTCGTTGAAGTTCTCCCAGAAGATTTTCCAGTTGCAGTTCATCACCTTGCGCAGGACATGGCCTGATACCAGCGTTTCCAGCGGCCAGTTGGCGAGGTCGCCGGATGCGGGATCGAAGGAGGTCTCGGCGGAGCCGGCCGTCGCCTGCTGAAGGTTCACAAAGACAAAGCCGCGCCACACCGACAGCGCCACCCGGTAGAGCGGATGATCTGCCTTGTCGAAACCTTCGGGCAGAGATTTCGAGGGAACGCGCACGAGATCGCCGCGCAGCGAGTAGGACCAGGCGTGGTAGGGGCAAGTGATGAGCCGCGCTTTCAGCCGGCCCTCGCTTTCCTGGCAAAGCTGCGAGCCGCGATGCCGGCAGGTGTTGTGGAAGGCGCGCAACTCGCCGGTCTCGTCACGCAGCACGACGATTTCCTGCGTGCCGACGCGGAATGTCCTGAATGCCAAAGGCTGGGCAAGATCGGCCTCGCGGCAGACGAGCAGCCAGCTTTTGTACCAGATGGCGTCGAGATCGCGCTGGTAAGCCTCGCTATTCCAATAGGCCGATGACGGTAGCGTCGGTTCGGCCCGGCTCAGGCCGTTATAAGGGTCGCGCTCGCTCGGGTTGGGATGCATGGCTGGCTTCCTATGAAGCGTCAGCCGACACCCCGGCAAATCGTTTGTCAATCAGAGTGCCGCATTGCCGGTTGCAAGCGCGGCGCATAATCATGTCGTGGACATGGGACATTCGGAATTGGGGGGATTCGGACGTGGCCGCACGACAGATGTCGCTTACGCCGGAGCTGGTCGCGCTCTGCTGGCGCGAGATCAGGGACCCCGGGCCTGATCCGGGCGCGATGCATCTCGATGAAGCCGACTATGACGCGCTTCTGGATGAATTGCAGGTCGAACTCCCGGATAGCGAACCGCTATGGCTGTTCGGCTATGGATCGCTGATCTGGAAACCGGAAATAGATTATGTCGAGGACCGCGTTGCGCTGGCGCGCGGCTGGCATCGGTCCTTTTGCATGAACATGACGCGCTGGCGCGGCACCAAGGACAGCCCCGGCCTGATGATGGCGCTGGACCGTGGCGGACAATGCAAGGGCGTCGCCTTTCGGCTGACCGACAATAACCGGCGCGAGCAGTTGGGCCGGCTTTTCCGGCGCGAAGTCACGCTGAAGCCGACAAGCTACCGGCCGCGCATGCTGAAGCTTGCAAGCGAGGCCGGACCGCTCAGGGCATTGGCCTTCGTGATCAACCGCAACGGCCTGACCTATTCCGGCCCGCTCGACGAAGGCAAGATCGTCGAAAGGCTGGCCACGTCCTGCGGGCACTGGGGATCGGGCGCCGACTATCTCTACAACACGGTGAAAAACCTTGAAGAGCGCGGCATTCACGATCGCCATCTGTGGCGGCTGCAGCGGCTGGTTGCCGAGCGGATCACCGCGTTGAACCCGTAACGCCGCATGGCGCATTCGCGCTGTTCGCCGGCGGAATTTGGTTTGCCGGATGCGGCCGTTTCAGCCTATAGTCATGCATGTCGTCGGTTCCGTTAGGGACCAAGAGGGAATGCGGTGAGGGCTGACTTGTTGGCCCAATGCCGTGGCTGCCCCCGCAACTGTGTGCGGTAGTCCTCTCCAAGCCACTGAGGATTTTTTCTTCGGGAAGGTGGGGAAGGGCGCTGATCCGCGAGCCAGGAGACCTGCCGGCGACAGGGAACTGACTTCGATGCCCTCGGGTGGAGGGCGAAAGGACAAGATATGAATACCGCTTCCGTCTCCCTCGGCGCTTCCGTCTCCTCGCAGTCGCGCTTCATGCAGCTCGTGCTTAGCGCGTTTCTGGGGATTTTCGTCGTCGGCGTTGTCGGTTTCTCGCACATCGATGCGGTCCACAATGCGGCGCACGACTATCGCCATTCGATGGCGTTTCCCTGCCACTGACGAGGATCTGACATCATGAACCTGTTTCGCAACGTCGTGTTCATCGCGGCGATCGCAGGGCTCGTGGCCGGTGTCGCTCTCGCCTGCATGCAGGCCTACGCCACCGTGCCGCTGATCCTCAAGGCGGAGGTCTACGAAAAGGCTGGTGGCGGCCATGAGCATGAGCATGCCGCGGCGCCCGCCGCCAACGCTGCGGACACCAATGCCATGAGCACCGCCGCGCCGGCGGAAAATGCCGTGAGCAGCGCAGCCCCGGCTGAAGCAGCCGCGCCGGCGGAGGACGAAGGCTGGGCGCCGGCCGACGGCTTCGAGCGCTTCGCCTTCAGTGTCGTCGCCAATATCGTCACCGGCATCGGCTTCGCGCTGGTCCTGGTGGCGGTTTCCGAGTTCGCCGGCGGCATCGGCAGCTGGCGCCAGGGCGTGTTCTGGGGTCTGGCCGGCTTTGCCGTGTTCACGCTGGCGCCGGGACTCGGCCTACCGCCGGAACTGCCGGCAATGCCGGCGGCCGATCTCATGCAGCGCCAGATCTGGTGGTGGGCAACGGTGATGGCAACGGCGATCGGTCTTGCCCTTATCACCTTCCGCACGTCGGCGCCCCTGACCGTGCTCGCCGTCGTCCTGATCGTCGCCCCGCATATTGTCGGCGCGCCGCAGCCTGACAGTTTTGTAACGCCGATCCCGGAGGGCCTGCATCATCAGTTCGTGGTGGCGGTGACGCTGACCAATCTGGTGTTCTGGGTGGTGCTCGGCGCAGTTGTCGGCATAGTGCGCGCGCGCTTCACCGGCACCGCGACCAGCCTGCGCGACAGCTTTGCCTGATCGCAGTTTGACCTTCATCATCGGCGGTGCGCGCTCCGGCAAGAGCGTGCATGCCGAAAGTTTGGCGACGGCGTTGCCGCCGCCATGGGCTTATATCGCCACCGCGCAAGCCTATGACGGCGAAATGCGCGAGCGCATCGCGCAGCACCGCTCGCGCCGCGGCGAGGGGTGGGCGACCATCGACGCCCCGCTTGATCTTGCCGGTGCACTTGAGGCGCTGCCGGACAACCAGCCGGTGCTTGTCGACTGCCTGACGCTGTGGCTGACCAATCATATGCTGGCCGATCATGATCTAGAGGGGGAGTGCCGGCGGCTGGCCGATGTGCTTTCGCGGCCGCGCGGACCGTGGTTCGTGGTCTCCAACGAAGTCGGACAAGGCATCGTGCCCGACAATGCGCTGGCACGCCGGTTCCGCGATGCCGCCGGCCGGCTCAACCAGCAGATCGCGGTCGTAGCTGATATGGTGCTTCTGATGGTGGCGGGGCTGCCGCTCAAGGTGAAATGAGATGACCGATATCGACACAAAAGACGAAGAGCGCCATCGCGCCAAGATGGCCAAGCGCAAGTCGGTGCAGGACGCCGAGGTCGCGGAAAAGACGGTCAAGAAGGGGCTGCTGATCGTCAACACCGGACCCGGCAAGGGCAAGACCACGGCTGCCTTCGGGCTGGCGCTGCGCATGCTCGGCTATGGCAAGCGCGTCGGAATCGTCCAGTTCATCAAGGGCAAATGGCACACCGGCGAAAAGGATGCCTTCGCGGCGTTTGGCGGCCGCGTCGTCTGGCACACGATGGGCGAGGGTTTCACTTGGGAGACGCAGGATCTGAAGCGCGACATTAAGGCGGCCGAAGCCGCCTGGGCCAAGGCACTGGAGTTGATCGCCGATCCCTCGATCAGCCTCGTCGTGCTGGACGAACTAAACATCGCGCTGCGTTACGACTATCTCGATCTCGACAGAGTGGTGGCGGCGCTGAAAGCGCGGCGCGAAGGTCTGCATGTCGTCGTCACCGGCCGCAACGCCAAGCCGGCGCTGGTCGAGGCGGCGGATCTGGTGACGGAGATGGGCGTGACCAAGCATCATTTTTCGGCCGGCGTGAAGGCACAGCAGGGGATTGAGTTTTGAGGGATTTCGTACCCTCCCCCTTGTGGGGGGGGGGGGTTAGCCAGCAGGGGGGGGGGGGGGGGGGGCGGTTGGGGGCGGGGCCCCCCCCCCGGGGGGTGCCCGCC